>NZ_JBHWHY010000012.1:43331-186052 GCF_042732265.1 Streptomyces sp. NPDC059788 | reverse complement strand
GGGGGGCCGCCGGGCCCCCCCCCCCACCGCCGTCGGCCTTGCGGCGCGCGGCCGGTGCGGCGCTCTGGCCGTACGGGCGCCGCGATCTCATCATGGGCCCATGGGAGACGACGGCGACCGCACGCTCCTCGAAGACGCCCGGCGGATGCTGCCGCGGATCACCGCCGTACGCCGGGAGATCCACCGCGCGCCGGAGCTGGGGACCGCCCTGCCCCGTACGCAGCGGACGGTGCTGCGCGAACTGTCCGGCCTCCCGCTGACCGTGACCACCGGCGACCGGCTCACCTCCGTCACCGCCACGCTGACCGGCGCCCGGCCGGGCCGCACGATCCTGCTGCGCGCCGACATGGACGCGCTGCCCCAGACCGAGGAGACCGGGCTCGACTTCGCCTCCCGTACGCCGGGGATCATGCACGCCTGCGGGCACGACACCCACACCGCGATGCTGCTCGGCGCGGCCCGGCTGCTCACCGCCCGCGCGGAACGGCTGGCGGGCCGGGTGGTGTTCATGTTCCAGCCCGCCGAGGAGATCTGCGAGGGCGCGCAGCCCATGATCGAGGAAGGCGTGCTGGAGACGCCGGACGGCGAAACGGTGGACGCGGCGTTCGCCCTGCACATCACCACCCGGCATCCGTCCGGCACGGTCCACCTGCGGCCCGGCCCGCAGTCCGCCGCCGCGGACATGCTGGCGATCACCGTGCACGGCCGGGGCGCGCACGCCGCCGCGCCGCAGCGGGGGCTCGATCCGGTGCCGGTGGCCTGCGAGATCGTCCAGGCGTTGCAGACGATGGTGACCCGTACGGTCAGCGTCTTCGAACCGGCGGTGCTCACCGTCACCCGCATCACCGCCGGTACGGCGTCCAACATCATCCCCGACACTGCGGAGATCGCGGGCACCTTCCGCACCCTGTCGGACGCCACCCGCGAGAAGGTCCGCGAGGGCATCGTGCGGGTCGTGGCGGGGGTGTCGGCGGCGCACGGGCTGACCGCCGACGTGGAACTGCCGGACGTCACACCGGTGGTCACCAACGACCCGGGATTCACTGACCTGGTCACCCGCGCGGCGGCGGGGGCCCTCGGCTCCGGGCGGGTCGGTCTGCTGCCCCACCCGATCATGGCGGCGGAGGACTTCGCGTTCGTCCTGCGCAGGGTCCCCGGGGCCATGGCGTTCCTCGGCGCGTGCCCGCCGGGGCAGGCCGCCGGGCAGGTGCCCGACAACCACTCCAGCCGGGTCGTGTACGACGAGGAGGCCCTGGCCGTCGGCGCCGCCGTGCACGGGGCGGTGGCTCTTTCCTACTGTTGCTCGTGGCGACGTTCTGCAGACGGATGATTCCCGTCGGGTTGTCCGCCGCGACCGGGTTCTGCGCCCGGGGTGGCGCGGCCGGCGCGCTCGGCGTGCCGAGTCCTGCCGGCACAGGGACACCGGCCGGCCGGAACATCACCGTTACGGTCGGCTTCCTCATGACGCTTCTCCTTCAGGGAAGGGCACCACATCGGGCTCCTGCGTCCCCGTCCCACAGACCACGGCGTGAGCTCACTTGCTACTGGCCGTGATCCGAAGTTTGTTCCCGGCGCGGGTGGTGGCCGGCGGGACGCGCCTGCTCGCGCGCGGCGCCCCGTTCCTGCAGCCGGTACGCGCAGTAGAGCTCGGCGTCGGTCAGCGCCTGCGCGATGTCCAGGTCGTCGGCGCCGAGCAGGCTCTCCCGCCCCGCGACGGCGAGGGCCACCAGCCCGGGGTCGTCGCTCGACCCGAAGACCGTCACGGTCCCGGCCCACCAGTAATCCAGGCCCTCGTCCGTGACCACGTTCAGGTCGACCTGGAGGTCCCTGCGCACCCCTTCGGCGCACGCCCGGTCCCACGGCACGGTGCCGGGACGCAGAACCAGGTACGGCTCCAGAGCGGCCCGCGCGACGGGCATCCGCTCCATGTCGACCTGGGCCGGGGTGAGCCCCACGGCCAACGCGGCGCAGCTGGCGGCGGCCAGGACCGTACCGCAGGTCACGAGGGCACCGCGGAGGTATCGCAGGGCGACCGGCCCCGTGCGTCCGCGGAGGGGCGGGAGCAGGGGCGCCCGCTGTCGCGGAGGCGGCGCCGCCTGCGCCCGTCGTGGGAGACGCGACAGGCGCGGAAGCCGCGGGAGGGCGCCCTGTACGGCGAAGGTGACCAGCAGGAACGCCAAGCCGACATAGACACCGCACAACAGCATCCAGCGACCGAAGACCACGGCCTCCCGCAAGGGCAGCCGTTCGGTGAAGCACGCCTCGATGTCGCTCCAGCCGCAGATCGCCAGCTGCACGTGGAACAGCACCAGTGGAGCCGCAGCGGGCGCAGCGGCGGCGGCGCCCAGCAGCAGCAGCGGGAAGCGTCCGCGCATCCGGCGGCCCGAGGCCGGTGTGCCCCGCCCCGTCAGCGCCACCGTCAGCCCGGCCAGCGCGATGCAGCCCGCGCCGACCAGCGCGGTGGGGAGGAACGGGGCGTAGCCCGACTGCAATTCGGCCGGGTTGCGTCCGCTACGGGCCTGCTCGGTGACCCGTTGCAGTCCGGCCAGCAGATCCGCGTGCAACGGGCTTCCCGCCAGCAGGAACACGGGAATCACGGCCAGCGCGCACGCCCCCACCACCCACCACCGCGGGGCCGGCACGGGCACGGCCGGGCGGTGGGCCGCGCGCCACCCGGCACCTCGGCGCAGCCCGCGCAGTATCCATGGCGCGGCGGCGAACAGCACGGCCACGGCCATGGCTCCGATGGTGAGGTTGTCGATGACACGGCCCAGGACACTCGCCGCCAGATAGCGGCCCGACGTCTGGGCGAACAGCAGCCCCGACAGGTCGAAGAACCAGCGTCCGAGCAGGTAGCCGAGCAGCGGTGGCCCCGCCAGCAGCGCCACGACCACGGCGCCCCGGCGCGGGCGCACCCCACCGGCCAGCCACCATTCGGCGGTCACCGCCTGCCAGGCGGTGAACCCCCACACCATGACGAGCAGCGCCACCGCCCAGGCGATCCCCACCGCCGGAGCGTGGTGCACCACGGTCCGCCACACCGCGACCGGCGGGTTCAGTGGCAACAGGACCTGCCCCGCCAGGATTCCGGCCGTCGCGGCGGCCGCCGACGGGAAGGTACGGACGGGCGGCCCGCCGTCCAGCACGGACCGCCATACGGCCCGCCACACCGCGAGCCCGAGGATTCCGGACAGCAGGACGCCGTAGAACGTGCCGACCAGCCAGGGCTGTAGCCGCGGCCCCGTCGGCCACAGCGACTCCACGGCCGACGACAGCGGCTGGTAGCCGAAACCGACCAGGATTCCGGCCGCTGCCGCTTCGAAGAGGGAGGGGGCGAGCAGGCTGTTCGGATGGGTGACGCGGTGCTCCCGCAGGGTCCAGTCCGGGTGGTAGGAGATCCAGCGCCGAAACCGCGGCGCGGTCCGCTTGCGTGGGGTGCCGGGCCACCCGGGCGTACCGGAGCGCCGGAGAGCGCGCAACGGCCGCAGCGCGCCCGCGCGTTCGCGAGTGCTCCCGGGCAGCGCCGCAGCGGTGCGCAGTACCTCCGGATAGTCCGGGTGTTGTACGGCCGCGTCCGCCAGCAGTTCCCGGGCCCGCAGCACGGCCGCCCGCTCGAACCAGAGCAGCAGCAGGGCCACCCCGGTCTCGGCCACCGCGTAACGGATGTCGAGCGGTCCGAGCAGGAGGGAGGCCAGGAGCGCCGGCAGGGCCACCGTCGTCAGGAACGCCCACCACAGGGCGATGGTGAGCTGCGTGATGCCGATGTCGCGGTTGCGGACGTGCGCCAGTTCGTGGCGGAGGACGCCGGGCAGCAAGTGCGGGTGTTGTTCGTGGTGCACGGCGAGCGCCAGGGAGAGCACGACGCGGTAGCGGCCCGGGAAGCCCACGCAGCGGCCTGTACGGCCGTGCTGGAGCGGGGCGAAGACCACGGTGACCGAGGCGGGCGCGGCCGTGTCGGCCAGCACCTGCCGTACGACGCGGGCGACGGCCGCGCGGCGCGGGTCCGCGGCCAGCCGGTCGAGGCCGACAGCGGGGCCGGTGCGGGCGAGTCGCGCGTGGGCGAGGTAGAGGGTGACGGCCACCGCGCAGGTGAGGAGGATCAGTACGGCAGTCTTCAGGACGACCGAGACCGCGATCCCCTGGACGCATCCCTCGAAGTCGCGGGCCACGGCGGCCGGGTCGAACGCTTCCGTGGAGCGGGCGGCGGCCCCGCCGAACGGGCTTCCGGCCGCCCCGCGCACCGCGATCGGCGCCGCGTCGGCCGCCGCGTTCCGGGCCGCTTCGCGCACCGCGTCGGCGCAGGCGGTCTGCTGCTCCTGCCGGGAGTGGCCAAGAGCCTCCTCGACCATGAACAGCGTGCTGGAGTGCAGCAGCGTCGAGGCCGCGAGAACGGTGACGGCGAGCAGCGCGAAGCGGGTCACGGTGGCGGACGGCGGCGGGGGCGTGTCGGGTGGGGGCCTGTCGGCCGGGGGTACGTCAGGTGGGGGCGTGTCAGGCGGGGGCTTGTCCGGTCGTGGTCGTCCGCCGTACGGGCCCGGTGCGGCCTGGGCGCCGGTCATGGCCGGTCATTCCGTCGGGGCGGGGGCGGGCGCGGGGACGATCGGGGGCTCCGGCCCCTCCGGGGACTCCTCGGTGGGGGCGGACGGCTCCAGTTCCGCGCGGACGGCCGCCGCGATCGCCGCGGCCTGCCGGGGCGTGGCCGCCGCCCGGAGGGCAGCCGCCGCTATCTGCCGTTCCAGGGTGTCCCAGTCGGCGTCCGCCGGTGCCACCAGACGGGTGTGTCCGGTCACCGGGCGACGGCGCCGCCACCACCGACGGCGGCCGGTGGCGGCACGTAACCAGCCGGCGAGCAGGTCCGAGGCCGTGCCGGTGAGCACCGCGAGGACGACGGAGGTGACCAGGGCCGCCGCCTCCGGGTCGCCGAACCCCGTGGGCACCCGGCGCGAAGACGGCCACCGGACGACCCGGCGTCGTGCGGCGTGCGCGAAGTAGGCGTCGGCGGTCAGATCGAAGTACGCGGCCTCCTCCGGTGCGCAGCTCGACACCACGCGCCCGGCGAGGTCGCGGACGCTCAGGGCGGGCGGGGCGGCGGCCCCGGACGGTGCGGGCTTTTCGTCCATGGAGTTCCCCCGAGGCTCGGACGGACGAGCCGAGACTCCAGACTAGGGACCCGGCACCGGGCGGCCAAGCGAACAGGTGACCGGGCTGCCTCGCCTCCGGGCGCCACGGCCCGGTCGCCTCAGGAGACCTCCACACTCCAGTCGACCCACTCGAAGAACTGGACGCGGCCGACCGCCCATTCCTCGATCCGTTGCCGGTCGCTGTATTTCAGCCTGCTGATACCGGGCGGAAGGTGTTCCGTCCTCCGCGTGGCCCGCGCCCGCATGAAGCCGTCCAGGACGCGGTGGGACTCGGTGATGACACCGGGCTGGTTCTGGGCCATGAGTTCGCAGAAGGCCATGGCCAGGTAGGCGAGCCCGGCGGCGGCCTCCGCCGAGTGCCGGGGCGAGCGCAGGAGCGCCGACGACACCGTGTGCGCGTTCTGCTCGCTCCGCTTGAACAGGTCGTACGGCGGTGTCGGCGCCTCGCCCTGCACGATGCGCCCGGTCTCGGCCAGGTCCCGCAGGCCTTCCAGGATGAGGACGCAGCGGTCGCGCACGGCGGGGTCGGGCCGGGGATTCCCGAGCTGCTCGGCGATCCAGAGGGCGGTGCACGAGGCGCCGCCGCCCCGCAGGTGGTGCAGCCCGCCGTCGAAGAGCCGGACGACCTCCGGCACCAGGCCCCGCCCCGGGTTCGGCCCGATGACGCCCTCTTGGAGACAGAGCTCCCAGGCCCACAGGTTCTTCCTCACCACCGCGTCGAAAGCGCGGGGCTCTTGGCTGCGCAGCGTACGGAAGGAGTCCGCGATCAGGCGCTGCATCGAGTCCGCGTGCCGGAAGTCGGCCCGCAGCAGGTACCGGGCGAGCAGGGTCTGCGCGCCGCGGGTCAGGCGCATGACGACCCGGTCCGCGATGGTCTGCAGCGCCTCGCCGTTCAGCATCACGATGTCCGCGCTCTTCGCGAGGAATTCGACGACCTGGGCTTGTCCGGTCTCGGCGGCCGACATGTGTGGGGCCCCGGAATCCGGGACCGTACCGCCCTCGTCCGCCGCACCACGCCGCAGACAGTGCGTGTAGACGCGCGAGGCGCCCCGCTCGAATTTCGCGGCGGCCAGCGAGAGACAGATCTGCGAGAAGATTTCCAGGCGCCCGTGTGCGATGTTCCGGGCGATCTCCTCACCGACCTCCTCCGGCGTAGCGGCGTGCCGCACGAGGAACTGAGCCGCGAAGTACTCCTGGAAACTCTGGTGCGCGAAGGAGTACCGCTCCTCGCCCGGCCGGCCGCCGACGGTGTCGGTGAACATCCAGGCCCGGCCCCTGCACAGGTCGATCATGCGCTTGGCCAGCCGGACCGCGGTCGGCCGGTCCGGCACGGCCTCCGTCAGCAGGTTCGTGACGGCGATCTCCTGCACCTGCGCCCGCTCCATGCCGTACTGGAACTCCGGTGACAGCAGGGTGTGGTACGCGATTTCGCCGAGCACCACCTCCAGCGCTTCCAGGTCCCACACCGGCTCTCCGATTCCCCGGTGCGAGTCCCAGGTCCGCAGCAGCAGTTCGACGCATTTCCGGTAGATTTTCGGCCGGCTGCGCGGAATCTCGTTGTGTCCCGCGTGCAACAGGCAGATCACGGCCAGCATCAGCGGATTGCGGCGCAGGTCGTAAATGGTCTTGCTCTGCTCCATGAAATTCTCGACGAGCAGGTCCACCGTCTCGTCGCGGGCTCCCGCCCGGCGCGTGAACCACTTGCCGACGTACTCCTCCACCTGGCCGTCGGAGAACGGCTGGAGGGCGTAGTCGCAGAACACCTCCTGGTCCAGCTGGACCGCCGAGTAGCCGAGCCGCCGCGAGGTGACCATGAAGCGGGACAGCGGATAGGCGCTGCCCGCCGCCTCTATGACGTCACTGGCATCGCGGCCCCGTACGGTCGTCGGCAGTTCGTCCAGCCCGTCGAAGATGACCAGTGCCGAACCGTTCAGCAGCAGTTCCTCGACCAGTCCGGCGGGCGCGGGCTTCTGGTACACGTCGCGCAGCACCCGCTCGATCTCGGCGACCAGGTGGAAACCGCTTCTGCTGAACGTCAGCTGCCGCACCTTCAGCAGGAACGCGACCCCGCGGCCCTCGGCGGCCCACTGGCACGCGAGCACCTGGCTCACCGTCGACTTGCCCGCGCCCGGATCGCCGAGGATCACCGTCCGGTCCAGGGCGTCCAGCAGGCCGGAGAAGTCCTGGCGCCACACCGCCTCCCGGGACAGCCCGGTCTCGGACTCCCCGCCGGAGGCCATGGTGAGCATGGAGACCGTGGGCTTGACGAAGATCTTGCTGTAGTGGATCAGCGTACGGAATTCCAGGTCGGGCAGTTCGATCCGCTCGTTGCGGTACCGGAAGGCCTCGTTGTACTCCTCCTGCCACCGCTCCCGCTCCTCGGCCGGCGCCCGTTGCGTACGGTGCAGGGCGGCGATGTGCTGGAGCTTGGCGACGTTGCGCTCGACGCGGTTGACGGTGGCGAGGGTGAGCGTGTGACCGGCCCAGGCGAAGCCCTGGTCGGGTCCGGCGCACTTGTCCCTGATCTTCGACGCGACGCTCCGGCAGTTCTCGTCGAACACCGCGAAGAACGCACGGAAATACGGGCCGAAGCCCTGCGCGCCCGCCGGCCCCAGCGACTCGTCGAAGAAGATCCGCAGCCCCTCCTCGATCTGCCGCCGGCTCTCCCGCCGCTCCTGCTCCCGGAGGCTGACGCTCACCTCCTCCCGGCTCTCCCCTTCGCGCCGCCCGTCGTCCGAGCACAGGTACACGGCGATCAGCTGGCGGGCCAGCGCGGTGAACGTCGGCTCCTGCGCCAGCTTCCTGATCCGGGCGTGGGTGACACCGGGCGGCAGTTCGTCGACCGACGCCAGCGGTGGGGCGAAACGGCCCCGGTGCGGTCCGTCGAGGGTGGCCAGCACCCCGACGGCGTCCTTGGGCTTCTTCAGCCCGCGCTTGACCAACTCCCGTCTGACGCGCCCGAGGAGAGGCTTCGCCGCCTCCCCCGCGCCCCGTCCCGCGAGTGCCGTGAGCATGCCGGTCAGAGGGTCCACCGGCACATCATCCCGCCCGCGCCGCGCCGGGAACAGATCGCGGACGGGGCGCCGTCCGGGGCCGACCGGTGATCGGCGTACGGCTGCCGGTCGGTGGGGAGTTGGGAGACGGGGAGCGGGAGGCGGGGGGGTGCCGGGGCGGGAGGCGCGGAGCGGGATGCCGGGCGGGGTGCGGGGCGGGGTGCGGGGCGGGATGCGAGGGCGCGGTCATGTCCCGGCGCTGCTGTTGCCGTCGGTGTCGCTGCCGCCGGTGGCCGCACCTCCGCCACCGTTGGCTACACCGCCACCGCCGTCGGCCGCGCCACCACCCCCCTGCCCGATCTCGGCGCCCGTTGCCTCCAGGGCCTTGGTGACCGGCTGGAAGAACGTCTCCCCGCCCCGCGTGCAGTCGCCGCTGCCACCCGAGGTCAGTCCCATGGCTGCGTCCCCGGAGAACATCGATCCGCCGCTGTCCCCGGGCTCCGCGCACACGTCCGTCTGTATCAGCCCGTTGACGATGTCGCCGTTGCCGTAGTTCACCGTCGCGTCCAGACCGGTGACGGTCCCGTCCGACAGTCCCGTCGTGCTGCCGGACCGCTGCACACGCATCCCGACCGCGGCTTCCGCGGCACGGGATATCTGCTGGGTACCGCCGTTCCGCAGGCCCACCGCGCTCTCCGGCCGGGCGCCCGGATCGTCGTACGTCACCAGGGCGAAGTCGCTCCCGGGGAACTGCGCGTCGGCCACCGTGCCCAGCGGACGCGCCCCCGCCTGGTCGGCCGACCAGGTCGCGGAACCCTTGCCGCAGTGCCCCGCGGTCAGAAACGCGGGGGCGCCCTGAAGGGTGACGTTGAACCCCAGTGAACAGCGCGCGTCGCCCCCGAAGATGGCGCTCCCTCCTATGGGCAGCGCCCCGACACCCGCGTCGCCCCCACCATCTCCGCCGTCTCCGCCACCGGCACCGCCCACGCCACCACCGCTCCCTCCTCCGTCGTAACGCCGGAACTCCCCCGCCGAGCGCTTGACGCTCACCATGCCGTCCCCCACGGCCTCCACCGCCTTGCCGAGGGCGGCCAGCTTCTCGCCGGTGACCGTACGGTCGGCGAGGACCGAGACCCGGTTGGTCCTCGGGTCGATGGACCACGCCGTACCGGGAAGGGCCGCGGTGGCGCCCAACGTCCGCGTGACCGCCCGCAATTCCTTCGTGCTGTTGCGGACGACCCGCGGGACGGCCCCTCGCTCCTCGACCGCCCCGGCGTCGTCCGCCGACAGGACGTTCATCACGAGCCGCCCGCTCCCGGCGTCGAGATACCAGCCCGCCGTACGCTCGGCGCCGAGATCCGCCTTCAGCGACGAAGCGGTCCGCGCGGCCGACTCGGCGGAGAAGGCCCGCGGTGACCGCGGCCGCTCCGTGCTCGCGTCGGCCCGGGGCAGCACGATCGCCGCGGCCAGGAGGGCCGCCGCCGCGCCGCCGACGAGGGCGCCGGTCCGCTTGTTCACATGCCGGTGACTGCTGCTCACGTATCGGTGGCTCACTTCACTGACCTCCAGCCGGGCCACAGGGGAGCACACGGGAACGCACGCCGCGGTGACGGCAGTCGGCCCCCGTGCACGGTGGGCACCCAGTTCTACGGAGGGCACGGCCGTGCCGACTCAGCCCTCCTCGCAACGCGATGAATTCCGCCCCACCGGCACACCACCCCCTTACACTGCCCCCGCTCCCCCACCCCTCACATGCTCCGACCGACCGGCCCCGACCGGCCCCGACCGGCCCCGACCCGCGCCGACCCGGCCCGCTCGCAGTCACCGCCTGGCCCCCGGTCACCGCTCGGCCGAGTCGAGAAGTATCCGCGCCAGCTCGCCCGGCCCGGAGAACATCGGCCAGTGGCCGGTGTCCAGCTCGACCAGGCGCCAACGCCCGCCGGCCAGCAGCTCGGCCACGCGCGGCCCCGGACCGGCGCCGTCCAGCGAGCACGTGACGTATGTCGCCGGGAGCTCGCCGAGCGGGCGCGTCAGCTCGGCCGGCTCGGTCAGGGCGGCGCCCGGGTGCGGCGTCGAACGGGCCATGATCCGCGCCACCTGCTCGTCCGTGAGCCCCCGGCCCGCGTAGTCGGCCGCTGCCGGGGGCGCCCAGAAGCCCCCGTTACCGGCTATCGCCTCCTCCAGCTTCGCCCGTTCGCCCGGCCAACCGGCCACGAACGACTCGCCGTCGGCGGGCACGCTGGAGTCCACGAAAACGACCCGGGACAGCCGCTCACCGATCCGCTCGGCGGCCTGGCCGACCGGTATGCCCGCGTAGCTGTGCCCGACCAGGACGACGTCCCGGAGGTCGAGACGCTCGACCTCGCCGACGATGTCCTGGACGTGCGTCCGCTGACCGGCCGGTACGCCGCGCTTGTCGGCGAGGCCGGACAGCGTCAGCGGGTGTGCGCCGTGCCCCGCCGCCCGCAGTCGCGGAACCACCTCGTCCCACGCCCACGCCCCGAGCCACGCCCCCGCCACCAACACGAAGTTCACCATGGCCGGACCCTAACGCAGGGGTCTGACAACGGCTCCGCGCCCCGGGCGGCGGCCGGGCTCAGAGGTGGTCGCCCCAGCCGCTCTGGATCATGGTCTGGAAGGCCCACTCCCCGTCCCGCCGGACCAGGACGTCGGCGTACCGCAGCTGCCGGCTCCGGCCTTCCAGGGTCATCGTCGAGTCCGTGAAGACCACGGCCATCGAGGGCGAGAGGAAGACGGGCGTCCGGCTGGATTCGAAGGTGATGTCCTCGTCCCCGGAGCCCATCACCTGCGTCATCGTCGCGACGTAGGCCGCCCGGTCCCACTGCGCCGAGCGGCCGTCGCCGGCCGAGTCGTCGCTCACGAGGTTGAGCGGGAACACCGCCAGGTCGGCCATGCGCTCCACGTCGCGCCGCGCACTCCGCGCGTCGTACTCCGCGAACCAGGCGTCCAGGCCCGCGCGGTCCTCGTCGGTCGGCACATAGCCCGTATCAGGCAGGAAGGTCACGCGGACATCTCCTCACGCTCTTCGGCCACGCACCCGTCACGCGTGACCCGACGGAAGAGAAGGTACGTCCCGCAAGAGCTCTAGTCAAGTTTGATTAGAGGTCCGGTGAACAGGAGGCAGCTGACACCGGGCCCCCGCGGGTGGTTACAAAACCTTCGCGCCTGCACCTACACTATTTCCCCTTGCACCTCGCCTGACCTGCGAAAACAACGCCGTTGAGCCGGTTTCGGAGAGTGGGGGACGCCCAGTGTTCTACCAGGTACTGAAGTACGTGATCCTCGGGCCGTTACTGAGGCTGATCTTCCGGCCGCACGTGGAGGGGCTGGAGCATGTGCCTCCGGAGGGGGCGGCGATCATCGCGGGGAACCACCTGTCGTTCTCGGATCACTTCGTGATGCCGGTCATCGTGCCGAGGCGGGTCACGTTCCTGGCGAAGGCCGAGTACTTCACCGGCCCCGGAGTGCGCGGGCGGCTGACCGCCGCGTTCTTCCGGGGCATCGGGCAGATTCCGGTGGACCGGTCCGGCGGCAAGGCGGCGCAGGCCGCGTTGCGGTCCGGGCTGGCGGTACTGCGCAAGGGGCGGGTACTGGGCATCTACCCGGAGGGCACGCGCTCGCACGACGGCCGGCTCTACAAGGGGCGTACGGGCGTGGCGGCGATGGCGATCAAGGCGCAGGTGCCGGTGGTGCCGTGCGCGATGATCGGCACGTTCGAGGCGCAGCCCACCGGGCGGCGGCTGCCGCGGGCCATGCGGATCACGATCCGGTTCGGCAAGCCGCTGGAGTTCGGTCGGTTCGCGGGCCTGGACGGCGAGCACGCCGCGCTGCGCGCCGTCACCGACGAGATCATGTACGAGATTCTGCGGCTGTCCGGCCAGGAGTACGTGGACGAGTACGCGAACGAGGCCAAGGCGCGGCAGCAGTCGCAGCGGGGGCTGGTACGGCGGTTCCGCTGAGCGGCGGGGGCAGCGCAGGGCAGGGCCCTCCGCCCCGTAACCCCGGCCGGAGTGCGGGCACCTCACCGGACGGGCGGCCCGCCTGCACCCCTCCCGATTGACACGCAACCAAATGGTTGCCAATCTGATGGGGAGGGGGTTGGATGGCATGGACGAGGTGTTCAAGGCGCTCGCGGACGCGAGCCGCAGGCGGCTGCTGGACCGGCTGAACGAGCGGGCCGGCCAGAGCCTGCGCGAGCTGTGCGCGGGGCTGGAGATGACCAGACAGGCGGTGTCCAAGCACCTGGCGGTGCTGGAAGGCGCGGGCCTGGTCACGACGGTCCGGCACGGCCGGGAAAGGCTGCACTACCTCAATCCCGTGCCCATCCACGAAATCTCCGACCGCTGGATCGGCCAGTACGAGCGGGGTCGGATGGCCGCACTCAGCAATCTGAAGCACACCCTGGAGGCACCGGCGATGAGCAAGCCCGAGTTCGTCTACACGATCTACATCCACACCACGCCCGAGAAGCTCTGGGAGGGGCTGACCAGCCCGGAGTTCCTGAAGCAGTACCACGGCGGCTGGGCACCCTCCTCCGACTGGAAGGCCGGCTCGAAGGTGCTGTGGCCCGTCGAGGACGGCGGCGAGCCTCAGGACCTCGGCCAGGTCGTCACCGAGTCGGAGCCCGGCAAGCGGCTCGCCTACACCTGGCACACGCTGCAGCCGATGCACCAGGAGATGTTCGGCATGAGCGACGTGGAGTTCGCCGAGGCCGTCAAGGAGCGCTCGAAGGTCGCCTTCGACATCGAGCCGGCCGAGGAGCCGGAGCTGGGCGTGAAGCTGACCATCACCCATGACGGCTTCGCCTCGGCCGACTCCAAGATGCTGGAGGGCGTCAGCGGCGGCTGGGTCATGATGCTGTCGGAGCTGAAGACGATCCTCGAAAAGGCCTGACCCGGACGTGTCCGGCAGCGGGCAGGGGGAGCTTTCGCCCCGGGCCGACGGGTCGCGGCCACGGGGCGTTCCAGCTGCGTTCCACCGGGCGGGACGGCCGGGGCGGGTCGGCCGTCCCGCGCGGTATCGCGCGGACTACGTCGTCGGATTGAGCTTCAGGCCGAAGTGGTTGAAGATGTCCGTCGCCTCGGTCCAGTACATGTAGCTGCCCGCATTGGTCTGGTACGGCTCCGCGAGCGCCGAGACGATTCCGCGCGCCTGGCGTGCGGAACCGTTCGCCGTGTACACCATGGAGCCGCTGTCCCCGTGCGCGACCGTCCACGGATTGCCGGGCAGCCGGGTCCCCTCGACGCCCCGGACCTTCCACCCGGTGTCCAGGTTGTAGGTGATGTCGTCGTTGGTGACCTTGATGCCGCAGACGGTTTCCTGCCGCATGAAGAAGGAGGCGGCGCCGTTCTGGCAGACGAAGTCGCCGTTGTGCGAGTAGGCGACGCTGGTGACGGGCTTGTAGCCGGTCGTCTCGCTGACGTCGGCGTTGTTGTCGGTCCCGATGAGCTGCTCGGCGTCCCAGGCGGTCGACACCCCGGTGACCGTACCGACGTAATTGCCCCGCAGGCCGTTCAGCCCCTCGTAGAACTTCCCGAACGTGGGCGTGGTCCCCGAACCGGTGGTTATCTTCGCGCCGTTGGCGAAACAGTGTGCCGCCGTCACCATGACGCGCTTGTTGTCGCTCTTGCGTACGGCGGGCAGTCCGGCCGAGCAGTACTGTTCGCCGTCGGTCAGCACGTCACCGGCGATGAACGGCGTACCGTCCTTCCAGCGCACATCGGCCCAGGTGCGGGCGGCAGGGGATATGCGCCGGCCCTGCTTGAAGACGAGGGGCACGTCCTGCGACGGTGCGGCGCCGCGCGCGCTCGGCTCCCGTCGCGCCGCGGCCGACTTGGTTGCCGCGCCGGGCTTGTCCACCGCTATTTCGAGGGCGGAAGCGTCGGCCGCGACGGCCACCGTGTGTATTTTGTACGGCAGTTTGCCCGCCTTCTCCTCGGCGAGCAGCCGGTCGCGGGCCTCGTGCATGGCCTGGCGGGTGTGCCCGGCCTGCACCGTGGTGATCCTGCCGGTGTCGACGTGGCGGTCCGCCGCCGCGACCGCGGCGATGAACCGCGCGGCCCGGGACAGGTCGGTCAGGTAGACGTACACGGTGCCGCGGGGCGCGTCGATGCGTACGCCCGCGTAGATGTCCGCCGCCTGGCCGCTCGATCCGACACGGTCCGCGGCGTTCGCGGCGGCGCGCAGCGGTGCGAGCAGCTTCCCCTGCCGCTCCGGGTCCATCGTCGCTATCTGGGCTTCGGTGTAGCGCGGCTGCGGCGTCGCCGGCCGGGCGTGGGCACCGGGCGCCATCGTGGTGAACAGTGCGAGTCCGGCCGCACCGAGCCCGAACGCCGTTTTCGTGGTTCTCTTCACTGGCCCCCCAGTTCGTTCCGTGGAACGTGACCGACTCGCCCCGAGGCCCCGGCGCCGTGTCGGAACACGGCGCCGCGCCATGGCACCGGGTCATGGCGACGCGTCAAGGCGCTGCCGCAGGACGGGCCGTGGCGGGACAGGGATGAAAGTGATCACGTGGTGACAGCGGGAGCATATAGCAAGAAGAGAACTTGAGTTCGATATATTCGGTTCCTTCTGCCTTCACCCCTTCGTTACGGTGCGTACACCGTTCCCCGTCGCGGCGTGCGCGAGCGGGCCGTCCGCGGCACGGCCCGGACAGCACCGGGCCCCGTGCCCCCGCGGGCGCGATGTCGCGCGGCCGCAGGTACACGGGGCCCGGTTGTGCCGGTCTCCGGTTACGCCTTGCTCGGCTCCGGGGTGGCGTGCGGCGCGCACGTCACGTCCTTGGAGTCGGTCTTCCCGGTCAGGAAGTAGGTGTCGACCCGGTCGTTGATGCAGGGGTTGACCAGGCCGGTGACACCGTGCGAGCCGGCGCCCTTCTCGATGATCATGCGCGAGCCCTTGAGGCGCTTGTGCAGCTCGACGGCGCCGCCGTACGGGGTCGCCGCGTCACGGGTGCTCTGCACGATCAGGACGCTGGGCAGACCCTTGCCGGTCTTCACGTCGACGGGGGTCAGCTGCTTCTCCGGCCAGGTGGCGCAGGGCAGGTTCATCCAGGCGTTGGCCCAGGTCATGAAGGGGGCCTTCGCGTGGGTACGGATGTTGTCCCGGTCCCACTTGCGCCAGCTGGTGGGCCACTTGGCGTCGTTGCACTCGACGGCCGTGTAGACCGCGTTGCTGTTCTCGGAGGCGGCGTTGCCCGCGGTGTCGCTCATGTCCGGGCCCGCGTTCTGGATCAGCGGCTTGGCGTCACCCGACAGGTACGCGCTCCACACCTGGGCCGTCGAGGCCCACGCGGAGTCGTAGTAGGGCGCGTTCTGGAAGAAGCTGGTCAGCTCGGCCGGGCCGACGACGCCACCGATCGGGTTCTTCTTGGCGGTGGCGCGCAGCTGCTCCCACTTCGCCTGGACCTTGGCCTCGGTGTTGCCGATGTGGTAGACGGCGTCGTGCTGGGCGACCCACTTCTTCCAGTCGCCCCAGCGCGTCTCGAAGGCGAGGTCCTGGTCGAGGTTGGCCTGGTACCAGACCTTCTCGCGCGACGGGTCGACGACGGAGTCGACGAGCATCCGGCGGACGTGGTCCGGGAAGAGCGTCGCGTACACGGCGCCGAGGTAGGTGCCGTAGGAGACGCCGAGGTAGTTGAGCTTCTTCTCGCCCAGGCCGGCGCGGATCACGTCCAGGTCACGGGCCGTGTTCGGCGTCGTCATGTGCGGCAGCAGCGCGCCGCTGCGCTCCTTGCAGCCGAGCGCGTACTCCTTGGCCAGCTTGCGCTGGGCGCGCTTGTCGGCCTCGCTGTCCGGCACCGGGTCGGCCTTGGGCGCCTTGACGAACTCCTGCGGGTCGGCGCAGGAGATCGGGGCGGAGTGGCCGACACCGCGCGGGTCGAAGCCGACGAAGTCGTACGCCTTCGCGGTCTTGGCCCACACGGCGTTCTTGTTGGTGACGCGGGTCGGGAACTTCATGCCCGAGCCGCCGGGGCCGCCGGGGTTGTAGATGAGCGAGCCCTGCCGCTCCTTCTTGCCGCCGGTGTTGCCGATGCGGTCCACGGCGATCTTGATGGTGCGGCCGTCGGGCTTGGCGTAGTCGACCGGGACGGTCACGTAGCCGCACTGGATGGGAGCCTTCAGGCCCCAGTCGGCAGGGCAGGCCTGCCAGTCGATGCCCTTCTCGGCCGCGCGGGCGGCGGCGATCCGCACGCCGCGGTCCTCGGCCGAGCCGCGGTGGTGCTGGCCCGCGCTGGCGGGCGTGGCGGCTATCGCTCCGGCTATGAGCGTGCCGGTCACCAGGGTGCCGGCGGCGCCGAGCGCTGCTGTTCGTCTCACGTGGGGGTCCCCCTGCATAAAGCGCCGCGCGTGGCGGCGGTGATCACAGAGCTGCACGGGGGATCCTGTCTGCTGTCACCCCCCTCTGAACAGGGCTCACGGCTATTTCTTTACCAAACCGCAGGATTCGTTCGGCGATCTGCGGTAGCGCGGGGCGCACCATGGCGTACGGCTCGGCTTTTGGCCCGACATGCTGCTTCACGTGTCGATTGCCCGGGTCAGGCGTTGTGTTCGGTTGGTGTGGGTCGGGAAGGTTGCGCGGCTCGTCCCGGGCTCGCGGCGAAGGGATGAGGCGTGCACGTCTGGTACGTGTCCTACGGTTCCAACATGCATGCCGCACGGCTGCGTCACTACCTGGCGGGCGGGCGTCCGCCGGGCGGCATGCGGACATGCCCGGGGTGCCGTGATCCCCGGCCGCCGGTCCGTTCCGTACCGGTCGTCCTGCCGGGGAGCATGTACTTCGCGCTGGAGTCGCTGAACTGGACGGGCGGCGTGGCGTTCTACGACCCGGACGGGCCCGGCGAGGTGTGGGCCCGTGCCCACCTGGTGTCGCTCGGCCAGTTCTCCGACATCGCGGCGCAGGAGATGTACCGGGTCCCGGCGGCGGACCTGGACCTGTCGGAGGTGCTGGACCGGGGCCGGGCGCGGCTCGGGCCCGGGCGTTACGAGACGCTGGTGCACCCCGGCACGCTGGAGGGGCTGCCGCTGCTGACCTTCACGGCGCCGTGGAGCGTGGGCGAGGTCGTGCGCACGCAGCCGACCGACGCCTATCTGGCGCATCTGTCGTCGGGGCTGTGGGAGGCGGGCGGGTGGGACGGTTCGGAGATCACCGAGTACCTGGACCGGTGCCGGCTGGGCCTGCCGGTACGTCCCGGTACGGGCCTGCGGCGCCGGGGCCCGGGGGACACGGGGCCGCGTGCCGTGGAGCCGGACCGCCGGGCTCTGGAGGCGGGCTCCCCGGCGGCCGGGCCGGGCCCCTGGATGTCCGAGTCGTCCGAGGTCAGAGGCCCGCGGCCACGCTGAGTTCACAGCTCGTAACACATTCCACCGCGCGCGTCAGCAGTCCTTACGGAACCTGAACGCGGCGAGCCGCTCTAATCAGACATTCACTCGACGGCCGGAAATATGGTCGCGTGGTGAACGTTTAGTGAGGATGTAGCAGGTCACCACAGGGCAGGGTGGACCGGAGAGAACGGACGGTTTACGACAAAACCTTCGTTTGGCGTCCGGAATGCGGATCAAGCTGTCCGGAAACCCCCCGGTCGTTTTGACCCGCCCCCTCTTCATCACCAAATGTCAGCCATGTGACCACCACACGAGCCCCCGGCACCCGCGCCGGAGACGGGCTCCTCCGCCATCGCGACTTCCGGCTGCTGCTCGCCGGGGCCGCGGCCAGCCAGGCCGGTACCCAAGTGGCCCTGGTGGCCCTGCCCCTGGTGGCCGTCGTCGCCCTGCACGCCTCGGCCTTCGAGGTGGGCCTGCTCACCGCGGCCGAGACCGCGGCGTTCCTGCTCATCGGGCTGCCGGCGGGGGCCTGGGTGGACCGGGTCCGGCGGCTTCCGCTGCTGATCCGCACGGACGTGGTGCGCGCGGTGGCGATGGGCAGTGTGCCGCTCGCCGCGGTGTGCCACGCCCTGACGATGACCCAGCTGTACATGGTGGCCTTCGTCACCGGCGTCGCCACCGTCTTCTTCGACGTCGCCCACCAGAGCTACCTGCCGAGGGTATTGCCGGGCCCGCGGCTCGTGGCGGGCAACGGGGCGCTGGAGACGGCGCGTTCGGCCGCCCAGGTGGCCGGGCCCGGCCTCGGCGGCGGCATCGTCCAGCTGCTCGGGCCGCCGGTGGCCGTCCTGGCCAACGCGGCCGGATATCTCGCCTCCGCGCTGTTCCTGCGCGGCATCCGCGTCCAGGAACCGGAGCCCGAGGTCGCACCGGGTGTGTCGCTTCGCGCTCAGGTCAAGGAGGGGCTGGCGTTCGTGCTGCGGCACCCCGTGCTGCGCGTGATCGCCCTGACGACGGGGGTCGCGAACCTCTTCTCGGCGATGCTCGTCGCCGTACAGACCGTGTTCCTGACGCGGGAGCTGGGACTGCCGCCCGGAGTGCTCGGGCTGATGCTGTCCGCCTCCGCCGTCGGCGGGCTGGCCGGGGCGCTGTGCGCCGGGCCGGTCGCGCGGCGGCTGGGACAGGCCCGCATCATCTGGCTCGTCCCCGTGGTCACCGGGCCGTTCGCCCTGCTGTGGCCGCTGTCGGGCCACGGCGCCGCCGCCGGATGGTTCGCGCTGGGTTCCGGCGCCGTCTTCTTCGGCGCCGTCGTCTACAACGTGGCCCAGGTCAGCTTCCGGCAACTGCTCTGTCCGGACGCACTGTTGGGCCGGATGAACGCCACCTTGCGGTTCATGGTCTGGGGGACCATGCCGCTCGGCGCGCTGGCCGGCGGCGCCGTCGCCGAGGCGGCCGGTTCGCGGGCCGCCGTGTGGGTGTGCGCGGCCGGATTCCTGCTCGTACCGATTCCGCTGCTGCTGTCACCGCTGCGGACCCTGCGGGACCTGCCGGTCGCGGAAGCGGCACCCGGAGCGGGCCCCGAGGACCCCGGGGCCCCGAAGTCTTCCGAGGCCACCGAGGCAGCTGATGCGCCCGGAGCCGCCGGCTGACCCGGGCTCCGGCCCCGGGTCACGCTCGAAACCAACCGCTCACCGATCGCTGCGTCTTCGCACTCCGGTTCCCCGGACTCCGGGTTCCGGCGGGCCTCGTCCTGCCGACGGCCGGCCGCCGACGGCTGACGGCCGCCGGTCCGGAGGGCGCCGGGCCGGGGCTCGCGCCCTGGGCCTGAGCCTCCGCCGTACGCAGGTTCGCCCGCATGCCCCGCACGTCCCGCGCGCCTTGTACCTCTCGCGCGTCCCGCGCGTCTCGCACCTCCTGTACGTCCCGCACGTCTGACCCGCCTCATACGTCTCGTTCGCCACGCCTCGTCCGCGGCGCCGCAAGGGAGATCATCGTGGACCCCAGCACCACCGTCGGTATCAGCACCGGCCAACCGGCCGGCACCGGCATCCGTACCCGCTTCGCCACCGACACCGGCGTCCGGCCCGGCGCCGTCGCCAACATCACCGAGCAGTACCTCGCCCGTTACGAAAAGGCCGCCGCCGGGGTGAGCGACCCGGACCTGCTGCTGCCCGTCACCGGGGCGCAGCGGCGGTTCCTGCTCGCCCGGCGGCTGGCGCCCGGCGGACGCCCCGACGTCGTACCGCTGTTCTTCGCGTTCCCCCGCGGCACGGTCGACCTGGAGCGGCTGCGCGCCGCCGCCGGCCACCTGGCCGCCGCGCACCCCGCCCTGCGTACGCGGCCGGACGTGCTGCGCGGCGCGCCCGTACAGCGGCTCGGCGCACCCGAGGCGCAGGTGAGCCGGGTGACGCCGCGTCCGGGCGAGAGCGCGGCAGCGGCCCTGCGCCGGACGCTGCTGGCCTGGGCGGCCGAAGGTCCGCCGCTGCGGCTGTTCCTGGCCGACGCCCACGCCGGTGGTACGCGGGCCGACGGCCCGGACGCCGGGGCGCCCGGCACCGCGGGCGCCGTGGAGATCCTGGCCCTGGCCCTGGACCACGCCGTGTGCGACGAGCAGTCGCTCGGCCGGATCTCCGCGGACCTCGGCGAGGCGTACGGGCTGGGGCTCGGCCCCGGCGATGTGGCGCCGGACCGCGCGGCGGCGGAAGCGGCCGGGTACCGGGAGGCCGTACGTCTGCAACTGGACGCGGAGCAGCGCGCGTCGGGTCCGGACGCGCTCGCGTACTGGGCGCGGCGGATCGCTCCGGCACTGGCGAGCGGTGGGGTGCCGGAGCCCCACCGGGCCGCACAGGTCTCGCCGGCCGCACAGCAGTCCCGCCCCACGGGCGCTCTCCAGACGCGGCTGCCGATCCGTGCGGACGACGGGCGCGCCACGGCCTTCCCCGTCCTGCTCGGAGCGTGCGGCAGCATCGCGCGCGCTCTGTACGGGACGGCCGCGCCCGGCCGCACGCCCCTGCTCGGCTACCCCTGGGGCGGCCGTCCGGCGGCGGCGCCTCCGGCCCTGGGCTGCTTCCTCAACACCGTCGTCCACCCGGCCGCCGCCTGCGGGCCCGACGACCTGACCACCACCTGGTGGGACGATCTGGACCGCGCCGACACGCCGTTCGACGAGGTGGTCCGCGCGGCCCGGTCGGGCGCCGCCCCCTGGCCGGGGCGGCTGGACGGCCTGCTGACCTTCGAAGACCTGCACCGCCGGCCGCCGCTGCGGCTGGGCGGCGTCGCGGGCCGGGAGGTGCACATCGACGGGCGGCCGCTCCAGGCGCCGTTCGCGGTCTCCGTCTCGTACGGCGCCGACCTGCTCGTACGGATGGCCTGGGACCGGGAGGCCTTCCCGGACGGCCTCGTCCAGGACGCCTTCGCCGCGCTGACCGCCGAACTCTCCGGCGAACCGGCCGGCGGAGCCGGACACGCGGCGGGCGCCCCGGCCGTCGCCACCGCGCCCCGCGAAGGCCGCGCGGGCACCGCCACCCCAGTGGCCTGACCTGCCCGCCGGTGACCGGCCCGCACCCCGGGGCCGGCACCGGATCTGCTCCACACACCGCATCACCCCCGGCTCCCGCGTCCGACCGACAGCGGGAACCGGGCCGAGCCCACTCCTCATCCACCACCGAAGGATGGACCATGTTCGGATTGTCACCGTCACAGGACGTCGTCTGGCTGCACGAGCAGATGCTGCCGGGCAGCCGCGCCTACAACTTCACGGCCTCGATCGACCTGTGGGGCCGCCTCGACGAGGCGGCGCTGCGCGACGCGCTGGCCGCCGCGCTCGACCGGCACCCCGGTCTGCGCCTCGAACTCGTCGAGCAGCCGGGCGAGGTGCCCCAGCAGCGGGTGCGCGAACGATGTCGCCCACGGGTGCGCACGCTGGACCTCACGCAGGAGGCCGATCCGGAGGCCGCGTTCCAGGAGTTGCTGCGGGCCGAGGCCGAGACGCCGCTGGACACCTCCGAGGCGCCGCTGCTGCGCTGGTGCGTGGCGCGGCTGGGCGAGCGGCACCACCGGGTCGTGCATGTCGAGCACCACCTCATCCACGACGGGCACTCGTTCGCGATCCTGCTGCGCGACGTGTTCACCGCGTACCGCGGGCAGGTGCTCGGCGAGCCCGTGGAGCTGTCGGCGGCGCGCTCGTACGAGGAGCACGCGCGAGCCGCGGCGGGCGCCGACCGGCAGGCGAGCCTGGCGCACTGGTCGGCGGAGCTGGCCGACGCCACCTTCGACCTGCCGCTGCCCGGCCTCGCCCGGCCCGGCGCGCAGCGGCGGCACGCGGGCGGGCAGCTGCGCCAGGCGATCGGCGCCGATCTGGCCGAGCGGCTGCGGGAGAGCAGCCGCGCCCAGGGGCACACGCCGTTCTCCACGCTGCTGAGCCTGTTCGCGGAGCTGCTGCGACGACACAGCGGACGTACCGACATCGTTGTCGGCACGGCGGTGGGCAACCGTCCGGTGGGCTTCGAGGACACCGTCGGCATGTTCGTCAACACCATCCCGCTGCGCCTGCGGCTGGACCCGGCCGCGGGGGCGCTGGAGACGGTGGACGAGGTGACCGACACGCTGATCCGGGCGCTGCCGCACCAGGAGGTGCCGGTGCAGGAGCTGACGCGGGCGCTCGGGCGGCACACCACCGGCGCGGACAACCCGCTGTTCAGCGTGATGTTCAGCGCGCACGACGCGCCGCTGCCGGAGATCGAGGTGCCGGAGCTGGAGGTGGGGCTGTACGAGGGGTTCAACACCGGCACCACGCGCTTCGACCTGGATCTGGTGCTGATGCCGGACGACCGGCGGACGGTCGGTCCGCGGCTGGGCGCCGCCGGGATGACCCTGGTGTGGGACTACGACCGGGACCTGTTCGGCGAGGACGTGGTCCGGCTTCTGTCGGAACGTTTCCTCGGCGTCCTGCGGGCGTACCTGGAGACCCCGGACGCACCGCTGGCCTCGCTGGCCGCCACCCCGCGAAACGCCGGGACCGAGGACGCCGCACCGGTCTGCGACGCGGCCGTCCCCACGGACCGGGTGCTCGACCCGGCCGCCCTGCACGACCCCGCCCGACCGGCTCTCGTCGGCGGCACGCAGAGCCTGACGTACGGTCAGCTGAGCGCCCGCGTCGACGATCTGGCGCGCCGGCTGCGCGCGGCCGGGGTGACGGAGGGCCGCCCGGTGGCCGCCGTCCTCCCGCGCGGCACCGACTCCGTCGTCACGCTGCTCGCCTGCCTGCGGACCGGCGCCGTGTACTGCCCCCTCTCCCCCAACGACCCGGCCGCGCGCCTCAAGACCCTGCTGGAGCGGCTGGACCCCGCGCTGGTGCTGGCCACCCGGGAGAGCGCCCTGTCCCTCCCGGCCGAAGGGCTGCCGGTGGGGCTGCTGGACGGCCCCGCGTTCCCCGAGGCGGCTCCCGCCGGGCAGGAGACCGGCCCGGACGCCTTCAAGGACGCGGCGTACGTGATCCACACCTCCGGCTCCACGGGTCTGCCCAAGCCGGTCGTGGTGAGCCGTGCGGCCCTGGCGCAGCACGCCCGCGCGACGGCGGGCCGCTACGGCCTGTCGGAGCGGGATCGGGTGCTGCTCTTCGCCCAGCCGTCGTTCGACGTGGCGCTGGAGGAGGTGCTGCCGTCGCTGCTGGCCGGTGCCTGCCTGGTGCTGCCGCAGCGCGAGGTGCCCACCCCGGAGGAGCTGACCGCGGTGCTGGCGGCCCGTCGCGTCACCGTCGCCAACCTGCCGACCAGCTACTTCCTCGCCGTACGGCAGGAGCTGGGCGAGGCGCTGCGGGACGGCCGCTGGGCGCCGCGGCTGGTCGTCCTGGGCGGCGAGCGGCTGCCGGTCGGCGCGCTGCGCGAGCTGTTCGACGCCGTGGACGCCGCCGGGTCCGCGTCCGTGACCGTCCTCAACGCGTACGGGGTGACCGAGGCGGCGATCACCAGCACCGTCCACGAGGTGACCCGCGCGGACCTGCTGGACGGCGCCGAGGTGCCGCTCGGCACGGAGCTGCCGGGCACCCGGATGCTCGTGCTCGACGCCGGGCTGCGGCCGCTGCCCGCGGGCGCGGTCGGCGAACTGGCCGTGGCGGGCGCCGGACTGGCCGACGGCTACCTCGGCAACGCGCGGGCCACCGCCGAACGCTTCGTGACGCCGGACGCCCTGGGCGGCGAGCGGGTCTACCGCACCGGTGACCTCGGCTACCGCGACCTGGCCGGGCGGCTCTGCTTCCTGGGCCGCCGCGACAACCAGGTCAAGCTGCGCGGCTACCGCATCGAGCTGGAAGAGGTGGAGGCCGCGGCCTCCGCCGAGCTGGGCGGGCGCTCGTGCGCCGTCGTGCTCGACCCGGGCGGCTCCGCAGGGCCGCGGCTGATCGGCTTCCTGGAGTCCCGTGCCGGGGACGGCGACGGTCCGGACGAGCAGGAGCTGCACGCAGCGCTGTCCCGCCGGCTGCCCACCGCTCTCGTACCGGCCCGCTGGATACGGCTGGACGCCATGCCGACGCTGCCGGGCGGCAAGGCCGACCGCGCGGCCCTGGCCCGCCGGCTGTCCGAGCTGCCCGAGGAGACGGACCCGCGCACCGCGTCCGAGGCGTCCGGCGAGCCCGCCGACCCGCGGGTGGCGCTGCTCGCCGAGGGCTGGCGCGAAGTGCTGGGCCACGACGACTTCACCCCGGCGTCGCACTTCTTCCAGATCGGCGGGCACTCCCTGATGGCGGCGCAGCTCGCCGCCTGGCTGGAGCCCCGGCTCGGCGGCCGGCCGCCGCTGCGCCTGTTCTTCCAGAACCCGGTGCTGGCCGACCAGGCCCGTGCGGTGGCGGAGGTCGCGGCGTGAGCACCTACCCCTCGTCGGTCCTGGAGGCCGACCACCGGGAACTGACCGCCTCCTTCGAGTCCTTCATCCGCAAGGAGCTGGTACCGCTGGCGGCCGACCTGCCGGAGGACGCCGACCTGCCCCCGGCCGAGCTGCGCGACTATGTGCGCCGCCGCTCGGCGGCCCTCGGCTTCTACGCGGGCGACTATCCCGAGGAGCTGGGCGGCGCCGGTATGCCGTTCACGGCCGTGGTGCTGCTGCACCACGCGGCGGGCCGCAGCGGCTGCCCCCTCGCGCCGTACGCGCTCGCCGGCTCCGACGGCCCGAGCCCGCTGCTGCGGCACGGTACCGAGGAGCAGATCGAGCGCTATCTCAAGCCGCTGGTGCGCGGCGAGGCGGTGCGCTGCCTGGCGCTGACCGAGCCGAACGCGGGCTCGGACGCGTTCCAGCTGGCCACCACCGCCGTGCGGGACGAGGCGACCGGCGAGTGGGTCCTCAAGGGCCGCAAAACGTTCGTGAGCAACGCCGACCGGGCCGACTTCACCCTCGTCGTGGCGTCGGCCGGCGGCGAGCCGACCGCCTTCGTGGTGGAGGCCGGCAACCCGGGGCTGCGGATCGGACAGCGCTACGACGGCATGTCGGGCGAGCCGCTGTACGAACTGCTGCTGGAGGACGCGCGGGTGCCGGGCGACGCCGTGATCGGCGGGCCGGAGGGCGTCGGCTCGGCGCTCGGCAACGGCATGGACAGCCTGTCGCGGGGCCGCCTGGTCGTCGCCGCGATGTGCGACGGCATCGCCGAATACGCGCTGGAGCAGGGCATCGCGTACGCCCGTGAGCGGCGGGCCTTCGGCGAGCGCATCGGCGCGTACCAGCATGTGCAGGAGCACCTGGTGACCAGCCGGGCCGAGATCGAGGCGGCCAAGCTGCTGACGCTGGCCTGCGCGCGCCTGGTGGACGGCGGTACGGAGGCGCCGGAGAACGCCGCGCTGGCCAAGCTGACCTCGTCGGAGACCGCGGTGCGGGTGGTGGACCGGGCCCTTCAGGTGCACGGCGCCACGGGGTGGGTGCGCGGGCATCCGCTGGAGTTCCTGTACCGCTATGTCCGGTCGATGACGATCATCGAGGGCACCTCGGAGATCCAGAAGGTGATCGTCGCCCGGTCCATGGGTCTCGGCTGAGCCGGCCGACCTCCGGGGCCCGGGGGCGCACCGTCGCCCCCGGCCCCGCCCCTTACGAATGCGTGAACTTGCGAACCCCAGAGGAATCATGAGTACTTCAGCGCACGAGCGTCCCGGCAGCAGTCCGCAGGACGCCCCGCCCAGCATCGCGTACGGCGCCGCCCCGCGTACCGTGGCGGCGGGCCCCGACCGTTCGGACATCCTCGCCCGCTACGAGCACTGGGTGCGCGGCACCCCCGACGCGCCCGCCGTCGAGGACGGCGAACTGTCCTGGAGCTACGCCGAGGTGGACGCCCTGGCGCGCGTGGTGACCGAGTCGCTGCGCGGCCGGGTGTCCCCCGGCGACCTGGTCGGTGTGTGTCTCGACCGTTCGGCCGCGCTGGTCGCGGTGGCGGTCGGCCTGGCCCGGCTCGGCGCCGTCTACCTGCCGCTGGGGCCGCGCCCCGGCGAGCACCGGCTGGCCACGGTGACCGAACGGCTGGGCGTGCCCTGCCTCGTCGGCGATCCGGCGCTGCTGCCCGCGTCCTACCGTACGGGCGACACGCTGTCCCTGCCGCTGCCCGCCGAGGGCGCCAACGCGGCCGGCAGCGTCGTGGCCGCTTTCCGCGCCGGACCCGCTGCCGCCGCCCAGACCGCACCGCCGGGCACCTTCTACGCCGTACTGACCTCGGGTTCGACGGGCACCCCGAAGGCCGTCGCAGTGGGCGGCGCGTCGTTCGGTGCGCTGCTGGACTGGTACCACGCGTACACCGGGGCCCGGCCCGGGGACCGGCACAGCCTGCTGGTCGGCGTCTCCTTCGACCCGCACCTCAAGGAGCTGTGGGCCGCGCTGACCTCCGGTGGCACGCTGAGCGTGCCGCCCGAGGAGGTGCGCTGGGACCCGGACGCCCTCACCGGCTGGTGGCGGCGGGCCGGGGTCTCCATCGCCGTACTGCCCACACCGCTCGCCGAGACGGTCCTCGCACGTCCCTGGCCCGAACTCCCCGGCCTGCGGCACCTGGTCGTGGGCGGTGACCGGCTGCGCCGCAGGCCCACGCCGCAGGTCACGGCTCGGGTGCACAACGCGTACGGCCCGGCCGAGGCCACCGTCGTCACCACGGCGTACCACGTCGAGGCGGACGGCGACGACAGCGCGCCGCCGCCGATCGGCACGCCCGTCGACGGAGCCGTCGTCTGCGTGACCGACGGGGCGGGCCGCGTGGTCCCGCGCGGCGAGTCCGGTGAACTGCGCGTCGGCGGCGGCGTGCTGTCGCTCGGCTACCTGGACGCGGAGCTGACGGCGGCCCGCTTCGTGGCGCCGCCGCCCGGCGTCAGCGGCACCGACCGCGTCTACCGCACCGGCGACCGGGTACGGATGCGGCCCGACGGGGTGCTGGAATTCCTCGGGCGGCTGGACGACCAGGTCAAGGTGAGCGGTGTGCGCATCGAACTCGCCGAGGTGGAGGCCGCGTTCGAGCACCACCCGGGCGTCCGGCGGGCGGCGGTCGCCGTCCGGTCAGCCGCGGACGGCGTAACCCGCCTCGTCGCGTTCGTCCTGCCGGTGCCCGGGGAGCCGGTGCCGGGAACGGACGAGCTGATACGCGAGGCGCGCGGCTGGCTGCCCGAGCAGGCGGTCCCGGCCGTCGTACGGTTCCTCGACACCCTTCCCCTCGACGCCAACGGGAAGGTCGACCGGGTCTCGCTCCTGGCGGCCGAAGAGGCGAAGACGGACGGCACCACGGCTCCGGAGGGCGACGGCGCGCCACGGACACCGACCGAGGAACTGGTCCTGCGGCTGTGCCGGGACCTGCTCGGCAGCCAGGCCATCGGCACCGGCGACAACTTCGCCGCGGCCGGCGGCAACTCCCTGTCCACCGCCCGGCTGCTCACCGGCATCGAGGAGCACTGCGGCGTACGCCTGCGGGCGCCCGAGGTGCTGCGGCAGCCCGACCTGCGGGCCCTGGCGGCGCTGGTGGACACCCGGCGCGGCGCCGCCGACCTGGCGGGGGTGTGAGATGACCACGCCTACCACCGCTGCCGCGACCGGCCTGCCCGGACTCGTCTCCCACTTCGCCCGCACCACCCCCGACGCCCTCGCCGTGACCGACGGCGAAACGTTCCTCACCTACGCGGAACTGGCCGCCGAGGCACGTCACTTCGCGCGGGCGCTGCGCGAGCGGGGCGTGCGCCCCGGTGCCGCCGTCGGCGTCCTGCTGCCGCACTCGGTGGCCACTGTGGTCACCCAGCTCGCCGTCTGGTGGGCGGGGGGACACTACGTACCGCTCGACGCCGACTATCCCCCGCCGCGCGTCGCCACCATGCTGGACACGACCGGTGCCGTGCTGACGGTCGGCGACAAGGACCTGGTGGAGGCGGCCGGCATCCCCGCGGACCAGGCCGTGCCGCCGCCCGCCCCCGGGCCGGAACGTGCCGTGGACGGCGTGCCGGCTCCGGCGGAGGACGCCTACGACCCGGATGCCGTCGCGTACGTGATGTTCACGTCCGGCTCGACGGGCCGGCCCAAGGGCGTCGCCGTCACCCACCAGGGCATCGCGCTCCTGGCGCACCGGCCGCGGTACGTGACCATCACGCCGCGCGACCGCGTGCTGTTCCACTCCCCCGTCACGTTCGACGCCTCCGCCTTCGAGGTGTGGGGCGCGCTGGCGAACGGCGCCGCCGTCGCCGTGTCCACCGCCGACCGGCTCTCGCCGGCCGGCCTGGCCCGGGACGCGGAACGCCTCGGCGCGACCGTCACCGTGCTGACCACCGCGCTCTTCCACCACCTGGCGGCCCGGCGCTCCCCGCTCTTCGGGGTGCTGCGCAGCGTGCTGGTGGGCGGCGAGGCGCTGTCCGCGCGGCACGCGCGCTCCGTGCTGCGCGCCCACCCCTGGCTGGAACTGGTCAACGGGTACGGGCCCACCGAGGCGACCACCTTCGCCACCGCGCACCGCGTCGAGGACGCCGACTGCGACGGCCCGCCGCCCATCGGCCGCCCGGTCGCCGGGACGACCGCGTACGTCATGGACGAGCGCGGCGCACCGGTCACGCCGGGCGAGCGCGGCGAGTTGTGGCTCGGCGGACCGCGGCTGGCGCTCGGCTACGTCGGGCAGCCGGACCGGACGGCGGAACGCTTCGTCGGCCACCCGGAGGCCGGGCGGCTCTACCGCACCGGCGACGTGGTCTCGGCGCGCCCCGACGGCACGCTGGACTTCCACGGCCGGACCGACGACCAGATCAAGGTCCGCGGCTTCCGGATCGAGCCGGGCGAGATCGAGCACGCGCTGCGCGAGCACGCCGAGGTCGCGGACGCCGCCGTGGTCGTGCAGCGGCCGGCGCCCGACGACGCGCGGCTGGTGGCCTTCGTCGTACCGGAGAGCGGCACGGCGCCCGGGGCCGGAGCGCTCCGCACCCACCTGGAGAGCCGTCTGCCGGCCCACCTCGTGCCCAACGCGTGGGCGTGCGTGGACGCCCTGCCGATGACCGGCGTCGGCAAGGTGGACCGGCGGGCGCTGGCCGCCCGGCCGGTGGAGGGGATCGGGCAGCCGGTGGGCGGGGCCGCGGCCGGTCCGGTCGAGGACTCGGCGGCCGCTCCGGCGGGTGACCCGATGGCCGTCGGTCCGGAGGCAGGGGGCCTCCCGGCCGACGGGGGCCTCTCCCCCCTCCAGCAGGTCGTCGCCGACCTGTGGACCCAGGCCCTCGGCCACCCCGTGGACGACCCCGAGGCGGACTTCATCGCGCTCGGCGGGCACTCGCTGCTGGCGCTGTGCGTCGTGGAGGACCTGCGCGAGGACCTCGGGGTGGAGCTCTCGCTCGCCGACTTCTTCGCCGCTCCCACGGTCGCCGCCCAGGCGGCACGCGTCGAGCGGGCCCTGCTGCGTATCCACGAGGAGCCGGGCGCGCCCGGTGACGAACCGGCCGCCCCGGCCGCTTTGGAGGACCGACGATGACCACCGCTTCGGACACCGCCCGGGAGGCGGCGCTGCTGCGGATCGCCCGGCAGCGGCAGGCCGCGAAACGCGGCGGCGCGGACCGTACGGCGCCGGCCGGTGCGGACGGGCCCGCGCCGCTCTCCGCGGCCCAGCGCCGCATGTGGCTGATGGACCGCCTCGGCGGCAGCGGCGCCGCGTATCACGTACCGTTCGCCACCCGGGTGCGCGGGCCGTTCGACCCGCAGGCCCTCGGCCGGGCGCTGACCGGTCTCGTACGCCGTCACGAGGTGCTGCGTACGCGGTACGGGCAGCGTGACGGCGAGCCGTACCAGGAAGTGCTGGACGCGGCACCGGTGCCGGTCGAGGTGGTGGCGGCGGACGGTGACGTGGCGGAGCAGCTGCGGGCGGCCGCGGCGCGTCCCTTCGACCTGGCGAGCGGCCCCGTGCTGCGCGCGCTCGTCGTACGGCACGCCGCCGACGACCACACCGTGCTGCTGACGCTCCATCACATCGCTGTCGACGGCGGGTCGCTGGCGGTCGTCGCGCGCGAGCTGGGCGCGCTGTACGGGGCGGCGCTGGACGGCGGCGACGTGCCGACGGGCGAGCTGCCGGGCGGGTTCTCCGGTCCGGCTCCGCAGTACGCGGACTTCGCGCGCCGGGAGCACGCCGCCGCGGACGCCCTGGAGAACGGGCTGGAGTTCTGGCTCGGCCGCCTCGCGGGCGCCCGGCCGGTGCCGCTGCCCGCCCCGGCCGCGGACTCCGGCGGCGCGGCCCGGCGCGGGGAGGCGGCGCTGCTCGCCGAGCCGCTGCCGCCCGCCGTCCTCGAAGGGCTGCGTGCGGTGGGCCGGGAGCACCGGAGCACCCTGTTCACCGTCGTCCTGGCCGCCGCGCACGGCGCGTTGCGGGAAGCGACCGGCCGTACGGACCTGGTGCTCGGCTGTGCGAGCAGCCACCGCGACCGCGCGGGGATGCGCGACCTGGTCGGCCTGTGCGTCAACACGCTGCCCGTCCGGGTGAACGCGCCCGATGCCGGCGCCTTCGGCGATCTGCTGGTCCGGGTCCGGGACGCACTGCTGGAGGCGCAGCAGCACCGGGACGTACCGTTCGACCTGATCGTCGAGCGGCTCGGTGCGGCGGCCCGCGGGGCGGACGGCCATCCGCTGGTGGACGTCACGGCCGATGTCCTGCGGGCGCCCATCGCCCTGGACCTGCCCGGTTCGGTGAGCGAGCCGGTCGATGTCGATCTGGGGACGGCCAAGTTCGGTCTCGGCTTCTACGTGGAGGAGGACCGCGGGGACGGACCGCCGCGCTGCCTGGTGCAGTACGACCGGGCGCGGCTCGACGGGCGGACGGCCCGGCGGCTGCTGCGCGGCTTCGCGGACCTGCTGGCGGCGGTGGCCGCCGACCCCGGCCATCAGCTGGCCCGGCCGCTGCCCGCCGCCGACGACCGGGACGGGGTGCAGACCGCCCACCCGGCGGAGCTGCTCCTCCGGGAACGGCCGGAGGTGGCGGAGACCGTACTCCTGGAGATCGACGGCCGGCGGCCGCTCGCGTACGTCGTACCGAGCGGCACGGGTTCCCTGGAACCGATGGGCCTGCGGGCCGCGTTGCGTTCCCGGCTGGCGCCCGAGCTGGTCCCGGCCGCGGTGACGGTCCTCGACGCGCTGCCGCGCACGGCCGACGGCGCCGTGGACCGCAACCGCCTTCCGGGGGCGCCGGTGACGGCCGCCGCGCCTGCCGGTACCGGGGGAGCACGCGAGCAGGCCGTACTGGAAGCGTTCGGCGAGCTGCTGGGCCGCCGTCCCGCTCCGGAGGACGACTTCTTCCTGCTCGGCGGCCATTCCCTGCTGGCAGTGCAACTCGCCGACCGGCTGCGCGAACGTCTGGGCCTGCCGCTGACCGGGCTCGACGTGATGGAGCACCGCAGCCCGCGGGCGATCGCCGCCCTGCTGGACGGGCGCGGCCAGGAGCGCGCGGCGGCACTGTCCGCCGTCCGGCCCCCGGCTCCCCGCACCTCCCGGCCCCCGTCGGCCCGCACCGGAACGGTCCTGGTCACCGGTGCCACCGGCGGCGTGGGCGCCTTCGTCCTGCGGGAACTGGCGGCGCGCGGCCGTCCCGTACGAGCCCTGGTACGGCCCGAGTCGGCGCATCTCCTCGCGTCCGACGGGATCGAGGTCGCCGAAGGGGACCTCGGCGATCCGGACAGCCTGCGGGCGGCGGCGGCCGACGCGGACGCGGTGATCCACGCCGCCTGCACCTTCACCTCCCCCGAGGTGGACCTCGCGGCGATGCGGGCCGCGCTGGACGGCTGGCGGCGGGGCGCCTTCGTCTTCGTCAGCAGCGTCGACGCGTACGGGCAGCCGCCGGCCACCGACGTCACCGAAGAGACCGCGCCGGCCGGGCCGTTCACCGCGTACGGACGGGCCAAGCTGGACTGTGAGCGGATGCTGCTGGAGGCCGCCGGGACCGGCGGGCGGGGCGGGGCCGGCGTGGTCCGGGTGCCCATCGTGTGGGGAGCGCACGCCAGGCTGCGCGACCAGCTGCGCTGGGGTGCGACCGGGCAGTTCTTCCAGGCGGCGCTGAACGGCGAGCCGATCGAACTGCCCGCCCGGGACCGCGGTTGGTACGGCGCGCCCTGGGTGCACGGTGCGGCGCTGGCCCGTGCGCTGGTCAGCTGCGTGGAGCGGCCGTCCGGGGGCGTGGTGAACGCGGTCGGCGGCCATGTCGACTGGCGCGACTTCGCCGGGGAGCTGATCCGGCTGCTCGGCAGCCCCAGCGAGATCCACGCCACGCATGCGGGGCAGGGCGCGGACCGCGCGGCAGAGCGCGGGGCCGGGGAAGCCACCGGCCCCGACTTCCTGCTGCACCACCGCCGCCGCTACCGTCCCTCCCCCGCGTTCGCCGCCGAACTGGCGGAGCGTCCGGGCGAGGACTGGCGGTCGGTGCTCGCCGCGATGCTGGAGGACTGACGGGCTTTTCCCGCTTTTTACAGATTCCCGTCACCACGACGGCACCGATTCCGCTCGCTGCCCGTCTTGCTGTACGCGGCGCCGCTCTCTCCCCCAGGAGCGGCGCCGCGCCGGTTCCGGGAGCGCCGGCCGCTCACTCGGGGGCCCCGCCCGCGTCCAGGAGGCGCCGCACCCGTAGTGCGTCCGCCGCGACGGCGGTGGTCAGCGCGGCAGGGCCGGCGAGTGGGCTGCGGACGCCCTGCCCCTCCCCCGGTTCCGTCCCGAGGAGCCGGACTTCGGCGGGGCGGCCGTCGAACGCCGGGTCCACGACGAGGAGCTGGCCGGTGGCGCGGTTGCCGCCGAGGACCGCGGCGGTGTCCCAGCCGGGGGTGCCGGGCCCGTACGCCGTCTCCTGGTCGAGGAGCGTGCGCCCGGCACGGTGGACCGTGAGGCGGCTGTGCAGCCGTCCGGGCCGTTCGCCGCTGCGCCCCAGCACCTGTTCCTCGCGCAGCACGAGGCGTGCGGTGGGCGCGAGATGGACCGTCGTCGTCATGCGCAGGTCACTGCCCTCGGCGGAGATGAGCGGCTCGGGCAGCCACTCCAGCCGGGCCCCCTCGCCGACGGTCAGTTCGACGTCGTACGTGGCGTGGCCTGCGGTGCGCCCCGGCAGCGCGACGGTGGCAGCGGCCGCCGTGACGCACAGGCCGGCGCCGTCCTCGGCGGTGGCCTCGATGCGCAGCCGGTCCCCGCCCAGCGGCGCGCTCATGGCGCCGACGACGCACACCCGGGCCTGTGTCCCGTGCGAACGGACGCGGCGCAGGGCGAGCGGGCCCTCGCCGTCCAGTACGGGCAGGCCGGTGGCGCCGCCGGCGGTGGCGCGCGCGGTGATGCGGGCCGTGGCACGCAGACCGTGCGCCACCGGGGCGGGGCCGAGAACCCGTACCGGCTCGGGGGCCCGGAGCCGGGCCCCCTCGGGAGGCGCGAGGGTCATGCGGGGCCCGCGGTCCAGTCGGTGAGGCGCTCGCGGACCCAGTCGGAGACCGGCCGGACGCCGTTCTCGGCCTTGAGGCAGGTGAAGACGACGGGCAGGTCGCCGCGCTGGGCCTTGGCGTCGCGGGCCATGCCCTCCAGGTCGACGCCGACGTAGGGGGCGAGGTCGGTCTTGTTGATCACGAGGAGGTCGGCGGTGGTGACGCCGGGGCCGCCCTTGCGGGGGATGTCGTCGCCGCCCGCCACGTCGATGACGAAGATCTGGGCGTCGACCAGGCCCTTGGAGAACGTCGCGGTCAGGTTGTCGCCGCCGGACTCGACCAGCACCAGGTCGAGCGGGCCGACGGCGTCCTCCAGATCCTCGACGGCTTCGAGGTTGGCGGAGATGTCGTCGCGGATGGCGGTGTGCGGGCAGGCGCCGGTCTCCACGGCCGTGATGCGCTCGGCGGGCAGCACCGCCTCGCGCAGCAGGAACTCGGCGTCCTCGCGGGTGTAGATGTCGTTGGTCACCACCGCGAGGGACAGCTCGTCGCGCAGCGCGCGGCACAGCGCGGCCACCGTGGCGGTCTTGCCGGTGCCGACCGGCCCGCCCAGGCCGATGCGCAGCGCGCGCCGGGTGCCGTCCGGGCGCTGCGGGGCGGCGGCGCTGTAGGTGTGCCGGTGCGGGAAGCGTTCGTCGAGGTCGTGGTCGAGATGCATGTCAGCTCCGTATCGGGTGCGGGTGCGGGGAGTCAGGGCGCGCGCGGGCGGAGGAGGCCGGGCGGGAATTCCGGCCGCGGCCCGCGTCCGGGGTCCGGGGCGGGGGCAGGCCGTCACGAGGCGAACAGCCGCACCGGCCACGCCGCGTGCTGCTCGGCGGTAATGTCCAGCAGCGGCGCAGACGCCGCCGGCAGCGCGCCGGTCCCCTCCTTAAGGGCCCGGCCCGCCGCGTCGGCGGCCTGCTCGGCGATCCGGTCGAGCGGCGCCGCCAGACGGGCCAGCACCGCGGTCGCGTCGAAGGGGTCCAGGCTCAGCAGCCGTACGGCGGCGGTGGCCGGGCCGCTTAGGTTCTCGTACGCGGCGGCGTAGGCGGCGTCCAGCGGCGCGAGCCCGGCCGAGCGGGCCGCCAGGCCCAGCACCACGGGCTGGTGGGCGCCGCGCGGCCGGGCCGCGGCCAGCGCGTCCAGCTCCGCCGAGGGCCAGGTGGCGCGGGCCGCGCGCATCATCTGCCGCCCCAGCCTGCGCGCCGTGTGCCGCAGCGCGGGCACCGGCGTGCGGGCGTCGGCCGCCTCGTCCAGCTCCAGTGGATCGCACCCGGCGGCCGCCGCCGCGGCCAGGGCGGCCGCGACCAGGCCCGCGGTGTGCAGCCGTCCCCGGCAGAACGCCTCCAGACTCACCGCGTCCGTGATCCGCCCGGCGGTGACGGCCGCCTCCGCGCCGCCGGAGTGGGCGTGCCCACCCGCCGGGAACCGGCCGTCCGCCAGGACGAGAAGCGCCGCCCGGCTCATCGCCGCACCCCCTCCCCGCGCCCGTCGCGCGGGTCCGTACCGTTGCGTGCCACCGTGTCGCCCCGCACTCAGAAGAGGAAGTAGCGCTGGGCCATGGGCAGTTCGGCGGCCGGCGCGGGCTCGACCACGTCGCCGTCGATGGTGACGGTAAACGTGTCGGGATCGACGTGGACGTCCGGCAGCGCGTCGTTGTTGCGCATGTCCGCCTTGGTCACGCCGCGGGTGCTGCGGATGGCCTGGAAGGACTTGTCCAGCCCGAGCCGCCCGGGGAGCCCGTCCGCGACGGCCTGTTCGGAGACGAAGTTGACGGAGTTGCTGCCGGGCGCCTTGCCGATGGCGCCGAACATCGGGCGGGGCAGCACCGGCTGCGGGGTGGGGATCGAGGCGTTGGCGTCGCCCATCTGCGCGTACGCGATCTGTCCGCCCTTGATGACGAGCAGCGGCTTGACGCCGAAGAACGCCGGGTCCCACAGCACCAGGTCGGCCAGCTTGCCCTCCTCGACCGAGCCCACCTCGTGGTCGATGCCCTGGGCGACGGCCGGGTTGACGGTGTACTTGGCGACGTAGCGGCGGGCGCGGGCGTTGTCCGCGAGCCGGTCGCCGGGCAGGGCGCCGCGCCGCTTCTTCATCACGTGCGCGGTCTGCCAGGTACGCAGCACGACCTCGCCGATGCGCCCCATGGCCTGGGCGTCGGACGACATGATCGAGATGGCGCCGAGGTCGTGCAGGATGTCCTCGGCCGCGATGGTGGAGGGCCGGATACGGGACTCGGCGAACGCGAGGTCCTCCGGCACGGCGGGGTTGAGATGGTGGCAGACCATCAGCATGTCGAGGTGCTCCTCGACGGTGTTGACGGTGTGCGGCCGCGTCGGGTTGGTCGAGGCGGGCAGCACGTTCGGCTCGGAGACCATGGCGATCATGTCGGGCGCGTGCCCGCCGCCGGCGCCCTCCACGTGGTACGCGTGGATACCGCGGCCCCCGATGGCGGCCAGGGTGTCCTGGAGGAAGCCCGCCTCGTTCAGGGTGTCGGTGTGGATGGCCAGTTGCGCGCCGCTCTCCTCGCAGACGCGCAGACAGGCGTCGAGCACGGCGGGGGTGGCCCCCCAGTCCTCGTGGATCTTGAAGCCCAGGACGCCCGCGCGCAGCTGGTCGCGCATCGACGCGGCGGACATGGTGTTGCCCTTGCCCAGCAGACCGACGTTGACGGGCAGCCCGTCCATCGACTCGAACATCCGGGCCACGTGCCAGGCGCCGGGCGTGATGGTGGTGGCCTTGCTCCCCTCGGCCGGGCCGGTGCCGCCGCCGACCAGGGTGGTCACACCGGAGGCGAGGGCCTCGTCCGCCTGCTGGGGGCAGATGAAGTGCACATGGGTGTCGATCGCCCCCGCGGTGAGGATCTTGCCGTTGCCGGCGATGACCTCGGTCTCCGGGCCGATCACCAGGTCGGGGTGTACGCCGTCCATGGTGTCGGGGTTGCCGGCCTTGCCGAGCGCGGTGATCCGGCCGTCGCGGATGCCGACGTCCGCCTTGACGACGCCCCAGTGGTCCAGCACCACCGCACCCGTGATGACGGTGTCGGGCGCGCCCTCGGCGCGGGTGGCGCGGGACTGGCCCATCGATTCGCGGATCACCTTGCCGCCGCCGAAGACCGCCTCGTCACCGGCCCGGCCGGGGCCGCCCGAGCGGTCCTCGGTGATCTCGACGAGGAGATCGGTGTCGGCGAGCCGTACGCGGTCGCCCGCGGTCGGGCCGTACAGGTCGGCGTAGGCGGCACGGGTCAGGTCAGCCATCGAGGGAGCCTCCGGTCTCGCCGCGCAGGCCCGCGACGATCCGCTTGCCCGCCACGGGGACGAGTTCGACCTCGGTGGGAATGCCGGGCTCGAAGCGCACGGCCGAGCCGGCGGGGACGTTCAGACGCTTGCCGTGCGCGGCCGCACGGTCGAAGTCGAGGCCGGGGTTGGCCTCGGCGAAGTGGTAGTGGGAGCCGACCTGGACGGGACGGTCGGCGGCGTTCAGGACGGTCAGCCGGGTGACGGGGAGTCCGGGGTTCAGCCGTACCGGCTCGTCGGCGTACAGGATCTGGCCGGGAATCATGGTCGCCGCTCCCGCGCTCAGTTGATGGGCTCGTGGACGGTGACCAGCTTGGTGCCGTCCGGGAAGGTGGCCTCCACCTGCACGTCGTGGATCATCTCGGGCACGCCCTCCATCACCTCGTCACGGGTGAGGACCTTGCGCCCGGTCGACATCAGCTCGGCGACCGTACGGCCGTCCCGCGCGCCTTCGAGGATGTGCGAGGTCAGCAGCGCGACGGCCTCCGGGTGGTTCAGCCGTACCCCGCGGGCGCGCCGCTTTTCGGCCACGTCGGCCGCCACATGAATCATCAGGCGTTCCTGCTCATGCGGGGTCAGTTGCATATGTCCACCTCACAGTCTGCGCTGGGCACGAAAGCCCAGGTCACGGGTGGCGATACACCCGCAAAAGCAGATGTATCACACAGTAATTAAAGATGGAGCAAACTGCTCTCCAGCTCCGCTCCATCAATCACCCGTCGGCCGCAGGCTAGTTCGGCGCGATTTCGGCGGCGTTAACTCGGCGGGCCGGTCGTGGAACTTCACCGGTTGGGCCGCACCACCGCACCCGAGAGCGCTCCGCACCGCTTCCGCCCGGTGTGTCCCCTGTCCGGACACCGGAGTCCGGTATCCGCTCTTGACGCGGTACGAAACGCCCGTAATCCTCATGCGCACGTCAAGCGCCAATCCCCCAACCGCACCACCGATCCCACGAGCACCACCCCACAGGCACCACCCCCACGGCGCCACCCCACGGCGCACTCCCCCCACACCAGCATCGGAGCCCCACCGTGAACCGTGCGAGTCGCACGCCGCGTACCCCCCACGCCTCCCGCTCGTCCCGCCCGCCCCGCTCCGCCCGAATACGCCGTGCGGGCCTGACCGCCGGCGCGTGCACCGCCCTGGCCGCCGCCCTCCTGGGACCCGTCGCCGGAGCGCAGGCCACCGCCCCCGCCACCGCCACGGCGTCCACCGCCGCGCCGGACATCCCCGTCGCCGCCGTCAAGGCCCACCTCGACCGGCTGCAGTCCATCGCGGACGCCAACGGCGGCAACCGCGCCCACGGCACGGCCGGGTACCGGGCCTCCGTCGACTACATCAAGGGCAAACTGGACGCGGCCGGATTCACCACCACCGTCCAGGAGTTCACCCGTAACGGCACCACGGGCTACAACCTCCTCGCCGACTGGCCCGGCGGCGGCACGGACCGGACCGTGATGACCGGCGCCCACCTCGACTCGGTCACCGAAGGCCCCGGCATCAACGACAACGGCTCGGCCTCCGCGGCCATCCTGGAGGTCGCGCTCGCGGTCGCCGAGGCCCGTCTCGAACCCTCCCACCACCTGCGGTTCGCCTGGTGGGGCTCCGAGGAGAACGGACTGGCCGGCTCCCGGCACTACGTGAAGCAGCTGTCCGCCGACGAGCGCGGGAAGATCGACGCGTATCTGAACTTCGACATGATCGGCTCGCCGAACCCGGGCTACTTCGTCTACGACGACGACGCGCGCCTGGAGAAGGTCTTCAAGGACCACTTCGCAGCGAAGCACATCGCCACCGAGATCGAGACGGAGGGCGACGGGCGCTCCGACCACGCGCCGTTCAAGGACGCCGGGGTACCGGTGGGCGGCCTGTTCTCCGGAGCGGACTACATCAAGACCGCCGAGCAGGCGAAGAAGTGGGGCGGCACCGCGGGCAAGGCGTTCGACGCCTGCTACCACGCCTCCTGCGACACCGCGAAGAACATCGACGACACGGCCCTGGGCAACAACACCGCCGCCATCGCCGACGCGGTCTGGCAGCTCGGCTCCTGACGCCGGACCGCTCCGGCCCGGCGCCCGGACACCGGGCAGCGGCGGCTCCGCGCCCCCGCTGCCCGGTCAGCGCTCCCCGGCGCCCGGCCCGCCGTGCTCACCCGTGCCGCCGCGCCCGCCGGCCCCACCGTGGTCACCCGCAGCGCCGCGGTGCTCCGCCGCGATGCCGAAGCGGCGCCACTCGCCGGGCGGGGCCGGGAAGGACCGTACCGAGGAGACCGTACTGATCACCTGCTCCTCCGCGGCGGCCTCCTCCGCCTCCCGGTACGCGTCCAGGCGCTCCAGGTCGGCGGCGGACACCAGCCCCACCAGCGGCTTGCCGTGGCGCGTGACGACCACCCGCTCGCCGCCGTAGACGACGCGGTTGATCAGGTCCGCCAACTCCGCCCGGGCCTGCGTCACCGGAATCTCATAAGCCATGGTCCTAGCTTAGGTCGGGTGCACGACATTCCGGCCAGGGCCGGGACCGGGTGCGGTCGGCCGGTTCGCGGCTGCCGGATGCGGGCGCCCGGCCGCGGACGGGCCCCAGGGCGGCCAGGTCGAGCATCAGGTGGCCGCGGCGTAGCGCGATCCGCCCCTTGGCCTTCATGCGCGGCGCGACCTGCGAGCCGCCATGCGATCCGCGCCGTAACCCACCATCAGTTACGCCCGGCGCCCCCACCCCTGACTCCCCGTGAGGCTTTCGCTCTCAGCGAGCTTCCGGCACTTCACCTTCCCTAGCCATTGCTTCGGGCCTGCGGACGTGCTCCCATCTAACTCTACGTACGTCCTGTACATTTTTTACAGATGGTTAGGGAAAGAGAGCTCCCCATGAACCGCCCCGAGGCCCGTTACGTCCTTCCGGAGTTCACCGAGCGCACCTCCAACGGGTCCCGGACCATGGACCCGTACTCCAAGCTGCTCGGCGAGCGGATCGTCTTCCTCGGCACCCCGGTCGACGACACCGCGGCCAACGACGTGATCGCACAGCTCATGCACCTGGACTACGACGCGCCCGACCGGGACATCTCGCTCTACATCAACTCACCCGGCGGCTCCTTCACGGCGATGTCCGCGATCTACGACACGATGCAGTTCGTGGGGTGCGACATCGAGACCGTCTGCCTGGGCCAGGCCGCCTCCGCCGCCGCGGTGCTCCTGGCCGCCGGCACCCCCGGCAAGCGCCTCGCCCTTCCGGGCGCCCGCATCCTCATCCACCAGCCCTCGTTCGGCGAACCGGTACAGGGACAGGCGGACGACCTCCGCATCCAGGCGGACGAACTGCTGCGCACCCGCGCACTCCTGGAGGAACTGCTCGTACGGCACACCGGCCGGTCCGCCGAGCAGATCACCCAGGACCTCGAACGCGACAAGGTCTTCGACGCCGCGGCGGCCGTGGAGTACGGGCTCGTCGACGCGCTCACCCGCAGCCGCAAGCGGCGCCCCACGGCGCCCGGCGCGAACTGAGCCCGGGATGCTGCCGCCCGAACTGCCGCCGCTGCCCGCGCTGACCCGGGCCGAGGGCGAGGTCATCGACAGCTACCTGGCGGTCCTGGATCTGCTGGGCCGGATCAACCCGGCCCGCGGCACGGACACCTACGGCGGCCTGCGTGCCGCGCAGGCCCTGGTCGGCAAGTCCCTCGCGCTGCGGGACGCGTTGACGCTGATGCACGAACGGGGCGAGAGCGAACTGCACGCGGCGACGCTGGCGCAGGCCCTGCGGGTCCTGGACGGCGAGCGCCGGGCACGGCTGATCTCCGTACCGCCGCCGCGCAGTTGACGCGGCCGGGGGCGGCGCGGGCCACCGCGAACCGTCCGTGACACGGCCCGCGCAAAACGGAAGGGCCGTGCCGTGAGTACGCGGCGGGTGCTCCGCCGTACCCATTGGGAGGGCGCCCGGACGGGGGTCGGGCGCCCTCCCCTCACGCCCCTGACGCGCGGGCCGCCCCGCCCGCCGCACGCGGCCCACGCCGGGCCGGGGCGACAGGGCCGCCCGCGAGGTGCTACGGCACCTCAAGGGCGCCTCCGTACGCCGACACGAGGCCCGATCGGGCTCGCCCGAACGGCGTATCCACGGGGTCGCGCGCTGGGCCACACGGCTTGCGCGGCGTGCGTACGTGTCGCGCGGAATGCCGGGTTCCGGGCCTGGTACGTGGGTCCTCACCCGTCGCGAACCTCCCGTGGGACGAACGCTGTCCACCCGAACAGCGCAGACGTGACCAACCTCACATACCGCCGTTTCTGCTCGGAATCCGGGCGCGAGGTGCGCAACGATCGCTTCGACGACAAGCCCCCGCCACAGCGGTGGGGCGGTCCGGGCGGACGCCCAATCCTGCCGCCGTACCGGATGTCCGGTCGATGCGCCCGGATCGGCAGGAGCGGAGGACCCGAGCACGACGGGCACGACGGCCGCCACGGCCGTACGGGCCCTTGGGGTGAAGTCGTCAGCGCGACCGGGCATCTTCGCCTGCCCGAACCCGACAGGTACTCCTTCGCAGGCGGCTGACGAAGGGTTGCGCATGACTGCGCGTACCACCGCTACCCCCCTGCTGGCGCGAGCCGGAGTGATCTCCTTCCTCGCCCTTGCCACGGTCGGCGGAACACTGGTCGTACCGGGAGCCACCGCGGACGCCGAAGCCGCGTCGACCTCGGCCGCGGCACTGCGGATAGCCGCTTCCAAGAAGGGAGCGCCCTACAAGTACGGAGCCGCCGGGCCTTACCGTTTCGACTGCTCGGGCCTGACGCTGTACTCGTTCAAACGGGCCGGTAAACGGCTGCCGCGCACCGCGGCGGCCCAGTACAACCGCACCCGGCACCTGTCCGCGTCCGCGCGCCGCGCCGGCGACCTGGTCTTCTTCCACTCGCGCCGGGGCATCTACCACGTGGGCATCTACGCGGGATCGGGCAAGATCTGGCACGCGCCCAAGCCCGGCACCGTGGTGCGCCTGGAGCGCATCTGGTCGCGCGGCGTCTCGTACGGCCGGGTCCGCTGATCCTCCGCACCGAAGGAGCGCGCGTACGGGGCCGCGTGTCGCCACGGGGCCCCGTACCGCCGCCCGCGCGCGGACCAGGAGTGATCAACGGTGCCGGTGGATACCCGCAGATGATGCCCCCTTTCACCGACGACGACCGGAACGATTTACCCAAACCGCCTGAACCGCCCGAGCGGTCCGGGACGCCCGGGCCTCCCGGAGCGTCCGAGCCACCGGCCCCGCCCCGGCCGTCCGGTTCCGCCCGGTACGCCGTGTGCGCGGACCGCAACGAGACGCCCCTGGAGCGCTACGACCGGAACTTCGGCGAACTCCTCCAGGAACTGCGCGTCCTCCAGACCGGCGTGCAGATCCTCTTCGCGTTCCTGCTGACGCTGGCCTTCACCCCGCGCTTCGTGTCCCTGGACACCACGCAACGCGGCTTCTACGTGGGTACGCTGCTGCTGGCCGTACTGGCGACGCTGCTGCTCACCGCGCCTGCGGCGGTGCACCGGGTGCTGTTCCGGCGGCGTGCGAAGGGGCTGATCGTGGAGGTCTCCGCGCGGCTGACGGCCGCCGGGATGGCGGTGCTCGCGCTGGCGCTGGCCGGTGCCGTCCTGCTGGTCGTCGACGTCGTACTGGGGCGCGGGGCCGGCGTGGTGGCGGGCTCGGTGACGCTGGTGACGTGCGGCAGCCTGTGGGCGCTGCTCCCCCGCGTACTGGGGCACCGGAACGGGCACATCAAGCCGGCGGCCCGCGAATCGTCGTCCTGAACCGTGCGACACCCCGGGACGGCGCGGGCAAACCCCGGGAGGCCGCAGGGGCACCGCCGGAGGCCGCGGGGATGGCGCGTGGTCGAAATCTTTTGTGACCTGGCCGTCCTTGCTTTGGGGGCGGCGAACCGATGGAGTCTCCTTAGCACGTGAGGAGACCCATGCACACGCACCTGCCCCAGCTCATGCACACCAGGACCGCATCGTGAACCTGCGCGGCCTGCTGCGCCGCCGCTCCCCCGCCACCCCCTGCCCGGCCTGCGGCAGCACGGACGTGCTGTGGGAGGACGAGGGGGTCTACGGCGCCGGTGAACTGTTGTGGTGGTGCGCTTCCTGCCTGCACCAGTGGCATCCGGGCGACCTCGCCTCCGGTACGCCCGCGGGCCCGCCCGTCACCGAGGGACCTTACGGCGCCGCCGCCCCTCCCGCCCCGCCCGCATCCGCACCCCCTGCTGCTCCTGCCGCCTCGCCGCCCCCACTTCCCCCTCTTGCCCCACCCGCTCCGGCCGCCGCACCCGCCCCGGCAGCCGTTCCCGCCCCGGCGGCGCCGCCTCGCCCCGCGGCACCGCCTGGCCCGGCAGCCGTACCCGGTCCGGCGACGCCCCCCGGACCGGCCACCGTCGCCGAGCGTGTGATGTACGCCGCCGGGCTGACGCCGCTCGTCCCCTGTCCGGGTGCCTACGAGCCGTGGCCGTGCCGCTGTTCCGTCTGCGGCCGGGACACCAGTCCCACGTACCGGCAGGTGCGGGACGAGGGCGTGGGCTGTGCCTGCAGCACGGGCCGCCGCCGCAAGCCGCGCTTCCTCACCAGACCCTGAGGAGGCGCACCGCCGAAAAAACGTGCCGCCGGAAGAACGTACCGCCCCGAAAGCGGGTCACTACGGCAGGAACAGCTTCCAGGGCAGCGTGATCCACACGGTCTTGCCCCCGGCTTCGGTGGGCTCGACCGTCAGCTGCCCGCCGGACTCGACGGCGAGGAACCGGACGATGACCATGCCCCGCCCGTTGTCCTGCTGCACCGCGGCCGGCAGCCGCTTCGGCCAGCGCGGATGGTCGTCGGTGACACCGATCCACAGCCGCTCGTCACGGTCGAGCCGGACGTCCACGGTGAAGGCCGGTGACCGGCCGTAGGTGTGCTGCACGGCATTGGTGGCGAGTTCGGAGACGATCAGGCGCACGGTGTCGGCCGTCTCCGTCCCGTCCGGCAGGCCCCATTCGGCGAGTACGCCGGTGACGTACCTGCGGGCCTCGGCGACCGATGCCGGTGCGCTGGGCAGAGTGAGTGAGGATTCCTGGTGATCTGCCATCGCGACGCCGTCCCTTTCCCCCGAGGCTCGACTCCGGCCCGCCGCCGAAGGAGGCCGCCATCACATTCCGGCCTCTTCGGTCTTTTCGACCGCTGCGGCAACGGCCTCGGACTGCTGCTGTGCGCCAGACTGCCACTCATGCTGCGACTGTGACGGGTCATCCGCCAAGAAGTGCATATATCTGTCGCCCGAAGCGGTGAACTCTGCTACGCGAGACCGGATTTGCGCGGCACACTGTCGCATCGGAATCAGCCACCAGGGGGCGTGCGCGCCTGGGACGCAACACGCCCCCGAGGAAAGGGAACGGAGGTCGCGGTATGCGGTACGGGCCCGCGGTGCGCCGCCGGAAGCTGGGCACGGAGTTACGGCGCCAGCGGACACTGGCCGGACTCACCAGCGGTGAAGCGGCCCGACTGGTCGGCTGGCACCAGTCCAAGGTCAGCCGCATCGAGACCGGACGCAGCGGAGCCAGGCCGGCCGATGTCGAACTGCTGCTGGACGCGTACGACGTCCGGGACGCGGAGCTGCGCACCCTGCTGGCGGTGCTGTGCGGCGGCGGCCCGCAGAACGACGGCGCGCAGGACGGCGGCACGGGCCGGCGCGGCTGGTGGCACTCGTACCGTGACCTGCTGCCGCCGGAGTACCGGGATTTCATCAGCCTGGAGTACGGGGCGTCCCGGGCGCGCACGCTGGAGACGACGGTGGTGCCGGGGCTGCTGCAGACGCCGGACTATGCGCGGGCGGTGACCCGCGCGACGCTGTCGGACCTGCCGTCGCAGCAGGTGGACGAGCTGGTGGAGGTGCGCATCGCCCGCCAGGACGTACTGCGGGCCGAGCGGCCGCTGGAGTTGTGGGCGGTGCTGGACGAGGCGGTGCTGCGCCGGGAGGTCGGTCCGCCCGGGGTCATGGCGGCGCAGCTGCGGCACATTCTGGACGTGGGGCAATTGCCGCATGTGCGTCTACAGGTGCTGCCCTTCGCGTCCGGTGTGCACATCGGCATCACCGGCCCTTTCGTTATCTTCTCCTTTCCGCTCACTTCTGACTTGGATGTGGTTGTTCTCGACCATTTGACGAGTAGCCTCTACTTGGAGCAAAGGGAAGACCTCAGGGCGTACAGCGATGCGTTCGACACGCTGCGGGGGCACGCCCTCTCGTGCGAGAAGTCAGCGCAGTTCATCGCCCGGATCGCCGATACCTCATGGGCCGGCACCGGCGTCTGAGGAGGCACCATGTCATTCCCGCCTGGGCCCGATCCCGCCCGCACCGCGCGGTACGGCGCGCGGTGGCGGCGCAGCAGCCACAGCACCGGCATGAACAACTGCGTCGAGACGGCCCGCGTCGGCCCCGGCCTGCTGGCCGTACGCGACTCGAAGAACACCGCGGGCCCGGCACTGCTGTTCACCACGACCGCCTGGCGGTCCTTCGTCAGCGGACTGGCCGACAGCCGGTTCACGAAGGCGGACGAGCGGGCCGTCACCGCGTGACGTGAGCGGGGCGGCCGGGACCCGTCCGGCGCCTCAGATGCCCGGCGCGGTCCGTACGACGGTACGGACCGCCTCGCGTGCCTGGCGGGGCGTCAGGTCGGCGCGGGCGGTGAGGCGGAGCCGGGAGACTCCGTCGGGTACGGACGGCGGCCGGAAGCAGCCGACCAGGAGGCCCGCGCCGCGGCAGTCCGCGGCCCATTGGACGGCCTGTTCCGGCGAGGGGGCCCGCACCGAGACCACGGCGGCGTCCGGCCGGACGACAGCCAGTCCCGCGTCGCCGAGCCGCTGGTGCAGTTCCGCCGCCACCTCGCGCACCCGGCTCGCGCGTTCCGGCTCGCGGCGCAGCAGGCGCAGCGCCGTCCGGGCGCCGCCGGCCGCGGCGGGGGCGAGGCCGGTGTCGAAGATGAACGTCCGCGCGGTGTTGACGAGGTGCTCGATGACCCGGGCCGGGCCCAGGACCACGCCCCCCTGGCTGCCGAGCGACTTCGACAGGGTGGCGGTGGCGACCACGTCCGCGTCCCCGGCCAGCCCGGCGGCGTGCAACGCGCCGCGCCCTCCGTCGCCGAGCACGCCCAGCCCGTGCGCGTCGTCGACGAGCAGGGCCGCGCCGTGCGCACGGCAGGCCGCGGCGGCTTCCCGCAGGGGCGCGGCGTCGCCGTCCACGGAGAAGACCGCGTCGGTGACGGCGAGCGCCGGGCCGTCGTGCCCGTCCAGCGACTTGCGCACCGCGTCGGGGTCGGCGTGCGGGACCACGACGGTCCGGCCCCTGGCGAGGCGGCAGCCGTCGATGAGCGAGGCGTGGTTGCCCGCGTCCGAGACGATCAGGGTGCCGGGGCCGCCGAGCGCGGTGACGGCGGCGAGGTTGGCGGCGTATCCGGAGGACAGCACGAGGGCGGCCTCGAAGCCGCAGAATTCGGCGAGTTCGGCCTCCAGGCCGGCGTGCAGTTCGGTGCTGCCGGAGACGAGCCGGGACCCGGTGGCGCCGGCGCCCCAGCGGTGCGCGGCCTGTGCGGCGCCGCGGGTGACCTCGGGGTGCCGGGCCAGGCCGAGGTAGTCGTTGCTCGCCAGGTCCAGCAGTGTCGACTCGACCGGCCGCGGCCGCAGCGTACGCACGAGTCCCGCCCGGCGGCGCTGTTCGCCGGCCGTATCGATCCAGCCGAAGGCGGCGGCCTGCGCGCCGGTGCCCTGCCCGGTGCCGCTGCGGGGGGCGTGGGCCCCGGACGGTACGTCGCGAGGCGGCGTCGGCACGTCGGCAAGCGGTGGCGGCGCGGGGTCGTCCTGGTGCATCGGTGTCCTTCGCGTTTGTGGGCTGTCGATAGACGTTAGCGGTCGTTCCACCGTCCTACGGTGTGGCCATGCACACACCCCGGATCGGCGCGCTTGTAAGGTTCCTCCATGGTCGCGGGCCGCGGGCGTACGCCAGGATCGTCGCCATGGATCTGCTGACAACGCTGGTGGACAAGGGACTGCGGCGCGAACTGCCGACCCGCGAAGAGGCGCTCGCCGTACTGGCGACGTCCGACGACGACCTGCTCGACGTGGTGGCCGCGGCCGGAAAGGTACGCCGCCGGTGGTTCGGGCGGCGGGTGAAGCTGAACTATCTGGTCAACCTGAAGTCCGGGCTGTGCCCCGAGGACTGCTCGTACTGCTCGCAGCGGCTCGGTTCCAAGGCCGAGATCCTCAAGTACACCTGGCTCAAGCCGGAGGAGGCGTCCGAGGCGGCCGCGGCCGGGGTGGCCGGCGGCGCCAAGCGGGTCTGCATCGTGGCCAGCGGTCGCGGGCCCACGGACCGGGACGTGGACCGGGTGTCGCAGACCATCGCCGCCATCAAGGAGCAGAACGAGGGCGTCGAGGTGTGCGCCTGCCTCGGCCTGCTCTCGGACGGCCAGGCGGCCCGGCTGCGGGCCGCGGGCGCGGACGCCTACAACCACAACCTCAACACCTCCGAGGCCACCTACGGGGACATCACCACCACCCACACCTACACCGACCGGGTCGAAACGGTCCAACAGGCGCAGGCGGCGGGCCTGTCCGCCTGCTCCGGCCTGATCGCGGGCATGGGCGAGAGCCACGCGGACCTGGTGGACGTGGTCTTCGCGCTGCGCGAGCTGGACCCCGACTCGGTGCCGGTGAACTTCCTCATCCCCTTCGAGGGCACCCCCCTGGCCAAGGAGTGGAACCTCACGCCGCAGCACGCGCTGCGCATCCTGGCGATGGTGCGGTTCGTCTGCCCGGACGTGGAGGTGCGGCTGGCCGGCGGGCGCGAGGTGCACCTGCGCTCGCTGCAGCCGCTGGCCCTGCACCTGGCCAACTCCATCTTCCTCGGCGACTACCTGACCAGTGAGGGCCAGGCGGGCAAGGACGACCTCGCGATGATCGCGGACGCGGGCTTCGAGGTGGAGGGCACGGACACCACCACCCTGCCGGAGCACCGCGCGGACGCGCTCGCGGGCGGCTGCGGCGGTCACGGCGGTGGCGGCTGCGGGCCGTGCGGGGACGGCGACGCGTCGGAACCCGCCGTACGGACGGGGGCGGGGGCGGACGCGGTGGCCGTGGGCGCGGAAGCCACCGCCCGGCCGGAGACACCGCAGGCCGGGGCCCCCGCCGCCGCGGCTCCCGCCGGTGAGGCCCGCACGGACCTGGTCTCCGTACGCCGTCGGGGCGCCGGTACGGAGCTGCCGCCGAATGCCTGAGCCCGCGCCGCTCACCGCCCCCGAACTGCTGGCGCTCGACCGGCAGCATGTCTGGCACCCGTACGGCCCGATGCCCGGCCGGGCCGCGCCGCTGGTCGTCGAGTCGGCGTCCGGCGTACGACTGCGGCTGGCCGAACCGGTGGAAGGCCGGACCGAATTGGTGGATGGAATGTCCTCCTGGTGGTCGGCGGTGCACGGTTACAACCACCCGGTGCTCAACGACGCCGCCCGCGGCCAGCTGGACCGGATGAGCCATGTGATGTTCGGCGGGCTCACGCACGAGCCCGCCGTACGGCTCGCCACCCGGCTGGCCGAGATCACCCCGGACGGCCTGGAACACGTCTTCCTCGCCGACTCCGGATCGGTGTCGGTCGAGGTCGCGGTGAAGATGTGCCTCCAGTACTGGCGCTCGGTCGGACAGCCGCGCAAACAACGGCTGATGACCTGGCGCGGCGGCTACCACGGTGACACCTGGCAGCCGATGTCGGTATGCGACCCGCAGGGCGGTATGCACGAGCTGTGGCAGGGCGCCCTGCCCCGGCAGCTCTTCGCGGACGCGCCGCCGCCAGGGTTCGACGCCCCGCCGGACCCCGCGTACGCGGCGCATCTGCGCGACCTGATCGCACGGCACGCCGACGAGCTGGCGGCGGTCGTCGTCGAGCCGGTGGTCCAGGGGGCGGGCGGCATGTCCTTCCACTCCCCCGGCTATCTGCGGGTGCTGCGCGAGGCGTGCGACGAACACGGCGTCCTGCTGGTCCTCGACGAGATCGCCACCGGCTTCGGCCGTACGGGATCGCTGTTCGCCGCCGGGCACGCGGGCGTCACACCGGACGTGATGTGCGTCGGCAAGGCGCTGACCGGCGGGTATCTCACCATGGCGGCGACCTTGTGCACATCCGCCGTGGCCGACGGGATCTCCCGCGGCGACGTGCCGGTCCTCGCGCACGGCCCGACCTTCATGGGCAACCCGCTGGCCGCCGCGGTCGCCAACGCCTCGATCGACCTGCTGCTGTCGCAGGACTGGGCCCGTGAGGTCAAGCGGATCGAGGCCGGACTGCGCGACGGCCTCGCCGGCGCCACCGCCGTCGAGGGCGTGCGGGACGTACGCGTCCTGGGCGCGATCGGCGTGGTCCAGCTCGACCACGAGGTGGACATGGCGGCCGCCACCCGGGCGGCCGCGCGGGAGGGCGTGTGGCTGCGCCCGTTCCGCGACCTCGTGTACACGATGCCGCCGTACATCACCGGGGACGAGGACGTGGCGCGGATCTGCGCGGCGATGTGCGCGGTGGCGCGCGGGAGTTGAGGGGCGGCGCGCGGGAGCCCTGGGTGCGCGCCGCCCGGCCTGCGCGCCCACGTGCCCACAGCCCTTCGAAGCGACAACCACCCTCCACGACAGGAGAACCCCTCATGCCGGTGCTGTTCGTAACCGGAACCTGCACGGAGATCGGGAAGACCGTGACCACGGCGGCGCTCGCCGCCACGGCCCTCGGTCGGGGCCGTTCCGTGGCAGTCCTCAAACCTGCCCAGACCGGTGTCGCCTTGGACGAACCAGGTGACGCCGCGGAAGTCGTACGGCTCGCGGGCCCGCGCGTCACCACCGCGGAACTGGCGCGCTATCCCGAACCGTTGGCCCCCGCCACCGCCGCGCGCCGCGCCGGGCTGCCGCCGGTGCGCCCCGAGGAGATCGCCGAGGCCGCGGCCAAACTGGCGGCCTCGCACGACCTCGTGCTGGTCGAGGGCGCGGGCGGTCTGCTCGTGCGGTTCGACGACGCGGGCTCGACCCTCGCCGACGCGGCACGCCTGGCCGGGGCGCCCGTGCTGGTGGTGGCGCAGGCAGGTCTGGGGGCACTCAACGCCGTGGCTCTCACCGCGCTGGCCCTGCGCGCGTACGGCCTCGACTCCCCCGGAGTGGTGGTGGGCAGCTGGCCGGCCGCGCCCGGTCTCGCCGCCCGCTGCAACCTCGACGACTTCCCCGAGGCGGCCGGCGCCCCGCTCCTGGGCCGTATCCCGGAAGGAGCGGGAGGCCTGCCGCCCGAGGAGTTCCGTACGCGGGCGCCGGGCTGGCTGGCGCCCGCGCTCGGCGGCACCGGCTGATCCGCCGCCCGGCGCCGCGTCCCCACGGTGGTGCCGCGGCACGGCACGGCGGACACTCGAACCGGCGAACGTCGTCCGGCGAAAGGACCAGCCATGCCACACCGCAGGCGAGTCGAGCGAGGAGTCGTGCACCACCCGGTCTTCGCCCAGTGGTACGCGTGTTTCGCGGACCACCGCACGGGACTTGCGGCCCTGCGGCACGACATGCTGGCCGGGCTCTCCGGCCGGGTGATCGAGATCGGCGCCGGTACGGGCCCGAACTTCGCCCACTACCCCCGCACCGTCGCGGAGGTGGTGGCGATCGAACCCGAACGCACGCTACGGCGCCGGGCCCAGACCGAGGCGGCGCGCTCCGGCATCCCGGTGGACGTCGTACCGGCCACGGCGGAAGCGCTGCCGGTCAAGAGCGAGGCGTTCGACGCGGCGGTGGTGTCGCTGGTGCTCTGCTCGGTACGCGACGTACAGCGCTCACTGTCGGAACTGCGACGCGTGCTGCGGCCCGGCGGCGAACTGCGCTTCTTCGAGCACGGCCGCTCCCTGCGCCACGGCCCCGCCACGGTGCAGCGGGCCCTGGACCGCACGGTGTGGCCCCTGCTGATGGGCAACTGCCACCTGTCCCGCGACCCGCTGCACGAACTGCGGACCGCGGGCTTCACCGTAGGCACCTACCGTCGCGGCCGCGTGCTCGGGCCCGGCCCCGCCCTGCCGTGGACGGTGGTGGGCGTGGCACGGCGGACGGGGTAGGGACGGCGGGGAGAAAGCCGCCGACTCCACCGAAGACCTGACGGGCCGCGAGACGCGTCGGGCGCGGACATCGAGCGCGCGGGCCGCACCGACGACCGCCGCAATTTCCGTCCGGGGCACTCACTAAGGATTTCCCTAGCGACCGGTAATCCATGGGGCAACGGTCTGCCGGCTCGCGGATAGTATCCCTGCCGGTTCCCCTCCGCCGGCTGCCCCCGGACCGCCGGATCTCCCCTGCTCCCGCGGTCTTCTCGCGTGCCCCTCCGACTTCGGAGCCTTTGGAAGGAGGCGAAGTCTTGACAACAGCTCCCCCGCGGAACCGTCTGCAGTCGCTCACCGGGTTACGGGCCCTGGCGGCGCTCGCCGTGTTCGGTGCCCACGCCGTCTATACCCCCGGACTTCTCCAGGACAAGAATCTTCTCAACTCACTCGGGCTCGCCGTCGCGTTCGCCTGCGCCGCGGTCTCCCTCTTCTTCGTGCTCAGCGGCTTCGTCATGACCTGGTCCGCCCAGCCGGGCGACACCGCGCGGGGATTCTGGCGCCGCCGCTATCTCCGGATCTTCCCCAACCATCTCGTGGTCTTCGCCCTGACCATGGTCTTCCTCACCCTCTACGGCGCCTCGGGCCAGTCCCCCATGCCCGGATACGGCCAGGCTCCGGAGGCGGGGCCGTCCCTGTCCCAGATGGCTCTTGTGCAGGTGTGGTTCCCCCGCGTCGGTTACTTCAGCGCCGAGAACGTCGTCACCTGGTCCCTGGCGTGCGAGGCGTTCTTCTACCTGTGTTTCCCCGCGCTGCTCAGGGTCATCCGCAAAATTCCCGCGGAACGCCTCTGGGCCTGTGCCATCGGCACCGTCCTCGTCGGCCTCGCCGTGCCGGCCCTCGCCCAGTTCATCCCGGGCCCCGGCGCGCTGCCGGGACTCCCCGTCTCGGAAAAGGCCCTCTGGCTCTCCTACGTCTTTCCGCCCAGCCGCATTCCCGAATTCATCCTCGGGATGCTGCTCGCCCGCATCGTCCGCGAAGGCCGCTGGATCAACCTGCGTCCCCGGCACACGGCCTGGCTCCCCTTCCTGACGATCGGCATCACCACCGTTTTGCCCCGCACTTTCATGTTCGGCAGCATCTACGCCGCCTCGTGCGCACTCCTCGTCGCCGCCGTCGCCGCACGGGACATCGATTCCGCCCCGTCCTGGCTGCGCTCACGCACGATGGTCCATCTCGGCGAACGGTCTTTCGCCTTCTACGTCGTCCACTACTTCACGATCACGCTCGCCCTCCAGTTCCTCATCGGGAATCGATCCCAATTCGGCCTGCTCGGGACCGTCGCAATCGCCTGCCTCGTCTTCCTTCCACTGTCCGCCGTGGGCGCCTACCTTCTGCACCGCTACGTCGAACACCCCCTCACACAGAAATTCTCCCGCCCCAAACGCGCCGTACGAACCCCGTCGCCGGAGGCCGTCGCCGGCTGAGCCGATGGCGGATACGTGCCCGTCGGCCCCGGTCTCCGGGGCAACCGTCACGCCGCCGCCTGCCCCGCGGTGACGGGCGTGATGTCCAGGCCGCGGCTGCGCAGCCCGTTGCGGCGCAGGTACGCCCGTCCGAAGCAGCGCTGGAAGGCCAGGATCGCCAGGACGGTTACGCCCAGCAGCACATCGTCGAGGACCGGCACCAGATCGACCGGCAGGGTCATCGCCAGGGCGACCCGTACCGTACTGTCGACCAGGCAGGCGACGCCCCAGAAGGCGCTGCAGATCCACAGCATCCGGCGGAACGCCGGGTAGCGGTCCCAGTTCGCCGCCAGCGCCCGCTGTTTGTCCTCGTCCACGACGATCCTGGTCGCCTCGTAGAGGAAGGGCCGCCGGGACAGCAGCGTGCACAGCATCCACACGCCGATCGCGGCCATGCCCCAGCCGTTGCGGACGAGCAGCATCCGTGGGCTGCCGGTGACGAACGACATCGCGACGGTGAGGCCCATCGTGCCGAGCATGAAGATCTGCAATCCGCCGATCCGGCGTTCGGCGACGATGCCGCGGACCGCACCGGCCGCCGGGATCAGGGCGCCGGCCAGCAGAGCGAGGTACTGGTTCACGCCGAGCCACCGCAGACCGTAGAAGAGGGCGAGCGGGACGATCACATGGACCAGCAGTACGCGGCTGAACACCCCGCCCGATGGGGTGGGGCGCCGCGCGCCTGGGCTTTCTGCCACAACACAACCTTTCCGAGGGTGACTTCTTCTGGTCGGGCGTTCCGCGGGAGGGAGATCAGCCGGACCGGGTGGCGAGGTCGAACGCGATGACCAGTTCGCGGGTGTACACGTCGAAGTCCAGCCCCGGCTCGCCGCGCAGCCGCTGGGCCGCGGCGTCCACGGCACCGCGGATCATCACCGCCATCGCGGGGACGTCGAAGGCACGGAACTCGCCGCCGCGCTGCCCGGCCGAGAGCAGCCCCTCCAGTCCGCGCACGCTCGGTTCCTGCGCGCCCTGTGAGGTGTAGGGCCGCCCGCCGGCATCGCGCACATGCGGACCGATCTCGGTGAGCGCCAGCATTTCCTGCGGGTGCTCGCGCAGGAACCGCAGGTTGGCTTCCAGATACGCGCGCAGCTTGCCGGCCGACGTTCCCTCGGCCGCCATCCGGGCGCCGATGAACTCCGCCCCGGCCGTGAACACTTCCCGCACGATCTGGTGGATCAGATCGTCCTTGTCGGCGAAGTGGTACGAGATCATCCGCGGGCTGCTCAGCCCGGACCGCTCGGTGATCCTGGCGAAGGTCGCCTTGGCGTAGCCGAGTTCGGCGATCGTGTCGATCGCCGCCCGCACGATCTGCGCCCGCCGCGCCTCGTTGGTGAACGTCCGCTCCGTTCGCCCTGTCCGCTCTGTCCGCTCGGTGCGCGCCATGACCATCCCGCCGTCGCCCTCGTTTTATCCAGCCGGATAAACCTTACCTCGACTGAATCAAAGAACACCAGACGCCGTGGACGGGCGGACGCCCCCTTCGACGAAGGCGGCCACACCTGCCCGGTCGGCGCCGCTGTCATGCGGCGGAACGGGAGGCGGACACCGTCGACCCGATGCCGTGTCGTTTGACCTTGTCGCTGCGACAACGTTTCTACTGTTGTCATGCGAATCGGAGAGCTCGCCGCCGTCGTCGGCGTCACCACCCGCGCCGTACGGCACTACCACCGCATCGGACTGCTGCCCGAGCCGCAGCGGCAGCCGAACGGGTACCGCGAGTACACACTGCGTGACGCCGTCGAGCTGGCCCGGGTCCGCCGGCTGACCGAGCTCGGGCTGAGCCTGGACGAGGTCAAGGACGTACTGGCGGACGACGCGGGCAAGGAACTCCTGGAGATCCTCACCGAGCTGGACGCCGATCTGGCCCGCCAGGAGGAGGCCATCCGGCAGCGTCGCGCCCGGCTGGCCCGGCTGTTCGAACAGGCCCGGCAGACCGGCCGGCTGCCGGCCGAGGCGCCCGTCTCCCCCGAGCTCGCCGCCATCTTCGACAACATGGCCCGCGCCTGGGAGCGGGCCCCCGGGCCGGAACCGGCGATGGCGGCCAAGGAGCGCCAGCTGCTCGCCCTGCTGGAGACCGGCTCGCCGGGCGGCGACCGCGGCTGGCTCGACACCATGGTGCGCAGCCTCAGCGGCGACCCGGCGGCCATGGAGCGCGCCTACGCGGTCTACGCCCAGCTGGACGAACTGGCCGGGGCCGCCGAGGACGACCCGCGGGTGGAGCGGACCGCCCGGGCCATCGTCGACAGCATCCCCCAGGAGGCGGCGCAGGCGCTGAGTATCCCGGACGAGGGGGACGTGGGAGAGGGCGGCGGGTTCGCGGACGCCTTCTTCGCGGAATTCGCCCCGGCCCAGGCCGCGGCCGTGCACCGCGCCGTCGCGTTGCTGAGGGAGCGTGCCCGATGAAGGGGCCGACGGCGCAGACGGCGCCACCCGCGCTGCCGGTGCTGAGAAGGGCCGTGCGCTGGGCGTTCAGCGCGCTCGTACCCGCGGAACTGGTGCTCGTCCTGTGTGTGCTCGGCGGGGTGCGCATACCCCCGGCCGCCCGTCTGGCGACGGAGTCGGTCATGCTCCTGCTCGCGGCCGTGTCGGCGACCCTGATCTGCCTCGACCACCGTCGCCACCGCCGCGCCGGTCTCGACCGCCGCTCCGCCTTCCTCGCCGCGATCGCCGACACCGTTCCGGCGGCCGTACGCAAACTGACCGCCCACGAGGTCTTCCTCTCCACCAGCTTCCTGCGCTGGGTGACGCGCCGCGGCCCGCACGGGGTGCGCGACGGCGATCTGCCCGTTCCGTACGCTCCCGGGCAGACGGCGACCACGTACGGCTTCCTCTTCGTCTGCGTCGTGGAGACCGTGGCGCTCGCCTTCCTGATCCCGTGGCCGGTGGTGCACGCCGTCACCCTCGTCCTCGACATCTGGGGCTGCTACTTCGTCATCGCCCTGCACGCCTCCTGCGTGGTGCGCCCGCACGTGGTCGGAGCGGACGGGTCGCTGCGCCTGCGCTACGGCGCCCTGCTGGACATCCGCATCCCGGCCGACCGGATAGCCTCCGTACGCCTGTGCCGGGAGTTCCCGGACGGCAAGCTGGCCGTCGTGGACGAGCACGGCGTTGCCGACATGGCGGTGGCCGGGCAGACGACGGTCACCGTCGAGCTCACCGGGCCGGTGCGGTACGTACGCGCCCTGGGCAGGCCCGCCGAGGCCCGCGCGTTCCGCTTCTACGCCGAGGACCCCGCGTCCGCCGTCGCCGCGCTGAGGTCTCACCACCCCGTGCCGGGCCGGACCGGCACCGCGGGGGGATACCCGGGCAGCCGAAGCTGCCCTACTGTCGGGGGCCACGCGGGAGTTGCCGCCCCGTGCGACACGGGGCCGACGTCGGGAGGCTGACGTGTCCACATCGGTCCCGGGTACGGCGAAGGGCGCTCCGGACGGCGGCCACGCGGCTGCCCGGGCGGCGGCGCTGGTCAAGACGTACGGGACGGGCGAGGCCCGGGTCGTGGCGCTGGACGGCGTCGACGTGTCGATCGGGCAGGGGCGGTTCACGGCGGTGATGGGCCCCTCGGGGTCGGGGAAGTCCACGCTGATGCACTGTCTGGCGGGCCTGGACACGGTGTCCGCCGGCCGGGTGTGGCTGGGCGAGCGGGAGATCACGGGTCTCGACGACCGGCAGCTGACCCGGCTGCGCAGGGACCGCGTCGGCTTCGTGTTCCAGTCGTTCAACCTGCTGCCGACCCTGACGGCCGAGGAGAACATCACGCTGCCCATGGACATCGCGGGCCGCAAACCGGACCGGGAGTGGCTGCGCGAGGTGATCGGCACGCTCCGGCTCGGCGACCGCCTGCGGCACCGGCCCTCCCAGCTCTCCGGCGGGCAGCAGCAGCGGGTGGCGTGCGCGCGGGCCCTGGCCGCCCGCCCCGCGCTGATTTTCGCGGACGAGCCGACCGGCAACCTGGACTCGCGTTCCGGGCTGGAGGTGCTCCAGTTCCTGCGGGAGGCGGTGGACGGACTGGGGCAGACGGTCGTGATGGTCACCCACGACCCGGACGCCGCGGCCCACGCCGATCTGGCGCTCTATCTGGCCGACGGCCGGATCGTGGACGAGACGGCGCGGCCCACCGCGGAATCCGTACCGGACCGCCCGCGGAACGGCTGACGTCCCGTGCTGCGGGCCACGCTCCGGAGCTTCTTCGCGCACAAGGGGCGGCTGGTGCTCTCCGCCCTCGCCGTGGTGCTCTCGGTGGCGTTCGTGGTGGGCAGCCTGATCTTCTCCGACACGACGGGGGCCACCTTCGACCGGCTCTTCGCCTCGACGGCTTCGGACGTCCAGGTGGCGCCGCGGCAGGACTTCGACGCCCCGGGCGGCATCGGTTCGGCCGAGACCCCGACCGTGCCGGCCGCCCTGCGGGAGCGGGTGGCCGGTGTCCAGGGGGTGGCGCGCGCCCGCCTCGACGTGAAGGTGGAGCGGATCACCGTCACCGACGCCCGCAACCGGCCGGTGGGCGCGACGCGCAACGCCGCGTCCACCGCCGCCAACTGGTCCCCTGGCGCTCCCGGCCCGATGCGGGTGACCAGCGGCCGTCCGCCGCGCGGCCCCGGCGAGGCGATGATCGACCGGGACACCGCGGACCGCGAGGGCGTACGGATCGGTGACACGCTGCACGTCATCGCCCCGCCGGGCACCGTGCCCGTACGCGTCGTCGGCATCGCCGCCTTCACCACCGCCAACCCGGGCGCATCCCTGGTCCTCCTGGAGACCAGGGCCGCCCAGCGCGGCCTGCTGGGCAGCACGGACAGGGCGACCGGGGTGTCCGTGGACGCCGTGCCCGGTGTGCCGGACCGCGTGCTCAAGAGCCGGATCGGCGCCGCGCTGGGCACCGGCGCCGCCGCGTACGACATCCGTACGCGCGACGAGCAGAAGAAGACGCAGGCCGAGGAGTTGGGGGACTTCCTCAGCATCCTCACGTACCTGATGGTGGGCTTCGCGGGCGTCGCCGTCCTGGTCGGGATCTTCCTGATCGTCAACACCTTCTCGATGCTGATCGCGCAGCGCACCCGGGAGCTGGGCCTGTTGCGGGCGCTCGGCGCGGACCGCCGCCAGGTGCGCCGGTCGGTGCTGCTGGAGGCGCTGCTGCTGGGCGTCTTCGGCGCCACGGCGGGGCTCGCCGCGGGGCTCGGGCTCGCGGTGCTGCTGGTCGTCGCGATGGGCTGGTTCGGGCTGCGGCTGAACACCGCCGACCTGGTGCTGAACTGGCCGACCGCGGTCGTCGGGTACGCCGTCGGCGTGGGCGTGACCTTCGTCGCCGCGCTGCTCCCCGCACTGCGGGCGGGCCGGGTCTCCCCGATGGCCGCCCTCGCCGACGCGGAACTCCCCGGCACCGGGCGGCCGTTGCGCGCGCGAGCGGTCGCCGGGTCCCTGGTGGGCGCGGCGGGCGCGGGCGCGCTGGCGGGCTGTGTGCTGAGCGGCCGGACGGCGGTCGCCGGGGCGCTGCTGGGGCTCGGCGTGCTGCTGACGCTGGTGGCCGGGGTGATCGCGGGACCGCTGCTGGTGCGCCCGGTGATCCGGCTGCTCGGACGCGGGCTGGAGCCGGTGTTCGGCGCGGTGGGCCGGATGAGCCGCCGCAACGCGCTGCGCAATCCCCGCCGTACGGGGGCGACGGCGACGGCCCTGATGGTCGGGCTGGCGCTGGTGGCCGGGCTGTCGGTCGCCGGGGCCTCGGCGGCCGCTTCGGTCAACCAGCAGATCGACCGGACGCTGGGCGCCGACTTCGTCGTACAGAACGCGTCGTTCGTACCGTTCTCCGGGGAGATCACCGAGCGGGTGCGGGCGACGCCGGGGGTCGGCACGCTCGTACGCCAGCGGATCGTTCCCCTGAAGCCGGCGCTGCCGGACGGCAAAGCGGTCACGACGGTGGCGGGGGCCTTCGATCCGGGCTTCGACGAGGTGGGGAAGGTGTCGTACGCGGCAGGGAACAGCGCGGCGGCCCTGGCACCCGGAAGAATCGGCCTGCAACGGAAGTTCGCCCGGGAACACGGCCTGCGGGTGGGCAGCCGGCTGGACGCGGTGCTGCCGTCGGGGCGGCCCGCCCGCTTCACGGTCGGCGCGCTGACGGAGGACTCCAGCTCCGGTCCGGGCGCCCAGGGGGGCATCTTCATGGGCATGGCCACCTTGGAGAGGTACGTGCCGCGGGGGCAGGACTCCGTGCTGTACGTGAACGCCGCGGACAGCACCGATCCGCAGCGGCTGCGGGCGGCCCTGGAGCGGACGCTCCGCCCCTTCCCGCAGGTCCGGGTCAACGACCGGGCCGACTACAAGGAGCTGGTCAGCGGCCAGATCCAGGCACTGCTGAACCTGCTGTACGGGCTGCTGGGACTGGCGATCGTCATCGCGGTGCTGGGCGTGGTCAACACGCTGGCGCTGGCCGTCGTGGAACGCACCCGCGAGATCGGGCTGCTGCGCGCCGTCGGCCTGTCCAGGAAGCAGCTGCGCCGGATGATCCGGCTGGAGTCGGTGGTGATCGCGCTGTTCGGCGCGATCCTGGGCCTGGGGCTCGGGCTGGTCTGGGGCGTCGCCACGCAGCGGGTGCTGGCACTGGAGGGCCTGACGGCGTTCGCGGTCCCGTGGACCACGGTGGCCGCCGTGGTGGTCGGCTCGGTGCTGGTCGGCCTGTTGGCGGCGCTGCTGCCCGCGCTGCGCGCGTCCCGGCTCGACATCCTGACCGCCATAGCCAATGAGTGACCCGCGGCGCCACACCTCGACATGGTTCGACGCAAGACGAACCTCCACCTACACTCACCAGCGGTCCGCGCCACACGCGACCACCACCGCTCGCGCCGGCTCAGCACCGCGCGCACGCATCCCAAGGGGGCCCCATGCCACGTCCGTTCCGTTTCGGCGTCAACATGATCAGCATCGAGTCGGGGGCGGAGTGGCGGCAGAGGTGCCGCCGGGCCGAGGACCTGGGGTACGACGTGGTGCTGGTACCGGACCACCTCGGCTGGCCCGCACCGTTCCCCGCGCTGGTCGCCGCCGCCGAGGCGACCGAGCGCCCGCGCCTGGGCACCTTCGTCCTCAACGCGGGCTTCTGGAACCCCGCCCTGCTCGCCCGCGAGACGGCCACCACCGACCTGCTCACCGACGGCAGGCTCGAACTGGGCCTGGGCACCGGATACGTACGCGCCGAGCACGACAGCGCGGGCCTGCCCTGGGGCACCCCCGGCGAGCGGGTGGACCACCTCACGCGGACGGTCGAGGAGCTGGACCGCCTGCTGGGCGACCCGGAACACACACCGAAGACGGCCCAGCGCCCCCGGCCGCCGCTGCTGATCGGCGGCAACGGCCCGCGCATGCTGCGCCTGGCCGCCCGGTACGCGGACATCGTGGCCTTCACCGGCGGCCGGGCCGCCCCCGGCAAGCCGGAGGGCACCCTCGAACTCCTCCCGCCGGACGCCCTCGAAGACACCCTGACCGTCTACCGCAAGGCCGCCGCGGACCGCGCCGCACCGGCCGAGCTGAACATCCTGGTCCAGCAGGTCCTGGTCACCGACGACCGGCGCGCCACCGCGCGCGACATCGCCGGGCACGCCATCGGCGTCGACGAGGAACAGGCCCTCCGGATACCGACGTTCCTGATCGGCACGGCCCGGCAGATGGCCGAGCAGCTCCGCGAGCACCGCGAGCGCTACGGCTTCTCGTACATCACCGTGCTGGACCCGTTCATGGAGGCGTTCGCTCCGGTCATCGAGGAACTGCAGGGCAGCTGACACGGGCACGGTCCGTACGGGACGTGCACGGTCCGCACGAGCACGGTCCGCACGAGCACGACCCGCCGTACGGCCCCGGGCGCGGCGCCGCGGTCCGTACGGCCGCGGCGTCTCGGAGTGCGGAAGCCGATGGCGGCGCGGAACCGTTCCGTGCTTGGCTGCCGGGCATGATCGATGTGCGCATACGGACAGCCGTACCGGATGACGCCGAGGCCGTGCTCGCCTTCTGGCGGGAAGCGGCGGAGGGCACCTCCATCACGGACGACGTGGACGGGGTGACCCGTCTGATCGAGCGGGACCCGCTGGCCCTGATCATCGCGGAGGCCGGCGGAGCCCTGGTGGGCTCCGTCATCGCCGGGTACGACGGCTGGCGGTGCTCGCTCTACCGGCTCGCGGTGCTGCCCGCGCGCCGCCGCCAGGGCGTGGCGACGGCGCTGCTCGAAGCCGCCGAACGGCGTTTCCTGGACGTGCACGGCAGGCGCGGGGACGCCATGGTGCTGGAGTCGAACGAACGGGCCCACCGGGCGTGGTCGGCCGCTGGATACCGGCGCGAGGACCACTGGCGGCGGTGGGTGAAACCACTGGCCCACGACTGATCCGGCCCTCCCTGCCCCCGCTGTCCGACAAATCACCACCCGTTTTGCTCATCCTTTACCATGGATGCTTCTCACGTCTCCCAACGAAAGGAGTGAGCGTCCAGCCATGGGCGAGCCTCCCAGTTGTCATCCCGTCCGCGCCCGGAGCGCGAACCTCCCGGTCCTGTTCGATCATGGGACGGAGGTGACCCGATGACCGAGCTGCTCCTCCTGGCCGTGGCCCTGCTCCTGACCCTGGCCTGCGGTGTCTTCGTCGCGGCCGAGTTCTCGCTGACGACCGTCGAGCGCAGCGATCTGGAACGTGCCGTGGAGCGCGGCGAGCGCGGCGCGGACAGTGCGCTCAAGGCCGTCCGCGGCCTGACGTTCCAGCTGTCCGGCGCACAGCTCGGCATCACCGTGACCGGCCTGGTCATCGGCATGCTCGCCAAGCCGTCGATCGCCGCCCTGCTGGCCGGGCCGCTCGACGCCCTGGGCCTGCCGCCCTCCGCGGGGAACTCCGTGGCCCTGGTTCTCGGTACGGCCGTCTCCACGGTCGTCCTGATGGTCATCGGCGAGCTGGTCCCCAAGAACTGGGCCATCTCCAGCCCGCTACCCGTCGCCCGCCGGGTCGCCACCGCGCAGCGCGGCTTCAGCGCCGCTTTCAAGCCGCTCATCGGGCACCTGAACAACACCGCGAACCGGATGATCCGCCGGATGGGCATGGAGCCCGCCGAGGAACTGGCCTCCGCGCGCGGCCCGCAGGAACTGGTCGCGCTGGCCCGGCACTCCGCCAAGGAAGGCGCCCTGGAGCCGGACACCGCCGAGCTGTTCGTCCGCACCCTCGCCCTCGCCGACCTGACCGCGGAGAACGTCATGACGCCGCGGGTGCAGGTCACCGCCCTGGATGTGCAGTCCACGGCCGAGGACGTGGCCACCGCGACGCGCGCCACCGGCCTGTCCCGCTTCCCCGTCTACCGCGGCGGCCTGGACTCCGTGGTGGGCGTCGCCCACATCAAGGACGTGCTGGCCGTCCCCGCCGGGCGGCGCCCCCGCCACCCGGTCTCCGAGCTGCTGCGCGAGCCGCTGCTCGTACCGGAGACGCTGACCGTCGACAAGCTCCTGGACCGGCTGTCCGGCAAGCAGACGATGGCCGTGGTCATCGACGAGTACGGCGGTACGGCGGGCGTCGTCACCCTGGAGGACATCGTCGAGGAGGTCGTCGGCGAGGTACGCGACGAGCACGACCCGATGGAGACGCCGGACCTGGCCCCGGCGGGCGAGGACGCGGACGGCCGGGCCCGCTACGAGGCGGACGGCGCCGCACGCACCGACCAGCTGGAGCAGATCGGCCTGAAGCTGCCAGAGGGCCCGTACGAGACCCTGGCCGGTCTGATCGCCACCGAGCTGGGCCGGATTCCGGCCGCCGGGGACGGCCTGGAGGTCGCCGGCTGGCGGATGGACGTCCTGGACGCCTCCGGTCACCGCGCGGCGCGGGTGCTGCTGCGCGCGCCGCTGCCGGACAGCGACGACGAGTCCGGGGAGGAGACCCGATGACCGCGCTCCAGCTCTTCGTCGGCCTGCTCACGCTGGTCGTCAACGCGTTCTTCGTGGGCGCCGAGTTCGCGATGATCTCGGTGCGCCGCAGCCAGATCGAGCCGCACGCCGAGGACGGCGACCGCCGCGCGGACCGGGTCCTGTGGGGCCTCCAGCACGTCTCCGGCGTGATGGCGGCCGCGCAGCTGGGCATCACCCTGTGCACCCTGGTGCTCGGAGCCGTCGCCGAGCCCGCCATCGCCCACCTCCTGGAGCCGGTCTTCGACGCGGTCGGTATGCCGGACGCCCTGGTCCACCCCGTCTCCTTCGTCCTCGCGCTGGCCGTGGCGACGTATCTGCACATGCTCTTCGGCGAGATGGTGCCGAAGAACGTGGCACTGGCCGAGCCGGTGCGCACCGCCCTGCTGCTGGGGCCGCCGCTGGTCGCGCTGACCCGCGCGCTGCGACCGGTGATCTTCGCGATCAACACGTTCGCCAACGCGCTGCTGCGGCTGCTGCGGGTGGAGGCCAAGGACGAGGTGGCCGCGACGTTCTCGGACGACCAGCTCGCGAAGATGGTCGAGGACTCGCAGGCCGCCGGGCTGCTGGACGACCGGGCGAAGAAGCGCCTGCGGGACGCCCTGGAGCTGGGCCGCCGGCCGGTCGCCGACGTGGTGGTGCCGGTGGAGCGGGTCGTCACGGCCCGGCTGGGCAGCACGCCGGAAGGCGTCGAGGAGCTGGCCGCCACGTCCGGCTTCTCACGCTTCCCGGTCGTCGACGGCACCCAGCGCATTCTGGGATATCTGCACGTCAAGGACGCCCTCGACGCCTCGCCGCGGGATCTGCCGTTCCCCCTTTCCGCGCTGCGGCCGATCGCCCGGGTACGGGCCGAGACCCCGCTCGACGACGTCCTGTCGGCGATGCGTGCCTCCCGTACGCACCTGGCGGCGGTCATCGGCAAGGACGGCCGCCTGGCGGGCCTGGTCACGATGGAGGATGTGCTGCGGGAGCTGGTGCTGCAGCAGCAGCCCCGCAAGGCCGCTCCGGCCGGGGGTGCGCACCGGCGGTAGGATTCCTCCCGCCATGAAGATCAATGCCACCTACACCAGTTTCGTCGCGGTAGGCGACAGCTTCACCGAGGGCATGTCCGACGCGCTGCCGGACGGCTCGTACCGGGGCTGGGCGGACCTGCTGGCCGCCCGGCTCGCGGCCCGTACGCCCGGCTTCCGGTACGCCAACCTCGCCGTGCGCGGCAAGCTGATCGGGCAGATCACCGACGAGCAGAGCGGCCCGGCGGCCGCGATGGGCGCGGACCTGGTCACGCTGGTGGGCGGGCTGAACGACGTACTGCGGCCCAAGTGCGACGTGGACCGGGTCTGCGGCCTCCTGGAGGAGGCCGCCGGGCGGATCGCCAAGGACTGCGGACAGCTCGTGCTGATGCGCAGCCCCGGGCGGCAGGGGCCGGTCCTGGAGCGGTTCCGGCCCCGTATGGAGCAGCTCTTCGCCCACATCGACGCGCTGGCCGCCCAGCACGACGCCATCGTGGTGGACCTCTTCTCCTCCCGTGCGCTGGCCGACCCGCGGATGTGGGCGGAGGACCGGCTCCACCTGAACGGGGAGGGGCACGAGCGGGTGGCCGAGGCCGTCTGGCAGGCGCTCGGCTTCCCCGCGGAGTCCGACTGGGACGCGCCGCTCCCCGCCTTCGTACCGCCGGGGTGGGCGGCCCGGCGCACCTCGGATGTGCGCTTCGCGCACCGGCACCTCGTGCCGTGGATCGGCCGGCGCCTCACCGGCCGGTCCAGCGGGGACGGCCGCGCGCCGAAGCGTCCCGAGCTGCTTCCCTACGAGGAGCCGCGCCCGTAGGAGGGCCCGGCCCCGCGCTCACTCCCCCTGGCGGGCGGTGGTGCGGGCGTAGTGTCCGGCGATCTCGTCGCTGGTCGTCAGCCACACGCCGGGGTGGTTGGCGATGTGTTCGAGCGCCTGGTCCAGGTACTTGTGCCGGAACGGCTGGTTGACGACGAACGGGTGCAGGACCAGGGACATCACCCGGCCGCTGTGTTCCGAGTCGGCGTACAGCTGGTCGAGCTGGTCCTTGACGATCCGCACGAAGTCCGGCCCGCTGAGGCTCTTGCCGACGAACAGGCTGATGTCGTTGACCTCGATGGAGTACGGCACGCTCAGCATGCCCGGTACGTTCAGCCGGTACGGCTGGTCGTCGTTGGCCCAGTCCAGCACGTAGTCCAGGCCGAGTTCGGCGAGCAGCCGCGGCGTCCGGAAGGTCTCGGTGAGCGCCGGGCCGAGCCAGCCGCGCGGCCGTCGGCCGGTGGCCTTCTCGATGGTGGCGACGACCTCCGTCAGGAAGGCGCGCTCCTCGTCGACGGCCATGTCCGCCTGGAAGGTGGAGTTGTCCCGGCCGTGCGCGATCCACGCCCAGCCGCGCCGCCGGCCCGCTTCGACGATCTGCGGGTAGTGGCGGGTGACCTCGGAGTTGAGCATCACGCTCGCGCGCAGCCCGTGCCGGTCGAGGCTCTCGATGAGGCGCCAGATGCCCACCCGGGGCCCGTAGTCGCGCCAGCCGTAGTTCAGCGGATCGGGGGCCAGCCCCGCGGTGCCCGGGAAGATGCTGGTCGAGGGGCGGTCGATCCGATAGTGCTCGACGTTCAGCCCCACGTAGAAGGCGACCCGCGCGCCGTCCGGCCAGTGGATCGGCTCGCGCTCGACGATCGGGCTGTAGTCGAAGAGTTCGTTGTCCATGGTCCCCCACCTCATGCCGGTGTCCGTCGGGGGTGCCGCGGCCGTACCGGGCACCCCCACCCGATGTTCACACTAGCGCGAACATCACTGAGCCCTCCCGTGACTCCCGTCACACACCCGCCGGGGCCCCCGAACCCGGCCCCTCCCCCTCACTGCGGATGGCAGGGAACGCCGCTGCGCCAGGACTCGGTGGAGGCGGCGATGATCTCGTCGAGCCGGTCCCGGGTGCCCACCAGGTCACCGATCTGCCGGTCGATGCGCTCCCGCTCCTCCGAGAGCCACGCGAGCAGCTCCGGAGTGGCCACACCGGTCGACATGCACGGCAGCATCGCGAGGATCGACTTGCTGGACAGCCCCGCGGCGTAGAGCTGCTGGAGCGCCCGGACGCGGTCGACCGCGTGGTCCGGGTAGTGCCGCTGGCCACTGGGACTGCGTTCCGAGGTGAGCAGGTTCTGCTCCTCGTAGTAGCGCAGCGCCCGTACGCTCACGCCCGCCCTGGTGGCCAACTCGCCGATCCGCATCGTGCCCCTCCTGCTGTTCCGGGTGCCGTGGCTCACATGACTTGCCTCTGACGTCAACGTCAGCTTTTAGCGTAGCGAACGCACACCCCACTCCTGCTGTGAGAGCGAAGGACACCCCGTGACCACCTTCTTCGACAGTTTTCCGCTCGGCGGCCTCCGGCTTCCCAACCGGCTGGTGATGGCCCCCATGACGCGGTCCCGCGCCTTCGCGGACGGCATACCGAACAGCTCGGCGGCGGCCTACTACGCCCAGCGGGCGACGGCCGGGCTGATCGTCAGCGAAGGCGTGCAGCCGAGTGCGCAGAGCCAGTCCAACCCCAGCACTCCCGGGCTGCACAACGACGCGCAGGTCGCGGCCTGGCGGCCGGTGACGCACGCGGTGCACGCCAGCGGCGGCCGGATCTTCGCCCAGCTCATGCACGGCGGCCGGGTCGGCCACCCGGCGGTCGCCGGTCACCATCCCGTGGCGCCGTCCGCGGTCGCCCTGCGGGCCGAGGTGTTCACCGGTCCCAAGGGTCCGCTGCCCGCCCCCGTCCCGCGCGCGTTGTCGACGGACGAGGTCAGGGACGAGGTACGGGTCTTCGCCGACGCGGCGCGGCGGGCGGTCGACGCCGGTTTCGACGGCGTCGAGCTGCACGGCGCGAACGGCTACCTGATCCAGCAGTTCCTCTCGTCGAACGCGAACCGGCGCACCGACGCCTACGGCGGGTCCGTCACCGGCCGTATCCGGTTCGCCGTCGAGGCCGCCGAGGCGGCCGCCGACGCGATCGGCGCCGACCGGGTCGGCATCCGCCTCTCGCCCGGCGGCACCGTCTGGGACATGAGCGAGGACGACGTACCGCGCCTGTACGGGGCCCTGTTCGACGCGCTCGCCCCGCTCGGCCTCGCCTACGTGCACCTCCTGGCCACCGCCGGGGAAGACCTGCTCGTCGCGCTGCGCAAGGCGTGGCCGACCGCGTTCATCCTCAATCCGGGCGGGCAGATCGGCCCGCGCGAGGGCGACCAGGAGACCGGCGAACACTGGCTCGGCCTCGGCGCGGACCTGATCAGCTACGGCCGCGCCTACATCGGCAACCCCGACCTGGTCGAACGCTTCCGCGCCGGACTGCCGCTGCGCGCCACCGGCCGCGAGACGTGGTACCAGGGCGGCGACAGCGGATATCTCGACTTCCCCAGCCACCAGTACTGACCGCGGACCGGCGGCCGGCGGGCGCGCGCACGACGGGCCCGCCGGAGGAGTCGCGTTCCCCGGCGGGCCCGGTACCACGGCCGGCGCACTGCCGCCGGAAGGCGCTTCGTCAAAGAGGCATGCTGATACGGATGGTCTTCGCCGCACCCGGGCCCAGGCGGATGTTCGTCTCGTCGGCGAAGTGGCGTACGAGGTGCCAGCCGAAGCCGCCGCACCGTTCGACGTCGGGTGTGTGCTCGTGCGGCAGGGCGGAGCTGTTGTCGCCCACGGTGATCTCCAGGTGGTCCCCGGCGCAGCTGAGGCCGAACTCGGTCACCGAGCCGGCGTGGCGAAAGGCGTTGGTGACCAGTTCGGAGACCACCAGCAGTACCTCTTCGACGGTGGCTGTCGTGGGGGGCGTGGGCAGGGCGGACAGGTATCCGCGGGTGACCTGCCGGGCCTGGGAACTGCTGCGCAGGTAGCCGGTGCGGGTCGCGGCCGGGGTGCGGGGACGCTGTCCTGCGGCCGGTGTCCGGTGCTCGTGCGCCCCCGGTCGCGGGTCGAAGGGGCGCCACATGTCTACCTGGTCCACGGAGCATTCCGCCATGACTTCATCCCACCCTCGCCGTGCCGGCCGCGCGGTGGCCGTAGGGGCTGCTGCCCCTTTTCCGGCGGTCGGCTACTGATCTGTCGCTTGCCCGGTCCGTCCGGTGTCAACCGCGTGTGCTTCCGTGCGCCCGGGGCGCACCGACCACCGGCAGTGCCTTGGTCAGGTCGTCCGTGAGCGCGGGAGCCCGGCCGGGGACCAGACGGCTGCGCACCTGGTAGCGGGCGTGCCCGGCATCGGGACGGGCCGTCAGGGCCACGGTGACCGGGCCGGCGAAGGTGTAGGACCGCTCGGCGGCGTAGCGCCGGACCTCGGCGGCCAGCTCCGGTCCGAGCTGGTCCTGATGGCCGGCCAGCTGACGGTGGCTGTCCGCGGGCAGCTCGACGGTGAAGCGGTTGGGCACCACGGTCCGCCCCTGCCCCATGATCAGGGCGTTGGCGTCGCACTCGCGGTGCAGCCGGGCCACCACGTCCATCGGCCGGTCCTGGGACTTGCGCACCGAGTCCCACGCGGCGGCCGTCCAGCGCTCCACGGCCTGTTCGAAACGTCCGATCATGTTCATCCCTGGCACCTGTCCGTCCGCAGCCCGGTCATATCCGCCCATCCGGGTGTCCGTCGGGGCTCCTGCGGTTCAACGGCCGCCCCGCCTCCCGGACACGCCCACCCGCGACGGCTCACGCGAATGCTTTCCGTGGCGTGTTTCCGTAGCGGCAGGCATCGCCTGGGGCGCAGCCGCGGCGCGCCGTACCCGCAGCGCACGGCTCAGATCGTTCGGCTCAGATCGGCTCGGTTCGGTTCGCCGGGCGGCGTCCGCAGCGCGGCGCGGTCAGCCTCCCGCCGCCGCTCCGGCCGCGATGACCTCGCGGTTGACGGCGCGGACGCGGTCGGGATCGACCTTGAGCTTGCGCCGGTCGTACGTCCAGAAGCCGTTGAGTTCGTTCTCCAGGTCGGAGACCTGCGTGTAGATCGAGCCGGACAGCTGCCCGCCCGCCTGCCGCAGGTAGAACGTGCGGGTGTTGTCCACGTACTTCCGGGTCAGCGCCTCCGTGTCGGCCACCCCGCTGTAGATCACGGTCGGGGTACCGGGCCACATGTGGCCCGGAGTGCGCAGGGTGAAGCCGCCGTGCTCGCCGTCCATCGCGGCCCGGCGGTCGTCGGGCGCGGGCGGGTCGACGTTGTTGTAGTCGTGGTGATCGATGATGTCGCCCTTGCCCGAGTCACCTTTGGAGTTGCAGCAGTTGACGCCGCTGTGCGCGTTGACGACGCGCGAGGGGTCCTCGGCCTTGACGGACTCGGCGAGGCGGCCGGTGGCCTCGCGGTCCCACTCGCCCCAGCCCTCGTTGAAGACGATGTAACCGCCGACGGCCGGGGAGTTGTGCGTCAGCTTCATCATCTGTCTGCCCTGGTCGGTGAACGCCCGCTGCCCCTGCTCGCCGGTGATGTCGCCGGAGACGAAGTCCTGCCACACCAGCAGTCCGAGCCGGTCCGCGTGGTAGTACCAGCGGGGCGACTCGACCTTGATGTGCTTGCGGACCGCGTTGAAGCCGAGCCGCTTCTGCCCCTCCAGGTCGAAGCGGAGCGCCTCGTCGCTGGGCTGGGTGTGCAGGCCGTCCGGCCAGAAGCCCTGGTCCAGCATGGCGAGGGAGAAGAAGGGCTTGCCGTTCAGGACGAGCTTGGGGTGGCCGCCGACCTTCTGTACGCCGATGGAGCGCATCCCGAAGTAGCTCCTGACGAAGTCCTTCGGCCCGCCGTCGCGCAGGGTGATGTCGAGGTTGTAGAGGTAGGGGTCGTCGGGCGACCACAGGTGCTGGTCCCGCACCTTGAGGTTCAGGTTCGCGTTGGCCGCTCCGGTGACCCTGCCGACCTCCTTGCCCTCCTTGTTCCGCGCCACGGCCGTGACCTTCGCCCGCGGGGAGGCGTTGCGGGATTCCGCCGTCACCTTCAGGGTGCTGCTGCCGATGTCGGGGGTGGTGACGATCCGGTCGACGGCCGTCCTGGCGACGGGTTCCATCCACACGGTCTGCCAGATCCCGGAGGACTGGGTGTAGAAGATGCCCCCGGGACGCGGCGTCTGCTTGCCCTTCGGCTGGTTGGCGCCGCCGGTGTCGGTGACGCCGACGATGATCTCCTGCTTGCCTCCCTTGCGCAGCGCGTCGGTGATGTCGGCGCTGAAACCGGTGTAGCCACCGGTGTGCCGGGCCACCTCCTTGCCGTTGACCCACACCCGCGCCTCGTAGTCGACGGCGCCGAAGTTGAGCCTGAGGCGCTGCGCGTTGCCGACGTGCCAGCCCCTGGGGACGGTGACGAGCCTGCGGTAGAACATGTGGTCCTCGTGCCGCTCGACCCCGGAGAGCTGCGACTCGACGGGGAACGGCACCGTGATCCTCTCGGCCAGCCGCTTGCCGAACACCGGCTGCTCGCCCTCACGGGCCCCCGCGAACTCCCACCGGCCGTTGAGGTTTTGCCACTTCGCCCGCCGCTCCTGTGGGCGGGGGTACTCGGGCAGCGGGTTGTCCGGGTCGACCTTGTCGCCCCACTTGGTGGTCAGCCGGTGGGTGGAGAGGTTCCCGGCGGAGCGGATCACCACCGGCACGCTCTTGCCTCCGCTGGTCAGCCCGCCCTTGCCGTCGTAGGCGAAGCGCACCCGCTGCCCCTTCTGGACGGGCCCGGCCAGCGTGAAGACCACCGTGCGCGGGTCGTCCCCGTCCCTGACGGCCGACTCCACGGGCATCTGTGTGCTGTCGACCTCCAGCATCAGGTGGTCCTTGAGCGCCTCGGTCACCCGGGCCTCGTCCTCGAACGTCGCCCGCAGCCTGCGCCCGTCGGCGCCGACGGTGAGGTCCACCGGGTACGGCTCGAAGCCGTCCGGCGGGGTGAAGGCCGACTCCGGGACCGGCTGCCGTTTGACGTCCGGGCTCTGCCAGCTCAGCGCCATGTTGGAGCCGCCGGTGTCCTGGAACATCTCGAACCGGAAGTCGTACTGCCGGCCGGCGGCGAGTTCGACGGGGCCGCTCTTGACCTCGACGTCCCAGTCGGGCTTCCAGTGGTCGATGACCGGCTTGCCGTCGATGAAGAACCGGAAGCCGTTGTCGCCCTTGGCGAAGAAGGTGAACTTCCCGCTCCTGGGCGCCTCGATCCTGCCGCTCCACCGCGCCGTGGTGTGCTCGGTACGGCCTGTGACGAGCTGGAAGGTGGAGGACAGGTCGGGGAAGTCGACGGCCGGTTCCAGCGTCGTTCCGCCGAGTTCGGCGAAGTCCCGGGCACCGGGCGCGGACATCCGGAAGTACTCGCCCTTGAGGCCGTGCGCGGCCTCCCGCGGGGCTCCTGCCACGTGGTCGGCGCCCTGACCCGCCGCCGTAGCGGAAGGCGCGAGGCTGCTGAGGGGCAGCGACGCGGCGAAGGCGAAGGTCAGGGCTCGGAGCAGCAGTTGTGGGGACAAGGGCCGGGAGGGTCTCTCGCGGTGTCTCCAGCGCGGGACACCTCTGGCACGCAGGCTCAGGCGATGCGAAGAAGGGAACATAGTCAAACAGTTAGTCACAGCCATCACCGTAAAACAACAGTTCTGCACGGAGATTGGCTGATGTCCGGACAGCGTTCGACCCGGTCCGAGCCGCGATCGCGGCTCGGACCGGGTCGAATCGGCACCGCCGGGCGCAGCCCCGGCATGAGGTCCGCGACGGCCGTACGGACGGGGCCCCGGGTGACACCGCGACCGCGGACACCGTCGGCGAGGTCGCGACTGTCACCGACGGCGGGCCGGCGTCCCGTCCGGCTCTCCTGCGGGACAGTCCTCAGGCGGCGGTCTGTCCGTGCGAACCGTCGCCGGGCCAATCGGGGTAGTCCCACTGGGCGGGGTCGGTGCAGTAGAGCTTGATCGGCTCGAAGTAGAGGAAGATGCAGTTCCCCACCCAGGGCCGCTCGCCGATCTTCTTGCAGTTGAGGAACTCGTTCTTGGCGCGGATGGACCCGAAGAGCCTTCCCTCAGTGGTGCAGGGCTTGTTGGGGTTGATCCACAGCGCTTCCGTCTGGTCCTGCACCTCGTAGGGTGCGGCCACAGCTCCTGCGGGCGTTCCGAGGAGAAGCGCGCCGACGGTGAGCACGACAGCTGACAGTCTCTTCACAGAATCCATTCCTCTCTTTCCGGGGATCACGTGTACGGGTGTATCCGCGTACGGAAGTGACCTGGTGGGGCAAACGGACTCGATAAAGGCTAGTTCCGCAAGATCAGCGTCGAGAGGACGCATTGAGTCAGAACATCGCACCTCGTGCTCCCATGAGGGCTGCCGCCCGCTCTACCAGGGGAAACGCGGTCAGGCGGGGGCGGATCGGAGTGGCGTTCATAGGGAGTTGACTAGGATCTCCGCGGAAAGCCTTGCCATGGTGGAGTTTCTGGGCCCAGCCGTGTGAACAGCACAAAGGGGCCGTAGGGCAGGTATCCGTTCCGGTCGGCCGTGACAATTCCGACGCGACGGTTGGGCGCGAAAGCGGTGGTGTCCGGTGAGGCGTTGACCCTACGGCCTCGGGCAGGACAACCCGCGAGAACGGCGCCACACCGGCGGCGCAGCCCACCGCGGCGAGGCCCAGGACCCAGCCCCGACCGCCTCCCGCGACACGGACGGACGGTTACGGAAAGTCTGTCGCGCGAGCCTTCTTGACCGATGGCCGCCGCGCCCCTCCGGCCTCCGCGACACCACGGCGCCATGGCGGCGGCGCCGACACGCACCGGTTGCGGCACAAGGACCCGTGACTGCGGCGCCGGCCAACCGCCGCCCTCAGTCCCGTACGAAGCACGCGCCTTCAGTCGGTGGGGAGTTGGCAGGCAATCGCCTTCGCCGCAGCTCCGCGCACCCGTCCCTCCGCCGCTGACCTGTACGACGCCGGGCAGTCGGTCCCCGTCCTCCAGGGGGCGCGTGCCAACCTCTCCGCGCCCCTTTGTCCAACCATCAGATGTTTACGCTCTCCGGACGCAAAGGCGCCCCCTTTCGCGCCGTACCGGCGGCGCACTTCCACCTGTTTCGCTTATTGCCGCACACGGCCCCCCTGCCCACCAACGGCCGTCCGCACCACTCCTGTTCACCTCCGGAGGAAATGTGCCCGTACCGGACCGCGTCCCCGACCGTGTCCCCGGTTCCGCCGCCGAAGACAGCGCGCCCGGCCCGCCCACGGACAGCGTGCTCACCAGCCTCGGCACCCAGGCCGCGCGCCAACTGGCGACCACCACCAAAACCGAACCCCAGATGCAGGCCATCACCTCCCGATGGCTGCTGAGAACGCTGCCGTGGGTGGACGTCAAAGGTGGCACCTATCGGGTCAACCGGCGCCTGCAACTCCGCACCGGCCGGGGCCGCGTCCAGTTCGAGCACAACGGCGCGGACGACATCAGGGTGATCCCGCGGACCCTCACCGAGCTGCCCGCCCTGCGCGGCTACACCGATGCCGAGGTGCTCAAGGACCTCGCCGGCCGCTTCCGGGTCCGGGAGGTCCGGGCCGGTCAGGTCCTCTTCGAGGCGGGGCAGCCCGCCTCCGAGGCGTACCTCGTCGTACACGGGCGGTTCGCCCGCTACGCGCCCGGCAAGTACGGCGAGGAGCAGGTCGTCGGTGTCGTCACGGACGGCGACCAGATGGGGGACGAGGCGCTCGGCCGCCCCGACCCGCGGTGGCCGACGTCGGTCCGGGCCGAGACCGCCGGCGTCCTGCTGGCGCTGCCCTGGGACGTGATCCGGGAGTTCACCGACCGCGCGCCGTCCCTGGCCGCGCACCTGACCGCGTACGCGGAGCGGCAGCGGCGGCCGATGAACCGCCGAGGTGAAGCGGACGTACCGGTGCAGGCGGGACACGTCGGCGAAGCGACCCTGTCCGGCGGTTACGTCGACTACGACCTCACCCCGCGCGAGTACGAACTCTCGCTGACCCAGAGCGTGCTGCGCGTGCACTCCCGCGTCGCCGACCTCTACAACGAGCCGATGGACCAGACGCAGCAGCAACTCCGGCTCACGGTCGAGGAGATCCGCGAGCGCCAGGAGTGGGAGCTGCTGAACAACCGGGAGTTCGGGCTGCTGCACAACGTCGACTTCGGGCAGCGCATCAGTACCCACACCGGCCCGCCCACCCCCGACGACATGGACGAGCTGCTGTCCATGCGCCGTAAGACCCGGTTGTTCCTGGCCCACCCGAAGGCGATCGCCGCCTTCTTCCGGCAGTGCAACAAACGCGGCCTGGTACCGGGCTCGGCGGACGTCAACGGGCATCAGGTCCCCGCCTGGCGCGGGGTCCCGATCTTCCCCTGCGGCAAGATCCCCGTCAGCGGGACGCACACCACCAGCATCATCGCGCTGCGGACCGGCGAGAGCGATCAGGGCGTCGTCGGCCTGTACCGGACCGGCCTCCCCGAGGAGCACCAGCCCGGCCTGAACGTCCGGTTCATGGGCATCGACCAGGCCGCCGTCATCAACTACCTGGTCACCGCCTACTACTCGCTGGCCATCCTCGTGCCGGACGCGGCCGGTGTCCTGGAAAACGTCCAGCTCGGCCGGACCACCGACTGACCAGTGGAGTACGGACCATGAGCACACCCAGTACCACCACCGCCGCCACGTTCCGGATGCCCGGACCGCCGAGCCTCGCCCGCAACCGGCCGACCCGGCGCGGCGGCGCCGTCCCCGGACTGAGGTACCGGCCGGCCGCCCCCGCCGACCCGGAGAAGGCCGCGGAGATCGACCGCAGGCTGGAGGACTGGGCCCGCGGGCTGGACCTGTTCCCCACGCAGTGGTCCGGCGACTTCACGGGCTTCCAGTTCGGCCGGGCCGTCGTCCTGCAGCACCCCGCAGCGGCCGACCTCGAACGCCTCACCGCCGCGGGCAAGCTGCTGCTGGCCGAGAACATCGTCGACACCTGCTACTGCGAGGAGGACGAGGGCAAGGGCGGCGCGCGCCGCGGCCTGGGCGGCCGGCTGATCATCGCCCAGTCGGCCCTGGACCCGTTCCACGGCACCCCGGACACGGAGCAGGAGTGGCGCCAGGGCGTGCAGGCCGACGGTCCCCTGCGCTCGTACTACTGGGCCCTGAAGGACTACGCGGCCCTGGCGACACCCAGCCAGGCCGGCCGGTTCGTCCACGACATGGCCCGGCTGCATCTCGGCTACGTCGCCGAGGCGTCCTGGGCGGAGAGCCGGCACGTGCCGCGCGTCTGGGAGTACCTGGTCATGCGGCAGTTCAACAACTTCCGTCCCTGCCTGTCGATCGTCGACGCCGTGGACGGCTACGAACTGCCCGAGGCCGTGTACGCCCGTCCGGAGATCCAGCGGATCACCGCCCTGGCCTGCAACGCCACGACCATCGTCAACGACCTCTACTCCTTCACCAAGGAGTTGGCGAGCGACCCGGACCACCTGAACCTGCCCCAGGTGGTGGCCGCCAACGACCAGCGCGGCCTGAAGGCCGCCTATCTGAAGAGCGTCGACATCCACAACCAGATCATGGAGGCGTACGAGACGGAGGCGGCCGAACTGGCCGGGACCTCCCCCCTCGTGGAGCGCTACACCCGGAGCCTGTCCGACTGGGTGGCCGGCAACCACGAATGGCACGCCACCAACACCGACCGCTACCACCTGCCCAACTACTGGTAGACCGATCCAGCGCCCCACAGCAAGGAGCCACCGTTGACCACTGCGCACGTCCCCGCCGCACGCCCGCTCATGCCGACCCAGTCCACGTACCAGGCCCGCGTCGCGGACTACTGGAACACCGAGGAGAACCCGGTCAATCTGGAACTCGGCAAGATCGACGACCTCTACCACCACCACTACGGCATCGGGGACGCCGACCGGTCCGTGCTGGACGAGCCGGACCCCGTACGCCGCCGCGAACGCGTCACCGGCGAACTGCACCGCCTCGAACACGCCCAGGCCGAACTTCTCGCCTCCCACCTCGGCGCGCTGACGCCCGGCGACCGCGTCTTCGACGCCGGGTGCGGGCGCGGCGGCGGCAGCGTGGTCGCGCACCTGCGGCACGGCTGCCACACCGACGGGGCCACCATCTCCGCCAAGCAGGCCGACTTCGCCAACGAGCAGGCCCGCAAGCGCGGCATCGACGACAAGGTGCGCTACCACCACCGCAACATGCTCGACACCGGATTCGCCACCGGCGCGTACGCGGCGTCCTGGAACAACGAGTCGACCATGTACGTCGAACTGGACCTGCTGTTCGCCGAGCACGCGCGGCTGCTGCGGCGCGGCGGGCGCTATGTGACGATCACCGGCTGCTACAACGACGCCTACGGGCGCGCCTCCCGCGAGGTGTCCCTCATCAACGCCCACTACATCTGCGACATCCACCCGCGGTCGGCGTACTTCCGCGCGATGGCCCGCCACCGGCTGGTCCCCGTGCACGTCGAGGATCTCACCGCGGCCACGCTCCCGTACTGGGAACTGCGCAGCCAGGCCGACCACCTGGTCACGGGCATTGAGGAAACCTTTCTGACCGCATACCGCAACGGCAGCTTCCAGTACCTGCTGATCGCCGCCGACCGGATCTGAGAAGGCTCCCGAACCCCCGCCGGGCGGACCACGGTCCGCCCGGCGGGGGCGTCGCGTTCTCCGGTCGCGTTCTGCCGTCGCGTCCTCAGGCCCTTCGCCGTCAGGCGGCGAGGGCGGCATAGCGCGCGTTGCTGTGCCTGGCGTCCCGCACTCCGACCCGCCGTTCCCACAGGCGGCACGTACCCGCAACGAGCGCCCGCACTGCCCGCGGGTCCGCTGCCGCCCAGCTCGGAAGCCGCGCCGCCCACTCCAGCGCCTCGCCCGCCGGGCAGTCGGCCTCCATCAGCCGCACCGTCGTGTACGCCACGTCCACCCACGCGGGGCCGGCCGCGGGCATCGCCCAGTCCACCAGCCACGCCCGGTCGTCCCCGACGAGGATGTTGTGGGGATTGGTGTCGGTGTGCAGCAAGGTGTCACCGCGCAGCAGCGCCAGCTGCTCGGGCAGCAGTACGTCGACGAACCGGTCGGCGAACGACGGGACACCGGCGTCTTCGGGGACGCGGACATCCTGGGCCGAGCGCAGCACGTCGTCCACCAGAACCAGGTCCGACGAGCCGGTCGAGAGTTCCGAGTGCCGCCCGTCGACGTATTCGAAGCCGAGCAGCGCCCACCCGTCGGCCACGACCTGCCACAGCAGGCGCGGCCCCACGCGGCGCGTCGCCGCGTTCACCGCGGCCTCCATCGCTTGCGCGGCCCGCCCCCTCGCGTCACCGGCCGGCACACCCTTCACGAACACCTGCCCGGAGGCGGACGTGAGCACGGCCGCCGCCCGGCACGTCAGACCCTCCGCGACATCCCGCGCCTCAGCCACCGGACCTGTTCGCGCCTCCACGGCCGCCCGCACCTCGCGCGGCAACTCCCACCACCCGGTACGCGCCACCCGCCCCCCTCACGACGAGAAGAGGGGCCGCAGGCGCGACCCCTCACCAAGCTCAACGAGCAACCTACTGCTGTGTGGCGCCGCATTTGCGGCAACGCTGCGCGCCACTCCACTGCACCCACTCGTGATCACATTCGCCCATGGCGAACCCCTTTCCTCGCCTCGAAGGTGCCCTCGATCGAGGGAGACCGGGACGGCACACGCGGCGCGCGCAAAAGCGTCAAGGCGAGGGGCTCTCTGCGGTGCGCTCAGCGAGGCAGGCGCTGCACGCCGGCGATGATGATCAGCCGCGTTGTGCGCTGCTCCTGGTACCAGACCATCAAGGGCCCCTCGCCGATGCTCTGGAGCGGCGCGCTGCCGGCTTCCTCCGGCAGTGGATCGTGCGGATATTTCACGGCCGCCGCGTCCGCCAGACGCTGAGCGATCACCTCGACCTCCGACCGCTGTTCCGGACTGAGCCCTCCGAGGGTCGACTCCTCGTCGGAGAAGAAGTCCCAGCCCCACTCGCTCATGCGGAGGCCGCCTCGCGCGCGGCCACCTCCAGCAGCTCCTCGATCTCTTTGCCCGCCGTCCGGGCCTCCTCCAGCGACGCCGCCGAGCCCACCGCACGCTCCAGCTCGCGGAGCCGCGCCGACCGGGACGGAATACGATGCAGTGCCACGAAAACCCCCCACCGGTACAGGAACGTCTGCATGGGCACCGTACTGTCCTCCAGCAGCGCCGTCTCCCACGCCGCGTGAAAGTCGCGCTCGAACCGTACTGCTTCTGTCGGATCCAGCCGCTCGACGGCCGCCCGCAGCGCCTGTTCCGATCGTGCGGGCATCGGGAACAGGGCTTCCTCGTCGTGCTCCTTCATCTCAACCTCCGCGTCATGTACAAGACAGCGCGCAGCAGCCCAGGATGCCAGCCGGCGAACCAGACGCCGCGCCACGAAACACCATCACGACGGCGGGGAACCGGAACCCGTTCACCCGATCCCGCCACGCCCCGGCCGCCGATGCCCTACGGGCCGGACGGCGACGCCGAGCTTGTGGTGGAGGTACTACAGGCCACGCTCCGTGATCCGGATCTGGGGCCGGGCCGGGCCGGGCCGGGCCGGAACTACCTCACCGGGTGCCGTTGCGGGCGCCCATCCCGAGAGCCCGGATCAGCTTCATGAGCCGCTGCCGGCTTGCCGGGATCGCGGAGTCGCGGCTGGGGCCTCATCCGCCAGGGCTACGCTCCAGACGTACATCGGCACAGACAGTCACGCAGCTCCGCTCCCTCGCGGCGTGCAGCCGGTCCGTCTCACCTTCGTCTCGCGTCCGCGGGGCCAAGGCGTCGGTGACCGTGCGCTGACCTGGCCCGTAGGTGCCTCGCCTGGGCGTCATGGATATCACGGACGGCAGGTAAGCTCTGGTCACGTGACTGCCAAGCCCCGCATTCCGAATGTCCTGGCCGGCCGCTACGCCTCCGCGGAGCTCGCCGTCCTGTGGTCCCCCGAGTACAAGGTCAAGCTGGAGCGCAAGCTGTGGCTCGCGGTGCTCCGCGCGCAGAAGGACCTCGGGGTGGAGGTGCCGGAGCAGGCGCTCGCCGACTACGAGCGGGTGCTCGACACCGTCGACCTGGCGTCGATCGCCGAGCGGGAGAAGGTCACCCGGCACGACGTGAAGGCCCGCATCGAGGAGTTCAACGCGCTCGCCGGGCACGAGCAGGTCCACAAGGGCATGACCTCCCGGGACCTGACCGAGAACGTCGAGCAGCTGCAGGTCCGGCTGTCGCTGGAGCTGATGCGCGACCGTACCGTCGCCGTCCTGGCGCGGCTGGGCCGGCTCGCCGGTGAGCACGCCGAGCTGGTCATGGCGGGTCGCTCGCACAACGTCGCGGCGCAGGCGACCACGCTGGGCAAGCGCTTCGCGACCGCCGCCGACGAGCTGCTGGTGGCGTACGGACGGCTGACCGACCTGCTGGACCGCTATCCGCTGCGCGGCATCAAGGGCCCGGTCGGCACGGCGCAGGACATGCTGGACCTGCTGGGCGGCGACGCCGCGAAGCTGGCCGGGCTGGAGCAGCGGATCGCCGTGCACCTCGGCTTCGGCCAGGCCTTCACCTCCGTCGGCCAGGTCTATCCGCGGTCGCTGGACTACGACGTGGTCACCGCGCTGGTGCAGCTGGCCGCGGCGCCGTCCTCGATCGCCAAGACCATCCGGCTGATGGCCGGCCACGAGCTGGTGACCGAGGGCTTCAAGCCCGGCCAGGTCGGCTCGTCGGCGATGCCGCACAAGATGAACACCCGCTCCTGCGAGCGCGTCAACGGCCTGATGGTCATCCTGCGGGGTTACGCCTCGATGGCCGGCGAGCTGTCGGGCGACCAGTGGAACGAGGGCGACGTGTCCTGCTCGGTGGTGCGCCGGGTCGCGCTGCCGGACTCCTTCTTCGCCCTGGACGGGCTGCTGGAGACGTTCTTGACCGTGCTGGACGAGTTCGGTGCCTTCCCCGCCGTCGTCGCGCGCGAACTGGACCGCTATCTGCCGTTCCTCGCCACGACCAAGGTGCTCATGGGCGCCGTACGGGCCGGGGTGGGCCGCGAGGTGGCGCACGAGGCGATCAAGGAGCACGCGGTCGCCGCGGCGCTCGCCATGCGCGAGCAGGGCGCGGAGCGCAACGAGCTGCTGGACAAGCTGGCGGCGGACGAGCGGATTCCGCTCGACCGGACGCAGTTGGACGCGCTGATGGCCGACAAGCTGTCCTTCACGGGCGCCGCCGCCGACCAGGTGGCCGCGGTCGTGGCCCGCGTCGAGGAGATCACCAAGCAGTACCCCGAAGCCGCGGCGTACACGCCGGGCTCGATTCTCTGAAGCTCCGCCGCGATGGTATTCACTCCCGAGGAACTGCGGGCCGCGCGCGACCGCCTCGTCCCCGACGTGGCGGCGCCCGGCCTGCGGGTGCTGTTCTGTGGCATCAATCGACCACTGGAGAAGTACACCCGTTGACCTGCACAGGAACGCGATTCACAAGATCAACTGGGAGAGGATTGGGAGCAGGCGGCAGCCACACGTTCCCCTCCTCTCCCATGAACTTCTCCCACCGCTCCTGCAGCGTTTCCGCGACTCGCAACTCCATCCCCGGTGTCACGTTCGCATACACGCCTTCTACTCCCCCGAGCTCGTGTCCCATCCGCGCCTCGACGGCCACCCGCGGGTGGCCGTCCTCGTCGAGCCACTCCTTGTGACCGTGCCTCAGAAGATAGATCCGCTTCTTCGCCATCTCCGGCACCGCAGGTATCTCCGCCCGCGCATACCGCCCCTCGCGCGCTGGGCTACCGTCCCTGATCGGATACCAGTACGCATCCTCGAAGTTCGTTCCAAGCAACGGCCCCCCACTGTGCGACCGGAACATCCACTGCGAGTCGTGTGAGGCCAGCAGCGCCTTGTGCATCTCATGCAGGAACGGCGGCACCACCAACGTCCGCCATGAGTCGTACTTCGGGTCCACCAGCGTCCGTTCTCCCTCAACCCACTGGTGCTGAAACTGCGCCCGCAGCGCCGGCATTCTTATGTACCGCTCCAGGTTCGGTTCACGCTTTCCGTCGTCGGAGTCGAGTGGATCCGAGGCCGGCCAGTTCGGTGAGGTGAAGCACCGCTGCAGTCCCCACATCTCCTTCGGCCGCATACCAGTGAACGCCGCGGTCCAGATGTACGTCCAACCGTCGTAACCCCAGACGCTGTAGGCGTTGACCGCGAGGCGGTGGAGCGTAGCCATCTCCTGGGGGCGTTTCTTCTCACGCACCTTCTTCTTGTACTTTCCACGGCCGCGCTTCTCCCGTACAATTGGCGAGGTCATGCGAAGTCCATGGCGAGTCACCGAGTCATCCATCATAACACCGAAAACCATGAGGATTAAGTCCACGTACCCGGCTGATATCTCGCCGCGCTCGGCGGTTGCGCGAAGGGCCTTCTTCCAGGCTTCGTATTCGAATGTCGTGATGTCGCCGACGGCTCGACTTCCCCAATAGGGCTCGATCCGTTTATTGATGATGGCCTTGTAACTCCGTGTTGATGACGGCCGCAGATCCTGGGCGTGAAACCAGTCCCAGCAGTAGGTCGACATGAGAATTTTACTGTCTCTCTGTTTGATCGCAATACCATGACGCACTTCGTACTCACGATCGAGCCCGTAGTTCCATGCCTCTTCTTCGTCCTCGAAGCCGGACGCTGACTCGTACTTCTTGCGGCCGTTGGGCAGGTACTCGCCCGCCCACCACTTGACTCGGCACTTGCCGCCGCGCCACTCGATGTATGGCATTGCTCCTCCTTGGGTTTCTCGTGCCAGCCCCGCGGGCTTCTCATTTGCTCTGCCGCGCTCCGGGTGGACTGCTACTCGCGCCTGCTTGTGGGGCAGTTACGACCACAAGCAGGCGCCTCCTCAACGCCTGATTCGCATCCCCGGGCCGCAGGGCCCTTACGTGGGAACGGCAACCGACTGCCTATCCGCCGTGACGGCAACACAGGAGCGCCGATGCGAGTAGAGCGCTCACCGCGCCCCTTGCATCGACATGCTCACCCCCTCTCGACATGGGAACGCAGGCGGAGCATGGTCCGGCGGGCGGCCTCGGCGCTGTCCGAGTGGGCACGTGCGGGCACGACGACCGCCGCGGCGTGGTCGGAGATGTCGGGCAGCGGACGGCGCAGATGCGGATTCTGACGGATGATGTCGACCAGCGCCCCACCAGCCTGCTCCTCTCTGTGCGCTGTGATCGTACCGCTGAATTCCCGTACGCCCATTCGCTTTCGCGCGGGAGCTGACGGGCAGCCGAGCGCCATCTTCCCCGCTGTCGGGCAGGTCTGTCGGGTCGAGTTTTAGAATGTGGACCGCCCTGTTCACTGGGCCGCGCAGCGCTGCGGACAGCGTGGACGGGTTCGCCGCAATCCGGCGGGCCACTGTCACGGGATCCATTGCCGCGAGTAACCGCTGTCCGTGGGCCGGTAGGATCCGCCGCCAGCCCCGTTCACAAACCATCCGTCCACGACGAGGGAGAACGGCGTGGGGCGGGGTACGGCTTCAGCGTCAGGAAAGCAAAGGGTGTTGCAGAAGGCTGTGGACTGGGCATCTTTGTCGTATGGCGGGGGTGTTGAGGGCCGAGCTGGTGTGGGTGGAGACGTTTACCGGACTGCGGGTCGATCGGTTCGGCCGGCTGCTGAAAGCGGTCCGGGAACGCGGTGGCGAGGGCTGCGGATGGGGCTGTCCGCGGCGGCTGCCGCTGACCGAGCGGGTGCTGCTGGTGGCCGTGTACTACCGCACGAATCTAGCCATGCGGCAGCTCGCAAAGATCACCAACAGAGTCACGGCATTGGCTCTAGGGGCGTTGTTCCGGCGGCCCGGGCCCGCCAACGCGGTGTTGGTTCAGGACGACGTCGAACTGCTTCTCAGATTTGCATCATGAGCCGGTGACCTGTAAGAACTCGCCCCCTGCCCCTCATGACGGTCCGCTTGACGACGGCCCATCACCCGACGCCCGGGCTCATGGCGGTCAACGTGGACGTCCAGATCGGGCCGTATTGCTGCTTGTACGAAATTTGGTTTGGATTGTCGCGGGTTCGGCCGAGGTCGACCGACTCGTAGCCGTCGTAATGCAGCTCGTCCAGCAGGCGCCGCAGCAGACTGTGCCCCGGGGCCAGGTCGGCGTGCTCGGGGTTCATGGCAGGCAGCACGGAATACACGCGGCGGCCGCGGGCGAGGCACAGCTGCGCGGCGACCAGCTGCCCGTCCAGGGACAGGGAGGCCACGAAGGCGGCGTCCGCGCCGCAGCGCAGTACGAGGTCCAGGTCGAGCGGGGCGTCGCTGGCCCACCGGCGTCGGTGCAGTCGTGCCAGGTCCAGGTATGCGGAGCGGAGCTGTTCTCTGGTGCGGGTGCGGGTGAAGTGCACCCGGTCCTGGGCCATCAGGTCCACCCAGGTGCGAGCGCGGCGTGCGTGGTCCTTTCGGGCGCTTCGAGGCAACGCTTCGTAGTCCACCGGCAGTGTGAGGCGGGCGCAGCGGGCCAGAGCACGGTCATGTTGCTGCCACTGGGCGGCGGCCAGCTGCTGGCCCAGGGCGCTGTCCACGGGGACGTCAGGGATCACCACGTGCGCGCCGTCGTGGGCCAGGGCCTCCAAGCGCCGTCGCAGGGCCGCAGCCGCTGCCGGGCGCGCCGACTGCGGGCCCACGGCTTGCACGTATTCGCTCCATGGGGAGCCGAGCGGGCGAATCCGGCTGAGGCCCTGGTCGTCGGTGCGGCGTACGAGCGCCAGTCCGGCCACCGGCCGGGTCCAGTCATCGGTGACGACCAGCATGAGGAGTTGGTCCGTGGGGGGCATGTGCGCGGCCATGGATGTGAGCCAGGCGGGCGACTGGTAGGGCGTGGCGTCGGGGTCGTGGCGGTAGAGCCCGGGCCACAGGACCGCCAGGGCGGTGTGGGCCCGGGGCCCTTCGAGCGTACGGACGTGCAGACGCGTGGCGACGGATACCGGGGTCAGCAGCGGCGGTGGGGGCGGACTCGTGGTCATCGGGTACCTCCCTGGTAGAGGCCGGCAGCTTCGACCGCCCGGACGGCTCGGTACCCCTCGGCGAGAGCGCGCTGGGTCGGGGCGACCAGCAGCACCTCACCGGGGGAGGTGCGGCGGTCGACTGTGCGTACGACGGGCGCACCGGCCTCCAGCGGACCCACGATCCGGGCCACGCTGGGCAGTGCGGTCAGGGTGTCCAGCGACGGACCGTCAATCCGCCCGGCTGCCGGGGCGATCAGGCGTACGAGCGCGATGTGCCGCTGATCGTCGGGGCGTCGCAGGACGGCCCGGCCCGCGGTCCCTGGCCGGGCGGCATCGCCGATCGCGGCGTGCACGGCGGAGCGCAGCAGGTCATGTCCGGTGGCCTCGCGCACGGCCGTATCGGCCGGGGTGCTGGTGGCCCAGGCCCGGGCGGCCAGCAGCACGGGGCCGCGGCCGGGCACAAAGGCGATGCGGCTGCGGGCGGGTCCGGTCCGTACTCCCAGGCAGTCCAGGACGCGCCGTGTATAGGCCGACAGGACCCGGTGGAACGGCGAACTGGTGGCCATCAGCTCGACGCGGTCGGTCAGCTGAGGGCCCGTTTGGATCTCGGACCAGATGTCGGTGACGGTGTGGTCGGTGGCACTGCCGCACGGCCTCGGGGAGCTGACGCTGTGCACGATGTACTGCGGGCCCGGCTGGTGGGCCTGGAGCACCAGGTGCTCTTCGCCGGTGTGCCGGCGTGCGGCGCGGCGCAGCACGTGCCAGGCCGCTCGGATCTCCGCGGGGCTCCGGCACACCCGGGCCGCGCCGTGCACGGCGGTGTCGGCAGGCGCCAGGACGTAGGCGGGTGTCTGCACGAAGGCCGCCCAGCGCTGGGCTGCGGCCAGGGTCGTGGCGCGGATGCCCTGTGGGGCGGCCAGGCCTGTCTGGGGCAGTGCGTCCATCTGTGCGCCGCGGCAATGCCGCCTCTGGGCACTGGCCGGATCGCAGCCGGGCAGCCCCAGGCCGCGGGCCAGGTGGTCGGCGAGGGGCAGTCCGAGGGGGTGCGCGGCCAAGACGGCCTTGACGTCGTGGCGTGCCCGCAGCTTCTTGAGGGTGCGCCGCAGCCCGGGGCCCGCATGCGTCACCGCGCGGGGGAAGGCATCGGAGACGGCTGTGTCGGCGTGCAGGAGAGGGAGCGAGTGCGGGGGGTGGACGACGGGCACACACGCCCACCCGTGCCGGGTGAATTCCGCGGCGTACGCGTCGCCCCCCTCCGGGCCGTAGGGCGCGACGATGGCGGCCACACCATAAGGTGCCGGGCGCTCGGGCACGGGTGGGGAATCGGCGTGGACGAGGGACACAGGTGATCAGCTCCGGAAGTCGGGGCCCGCTAGGTGAGGGCTGATGCAGGCGTGGCGGCCGGCCGCCGGGCGGCCTGGAGGCTGCCCGGCGGTGCCGTACGGTCACGGCCCGGGATGACGGCGACGGGTGCAGCGGCTCAGCGCGGCGGCCCGTGGCCCTTGCTGGGGCCGCGCTTGGCCGGTCCGCGCCGCCGGGCCCGGCGGTCGGCCGCGGCGGTATCAGCGGCGCGCTGCAAGGCGCGAAATGTCTGGGATCCCTGCGCCTTCTTCAGGTGGGGCAGGTTGTTCGCCGGGATGCCCAAAGTCTCCGGCCCGTAGGCGCCGCGCAGGTCGGACGGGGCCTGTGAGGTGTACCCGGCCTGGTCCAGCGACTCCTCGTCGGGGAAGACGTCCACATGGGGGCTGCCCGGGGGAATCCGGGCATCCTGGGTGCCGCCGTAGGAGTAGCGCCAGTAGAAGTTGGGCGGCGGGTCGGGCCGTACGGTCTCCTCGAAGAGCGCGATTTCCTTGGTGTAGGCGTAGAAGACGACATCCGGCGTCCGGCGCACGATCCGAATCCAGGCATGCAGGTACGCAGCCGAGAAGAAATCGCCACTGTCGTGGATGCGGACATGGGCGGGGCCCGGGCCGGAGTAGTACCGCCGGTGCTGCAGCTCTGTGGTGAGCTGGGCCTCCCACGCGTCCGGCTCGTCGAGCACGTAGCGGAGGTTGGCCTGGTGTGCCCGCACGACACCGGGGAACTGGAAGGTTCCGTGTCGGGCATAGCAAAGGTCGTGACAAATTCCAGCCGACGGGCAGGTGTTGTAGGTCCGCCCGTCGGGCAGCCGCCCTGCCCACGCGGGCAAGGTCCACTTGTATATCCGCCGAGTGGCACAGCTCGACCGCATCTCCCTGAGCAGGAACCGCGGACGTGCCGGGACGACCGCCTCCTGCGCCGGGCTCGGCTGCTGCGCCGCCCTCTTCACCGGTCCTCCCCTGTGACGGCCGAGAGCGGGGTGCTGCGGCGCCCGATGCGTGCGGCGGTCCCCTCCGCTGGACCGCCAGCGGCGTCCGCGCCGACTGCTCCCGTGGCCAGACGGGCCAGCACCGGAAGGAAATCCGCCGAGGGACGCGCGGCGATCTCGGTGACCGTCGGCCCGTGCGGCGTCAGCCGCATCTCCACGCGCATGATGCCGTACTCGACTCCGAGCGCTTGGAGCGCCCTGACTGCGGTGGCCCTCACATCGGGAACCGGTACCGTGGCGTCGCCCCCTGCGGCAGGGCCGTTGCGGGTGACGGCGACCAGACGCACGCCGTCCGGGCGGACCACGCACTCGACTGCGACCGCCGGTCCGGCGATCCACTCCTCGATCAGCACGCCCGTCACGGCATCGGCCCTCGGCAGTGACGCCTCCTGGGCGGCGCGGAAGGCATCGTGCACCTGCGTAGCGGTACGCGCGGACCGAAGACGCAGTGCCTGCGAGGGCCCGCGGGGCTTGAGCACGACCGGGTAGCCCAGCAGCCTGGCGTACTCGACGGCGGTCGGCGCGTCCGGCACGGGATAGGACCGGGCCTGCGGCACGTCACGGGCGGCCAGCTGGCTTCGCATCACCGCCTTGTCCCGGCAGGCGGCGGCTGCCGGTGCCCCCAAGCCGGGCAGGCCGCGGCATGCGGCCAGGTGCGCGGCCAGAGGCGCGTGCTCCTCCAGGTAGGTCATCACTCCGGTCACAAAGTGGCGGGCGGCGACTGCGTCGACGGCCGCCGCCACGGCCGGGCCGTCACGCAGGTCGGCGTCGACCGTGTCCAGCACGTAGGGGCAGGCCCAGGCTGCGGGCCCCGATTCCAGTAGTACGAGGGGGTGGAGAGCGGCGAGCCGCCGCAGCCCTTCGCGCCAGGACGACGAGGCGCCGGCGCCCACGACCAGCAGGACCGGCGGATCGGGCATGGGCATTGAGTCCTCCCTGAACAGTTGGTGGGACCGGCAGTTGAACGCCGACGGGGCGGCGCCCAGCGTCGGCAGATGAGCACAGCCGAAGGCGAGAAAGAGGAAGAGGGGCGCCGCTGGGGGAACGGCGCCCCGTCGGCCGGGCAGCAGGGGGGACGGCCGCCCGGCCGGCCCTGACCAGGCCAGGGGACTAGCCGGTCAGGGAGCTGGAGCTACATGGAGTGGTAGAGGGTGGCGTACCGGCGGGCGATCCAGCCGCTGCTGCCCTTGTGCGATCCCCCGGTGACGTGGACGTACAGCCACGTGTCGCCCTTGGCGGTACACCGGGCGATGAACGGCACCAACCACCCGTTCAGCTGGCCCTTTGCCGCGTAGCCCGTCCCGGGTCCCGTCCGTAGATTCACGTGGTCCGAGTTCACGGTGCCGAACACGTTCTCGGCGCGGCCGCCGTTGTCGATGGGGACGGTGGAGCGGGAGCAGGTGCCCGCCGCAGCGGCGGGGGTGGCCGTGGTGGCTACGACGCCTCCCGCGAGCAGGGCCCCGGCGACCGCCACCGCCGCCGTGCGGCGGATAGCTGCCAGGCGACGAACTGGCCGGACGTATTCCGGGGGCTGCATGGTGCAGATGTCTTGCATGGGGACTCTCCCTGAAATGACAGGGCTGCCCAGTAATGTCCGTTCGGGGATCGAGACGGTGTTTCCGCCGACCACCGGCACGTCTATTCTGACGTTGGGCGTGATCGCAACACGCCCAACACACAGCCGTTCTCTCGATTGCGTGATTGCCGAGCAATGGTGTGTGAAGAAGGTGGCCGCCCCTTGCCGAAGGGGCGGCCACCGTCATGGCGGCAAGTGTGGGGGCCAGGGCCTTCCGACGGGTTGAGGTGACGCCTCGAAGGAGCGTGCGCGCCAGCATGGTGGTCTGCCCCGGGCGCCGACTCCCGCGGCGGCTGATCGCAACAGCCGCCGCTCTGAGACCCGCCCTCTTAGTGACCCATGGCCATCCCGCCGTCGACCGGGAGGTAGGCCCCGTTGGTGAAGGCGTTGTTGGCGAAGAGCAGCACCGCCGCGGCGATTTCCCCCGGCTGGCCCGGCCGCCCCACCGGTGTGCGCCGTACCAGTTCCTCGCGGCGCTCCAGAGGCAGGGCAGCGAGCATGTCCGTAGTGACGATGCCGGGCGCCACCGTGTTGGCGGTGATGCCCCGCTCCCCGTACTCCAGCGCGACCGAGCGAATGAATCCCTCCAGGCCAGCCTTGGAAGCGGCATAGTTGGCCTGCCCCGCCACACCCATGGCACCGCCGACCGATGAGATGGCGATGATCCGGCCGGTGCGGGCCTTGAGCATCGGTTTCAGCGCGCGCTTCACGACTCGGAAGACGCCCTTGAGGTTGGTGTCGAGGACGGTGTCGAAGTCGGCCTCGCTCATGGTGATGAGCAGTCCGTCGGCCACGACGCCGGCGTTGGCGACCAGCACCTCCACGGGGCCGTGTGTCGCCTCGACCTCCTTGAAAGCGCGCTCGACGTCCTCCGGGTCGCGGACGTCGCACTGGATGGCCAGAAGCCGGTCGTCCTGCGGAGGGTGGGAGCGATAGGTCACCGCCACCTTCTCCCCGGCGTCCGCGAACGCCTGGGCCGTCGCGAGGCCGATACCCCGGCTGCCGCCAGTGACCAGGACCGAGCGAGCCTTTTTGGGCAGGGTCATGTCATCCTCTCCGTATGCCGTCCCGGTCCCCCGGGAAACCGGCATGTCGCACTGTCTCGTCTACTCGGCCACAAACCTGGCGAACAGCCCTGGCACGTGGCCTGCTTGCCCTCTCCTCGAAAGGTGAGAGCGAAGTGGTGCGGCCCCCCTCTGCCTGTGTGTCACTTGCCAAAGTTGGCATGTGTTGTGTGTCGTCGATCGGGCCGGTGCGCCCTCCCGGGTGGCGGATCACCGTATAACGGTCTAGGAGCCGCCCCTCCTGCAACAAGCCGGTAGGTTGTTTTGCTCTGTGCACTCCATCCTGAGGGACGGCACTTGACCAATCAACGACGGACTAATTCCAGAACCAGAACTTCGTCTATTAACGGCAAAGGCAAGGAGAAAAACATGGGCCGTCTTCGCAGCCAGGACGAGGACGGGCGTCGCGCATTCTCACAGCTGCTCAGGACCCGACGGGAGCGCATGAAGCCCGAGCAGCTGGGGCTGCCCCCACGATCAACAGCCCGCACCGGACCGCCGGTGCCCGGCGTGACGCAGGCTGAGATCGACATCGCAATGAATTCCGGCATCGGCGTCTACCAGAAAGTCGAGTCGGGCGCGTTACGGCCCTCTCCCGGCTATCTGCTGCAACTAGCCCGGACGATGCGCTTCAAAGAGTCCGAATACATGCAGGCGCATTTACACTTGTACGGCACCGAGCCCAAGGCGGAACTGTTCCCCGACTCCGGCACCGTCATCCCGGCGGCCTGGGAGTACGCGGTGCACGGACAGCTCCACATGTCCTATGCCCACGACCGGTCCTGGCGCGTGCGATTCCACAATGCGACCTTTCGGACCATGTTTCCATCCGGCCAACCGCCGACAAACATGGCCGAATGGTTTCTGTTCTCCGACGAGGCCCGTGATCACGTCCTGATGGACTACGACCGCTCCTGGGGCCCCTTCCTGATGCCGCAGGTCCGGCTGGCGCTCAGCCGGTGGAAGGACGATCCCGAGCTACTTCGCATCTACGAGCTGATCCTGGACGACAAGTGCGCGCTGCGTCTGTGGGATCGCGGCGAGACCACGTATATGCACCCTGACGGGGACCGGCGCCCGATGAACCACGGCACCTGGGGGGAGGGCGAAGTGCTCCTGCTCGCAGGACAGCCCCTGTCCAGTCCCGGCGCCCGGCAGATGACCCTACCCTTCCTCCGCGGCGGCCAGGTGCTGATCCCGCCACAGGAGCCGACCGTCCCAGAGATATCCCTGGCCTCATCCTGACCACCTCGTGTGCCCGGTTCCCGCCGTACGTCGTACGGTGCAAACCCCGCCCATAAGCTCTCTTGCAGCGATACCGAGAGCTCCTGATCAGGAGATTCGTCCGTGGTGCACGTGATCCGACGACCGGTGTACGTCAACCGTCCCGGCATAGCCGAGGCAGACTACATCGTCGAAAATTCGCCGATTGTGGAGGACATCGCCACCTGGTTCAACCGGAAAGAAGACGACAGCGCCGAAGTACGCGAGGCGAAGTACGCGACGGCCAAGGAGGTCGCCTCCCGCATTGCGGGCCAGACCGGCGTCACCTACCGACGTTTCAACCGGCCCCTGCACGAGGTTGCCGAGCCCATCCCCATGCGCGAGCGCAATGACCGCGCCGTCAGCGCCGTCAGGCAGCTGTCCTTCACCGCCGCCGAGCGGGCGCTGACTGCCGCGGGCATCGACGCCGCCGACATCACCGGCCTCATCACGTTCAACGCCACCGGTGACCGTGCCCCAGGGCCTGACGCCGCGGTCATCAACGCCCTGGGGCTCCGTCCCGACATCTTCCGTGTTCCGATGACGCAGCTCGCCTGCGCCGGCGGGGCACACGCCCTTGGCCTCGCCGCCCGCTTAGTAGGGCCCGACGACAAGTTCCTGGTCGTCGGCGCGGAGGACCTCAGCACCTCATACCAGCGCAGCGACAACACGGCCATCGAGCACATCGCCTACAAACTGCTCTTCGGCGACGGTGGAGCTGGAACCGTCGTGAGCGGCGAACCGCTTGCCGACCCGGGCCTGGTCATCGAGGAGACCTGGCAGTACCTCCAACCCGACACCCTGGATGCCTACGCCACCCGGCATGAGGCCGACGGCCTGCATTTCGACAGCACCAAGGAGGCACTCAAAGCGGTCTCCGCCGTCCTGCCCCACCTGCCCTGGCCGGGCCAGGAGGCTGAGTTCGCCGTGCTGCACCCCGGCTCCCGGAAGATCCTCAACCTCATCGAGGAGAAGGGCGGTGTCTCCCCCGAGGCGGCCCGCCTCTCGCACGAAGTTCTGGCCAACGGCGGCAACGGCGGTGGGCCCACGGCGCTGCGCATCCTGGACCGCCTCCACGACGACCCGCCCGCCCCCGGCGCCTGCGGCCTGAAGATCGGCTTCGGGCCCGGGTTCTGCGCCGTGGCCTCCCGCGTGCGTTGGATTGCCTGACCCCGCACGCTCTTTCCGTCTCCGCACGATGCGGCTGGCGCCCCCAATGATGGTGGGGGCGTCAGCGCTTCGACGGTAGCGGACCTGACGCTTGGTCACATTTGCAATCCACTCAACGGCCGGTCCCAAATGCGGAGTTCCCGGGGCCAATCCGGGGCCTCCGAAACCCTCCGGCCAAGCCCCACCGTACGCCGTGCCCCGCGCTACGGCAGCCGTTCCCGCACATGCCGCAGGCCCCGTCACGGGCCGCGCCGCCGGCGGTACCACCAGCGGCGCGGCGCCGACGGCGGCCAGTGCCGCGGCGGTGAGGAAACCACGGCGGTCCAAAAGGGTTCCCTCGGTGGTCCACGGTGAGGCCCATACGGCGCTGTGGTCGCGGATGCCGAGGAGGAGCCAGTGCGGCCAGGCCCGTGCGCGCACTTCGTCCGCTGGGATGCCCAGGACGGCGGCCATGGCGAGTTGCGTGGGTTCGGTGGGGATCTGGGGGCGTACGGGGCGGGTCCAGCGGGAGAGTTTCTCCTTGCCAGTGTGACGCGGCGCGGTCCGGACGGGAACACGGTCCGGACTGAAGGCAACCGGAGCAACCTCCTCGGCTCTTTCGGACGGGTGGGCGGAGCGCTGTCATAGCGGCATGGCAGCGCCGCCACCCGGGCGGTGCTCCACCGAGGGGGTCTCGCGATGCAGCAGCCCCAGACCCCGGCGCCGTGGGCGCGGACGACGAAGGCGGTGGCCCCGACCGCGCCGAGGGTGACCGCCGCGGCGGTCACCGCCCTTCAGAGCCGGGTGGCCCGGGTGGCCGCCTCCGACACGCTGGAAAGCGCGCCGTTCAGTTACCACCACTGACCTGCTCCGGTCCCGGGAAGGCGTGGCCGCCGTCGCGCACCATGGCGGAGGCCACGCCTTCCGTCGTATTCGCCTCATTTGGAGGAGCACGATGGACTGCTCGCTGATGTTGACGTTCCTGGGCCACCAGACGTGGCTGGTGGAAGGTGGCGGGCGCCGGGTCCTGGTCGACCCGGTCCTGGGCCCCGGATTCGGGCTCTCGCCCGCGCTGGAGTTCCGCATCTGGCCGCCGCGCGAGATCGAGACGAGCCGAATGCCGGAGCTGGGGCAACAGTGCCCTCAAGAACTGTGCGCCGGCCTGGCCGACCGCCTCCGGGCGGTCGGCAGCGTGATCACCAGCCGGGCGCACCGGGTAAGCCGAGAGGTACGCTTGCCAACTTTGCCCCATCGGGGGCAAAGTTGGTTCCTCGTGTCCCCTGCCCCCCGGAAGGGCTGCACCATGAGCGCCAGTCTCGCCAGCGGCATCGCCCAGGCTCTGGGCGAACACGCCGACCAGTACGACCTCGAGGCCCTCACGGCCGCTCTCAGCGCCGGCGGCGCCACTGACGTCGATGACATTCCCGAAGAGGAGTTCTGGGCCACCGTCGACACGCACGCACTGCCCGACAGCCCCGAGCCGAGCGCACTCGATCGGTTCAAGACCGAGGTGGGGGAGGCAGTGCAGACGGAGGCCGGGGTTCCGGCCGTCTGGCGACGCGGGGGCGTGACTCTGAAGATCGAGGGTCACTCGCGCGTCAACATGTCGATGCCGCAGGTGTCAGCCGTCTACCGTGTCACCGTTGCGGGACGTGAGACCGTACGGCTCACCCCTGCCCAGGTGTTCTCCTGGCCCAGACTGTGGGAGACGGTCGAGTCCTACCTGGACGCCTGGACCGGCGCCGTGCAAGAGCGCCGCCAGGTATACGAAGAGGCCGTCCGGGCCGCGGGGGCCGCCCGGCAGGCCGCCCGGCAGGCGGATGCGGCAGCCAAGCGCGCCTACCAAGATCTCACGGTGCTCCAGCCGTCCGGCGAAGACCCGGTGCGGCACGCCACCATGTCGCGGGACGAGGTGGCCGAGTACCTCGGTATCGCACCCGGGTCCGTACGCCGTCAGATGAACCGGTGGGGGATCGAGGCCGACGCGTACGAGCGCGGCGCCTCCAAGAGCGCCGAGGCCCGCTACCCGGCCGCCGTCGTCCAGGCGCGCGCGGCCGCCCGGCCCGGCCAGGGCCGCCGCAGCGACCTCCGCTGACTTCAGCATCCGGCAGTTCGGGGTGTGCTGGATTCGCCGGTACTGCCCCGCCCCGCCGCTGGAATGAGTCACCATTTGTGCAAGTGAGCCCTGCCCGTACCGAGATCGGAGTCTGCCAATGACATGCCCCGAGATGCATCCGGCTCTGGTCCGCTGGGGCTACGTCGAGCCCTGCCCCGGCTTACGGGCGCCGGCGAAGTGGGAAACGGCCCGGCTGGCGGTGCAGGCCGGCGACTACCTGGCCCAGCACACCAACCGCCCGACCCCGTCGGAGAATCCGCCCGCGCACAAGGGCGGAAGCCCGGCCCCGTCTCCGCTCGTCGCGTACGGATGGGTCCGCGCACGCGGCTGGCGGCGGATCGTACCGGCCCACGGGCAGCAGTCGCTCGCGGCAATGGACCCCGCGACAGTGGCCCGCCGGATTACGGCAGCCAGCCAATCCGCGCTGCCCGCCGCACTACGCGGCCTGGTGGACAGGACGGTCCGCATTCTGAGGCACGACCTGGCGGACCTGCCCGACGGAGTGGCCCTCACGCTCAGCCAGGTCACCCTGCCGGACGAATGGTGGGCGTACCTCTCCAGCGGCTGGCTCTCCACCCTCACCGGTGCCCCGGGGCACAGCATCATGCTCCCTCTGCCTCCGGTGCATCAGGACCCGTACGACCGGTACCTGGCCGACGCGATGCGGTGGCTCGATGACGAGGACCGGGTCGATCTCGATCCGGTCAAGGAGGCGTTCGCCGCCCGTACCCCGGTAGCCCCAGCCCTGGTGGTTGAAGCCATGGCCGCTTTGCGCTACGACACACCAGGTATTCATGACCGGCCCACCCGGACAGCTCTGGCGCGCCTGCTATCCCTGTACAGCACGGGCCTTTGCTCCGACGACCAGGAACTGATCGACCTGAACGCGTTCCTCGGCAGGACGCGGGACACGATTTCCGCCAGCGGCGTTCGTCCCTCCTCGGACTAGCACGCGCCAACCATGCGCCGTATCGCGCGATACAATCCTTCTGTATCGCGCGATACTTCTCTGGTAGCGTCGCCGTCATGAACAACGCTTCCGCGGACGGACGGGGCGGAGACCCCGCCCTCTACTTTCCTGACGCTGATACCGCCTACGACGCGTGCCTTCGGTACGCCGACGACATCGCCGCGGTGAGCGACCGCCGTGATCCGCTGGTCCGCGGAGCCCTCCGGGTTTTCGAGGAGGAGGGGCTGGCCGCCAAGACCGTCATCCACCGTGCCACCGGCCTCGGGAGGATGACGATCGACCGCATCCAGGCCGCCGGCGCGGACCTGCCGGAGGTCACCGAGGCACACTTCCCCGACATGCTGCTGTACGCCCATGTGCTCGATGTGCAGGCCGATCGGGTGCGGGAGCAGGCCGCGGGAAAGACCACCGCAGCCGAGCGGGACAATGACCGCACGGTGGCCATGGCCCTCCACGGCATCGCGGACTCGGTGCGCGAAGTGCCAGGACCCGGCGGGGACGCCGACATTCAGGACCTGGCGGCGCGTGCGCGCCGTCAGGCGGCTGGCCTGCGGGCGGGCACGAGCTACCTCGACGAGGGCCGCCAGATCCAGCGCTCCGGAGGCGACTCCCCCTACGCGCAGACGATGGCTCAGCACCTCGAAGCCGTCGCCGCGCAGCTCACCGCCTTCCGGCTCCGCGGCGATGACGCCTTCGCCGACCTTGATGCCGACCTGGTCGCCGAAGCCGAGCGCCGCTCGAAAGCCGAGAGCACCGCGGCGCAGAACGCTCTTCTGGGGGAGCGCTACGCCGCCGCGTGGAAGCAGGGGCGCTCCGTCCACGGCAGCAGGGAGGCCGACGAGACCGCCATCCGCATCGCCGATCTCGCCCGGCGGCGCGACGAGCTCCAGGCGGAGATGGAGCAGCTTCTGGCGCGGGCCCGGCGGGAAATCTGCGGGGACGCCCTGCAACCGGCCGCGCCCGAGGACTGGGACGACGAGCTCCTGTCACCCGCCCAGGTGCGCGAGGTCGCCCAGGACCCGGTCGTGCGCCAGCACCTGACGGTGCTGCTGGGCGAGCAGAGCGTGGCCGACTTCCTCGCAGCCGACAATGAGGGAGCCTAGAGATGACCGAGATCAGCAGCCTAGACATCCTCGCGATGCGCCTGAAGAGCGTTCACCTGGAGGGCATCGATCCGCGGTTCCACCCGGGGCCGCCCGGAGCGCGGGGCCTGGACGGATATCACAGCGGGTCCGGACTGCTGGCGATGGCCACGGCTGGCCACCACCTCGACGACTCGGCCTACGAGGCCCTGGCCAAGCGCGCGTACAGCAAAGGGGGTTCAGTGGGCCTGAAGGGGCCCCGGGCCGCCTACGTGGGGGTGCATCTGCTGGCCGGCCACGTGGCCGCCGAGTCCGTGCTCGCCACCTGCCGGGCAGACGACTCGGCCCGGTGCGACACCGAGCTGATCGACGGCGTGCGCGGCGTCATCACCCATCTGTGGCCGACGCCGGCCGCGGCCTATGCGCCGTGGGACGTACGCATCGGAGGGCGCCTGCACCGGCACGTCCAAAGGTTCGACTACCGCGACTTACACCCCGCACTGTCCGACCTGGCGCGCACGGCCATGTGCCAGAGCGATCGGTACCCGGCGGCTCTGCGAAAGCTGCACCGGAGCGTCGGCCAGCACTGCGAGTACCGCCAGGACCGGCTGGACCTGCTCGGGGAGGCTCTCATGCGACTGCTGCCGAAGCAGACGGACGGCGAGGACCAAGCAGTCACGGAAGAACACGTTGCTCAGCCCCGATAGGCAGGACTCGATAGCTATGCCTGAAGCACAAGAAGGCTCCCCGGACGTCGCCGCGTTCATCGACTGGCTGGTGGAGCAAGCACCCAAGCACGGGTGGGACCAGGCCGTCATCGACTCGCGCATGGAGTACCCCAAGGAACTGCTCAGGCTCGGTCAGAAGATCATCGACCGAACACCGCCCAGCAAGAGGTTCGACCTCCCGCCGTTCGTGTGGGACGTCATGGAACTGGTCGGCAAGCACACGCACGAGCTGAACACGTTCCAAAGCGAGGCCGCCCAGCACTACTTCACCAAGTACACCCCGCGGTAACTCCACGCACTAGAGGCCCGGCCGCACCGAGCAGCCGAGCCCTTCTGCGGTCTGAAGCGAAGCGCTTGCGTGATCGCCCCGCTCTCAAGCGGGCCGGTCAAGCCCACGCCGATGGTTAGCCGTGCACGCTACCAACGGCCGCTGCCGAAACGTACGTCCAACCCGGAGACCAGGTGGGATGTACGAGAACCATTGCCGCCTGCGCCGGTCGCCACGATGGGACTAATCTCTGCGGCGGAGGCGCACTGCCGGGCTCCCTTGGACCCGCATCGCGGGTATGCGGCCCGTCACCGGCACGGGCTGACCTGTCATGGCCGTCTACCGGCCCCGGTCAAGCTCACACCCGCGGAGCGTCCTCATGTTCCCTCTCGCCCCTGCCCGCTGCCTGACCGTTCCCACCGCCGAAGGCGGGGACCTGGTGTTCGCGCACCTCCCTGGAGCCGGGGTATGCGTGTGGGCCAGGGCCCTGGCGCGACGCGTTGACGAATACCCCCGCCGGCCCGGACGGCGTGCCGCCCCCCTGTTCGGAGGCGGCATCCCTCATGCAGGATGGGTGGCGCTGGCGACGTTTTTCACCACCTGCACCGAAGACCCTGCCCCCGGCCCCTCGTGCACCTGTCCGTGCCTCAGATCGTGGGCACCCCGCCGCTCCCGATCCGATGTGGCCAAGAAGGCAGGCAGAGCAAGACCAACAAGGCATTCTTCGTCACGTTCACGGTCTCCCCGCTGTGCACCCTGGGCCCGTGGACCGGGGCCGCTCCCGAGCTGCTGCTGTCCTACGTACGAAAAGGCTCCTACTACCCAGCGGGGCGTTCGCGGGTGAAGCCGCGGCCATCTTCTTGGCCGCCGTCCGGGATATCCTCGGCTTCTTCGTCGCCGGGCTGGCCTTGCCCGCCACCGGCTTCTTGCCGGCGGGCGCCCGACGCGCCTTGCTGCCGCTGGGCCCGGCGGAGGTGCGGGGCTGGGGCACCGCGACAACGGCGTCCTCGCTCGCCGTCGGCAGGAACGCGGGCGTCTCAGGTTCCGCCTCCTGGGCCGCGGCGGTTTCGCCGGCCCGTCAGGTTCTTCCTGGCTCGTGGCCGCCGTGCTGAGCTCGGAGGACGCGTCGCCGGTCAGTACCCGCAGGTGCTGGAGGGCCTGGCGTGCCGATGACAGGCGCTGTTCGACCTCACGCAGCTGATTGCGCAAGCGCTCTTCGCGAGCGGACAGTTTTGGTACTTGCCGTTCGAGGTCGGCGAAGGCGTGCTGGAGGGCGGATGTTTCGACAGTAGGGGTCACTCTGTGTCCTTCGGCCACTGCCTGACAGTGATCCAGACTCCGTACGCGCCTCGCGCCGCATAGGGGCTCCCCCGTAGGCCGCATCTCATCCCTTCGGCCAGAACATATGTCCTGACCGAAGGGCAGCCCACCAGCCTCAAGTCCACCCGAGATTGCCTAGACCTGCGCTTCTTCAACGGCGGCCTGCTCGAGGGCAACAGCGAATACGCCGCCGCGGCGATGCGCGGCCATCTGCCGCCCGCCCCCTCTACGCGGCACTCGGCCTCACTCGGGCCCCACGCATCGCTCCGGTGGAGGCCGACGTCAAGCTGATCCGGTGACCGCCCTGGCCGTCGCGGGTACTCACGTGATCAGCCCCTCAGCGCCCCTGTCCGTGCCGCGAACTCCGCCAGTCCGGGCTGGCGGGCCGAGGAGTAGAGCAGATCCGTGGTGAGGACCTGGACTGATGGGCGCCGGGCTTCCTCGGGCGCTTGGCGTTCGATGGCGCGGAGGGAGGCGAAGGTGCGGGTGTGGTCGCCGAGCTGGTGGTACATGCGTGCGGCATCGGTGTGGAAGCGGGCTCGGCGCTCCGCGGTCGGGAAGGCGGTCGCGTCGATGCGACCGACGACCGGGGCCGCCTCGTCCGGTACGCCGAGCTTGTTGAAGATGCTCAGGCGGAATGACTCGCACTGCGCGCGGGTGGCCTGGATGGTGGCGCCGTCCAGGCCAGGGCCGTAGGGGATGCGCTGCCCGATTTCCTGGGCTTCGTCCACCAACTCCAGTGCGACCGTGCGGTCTCCGTAGTGGGCGCAGGTGTAGCCGCAGGTCAGCAGCATCGCCGCGCGTACGGCCCGGGCCTGGTCGATAGGGTCGTCGGCCAGCTGCCGGCTGGTGCGAAGCAGGAGGTCGGCGGCTTGGCGGTAGCGGCCCGCGCGGCGCATGGCGACGGACAGCATCCGGGTGGCTTCACCGAGCGGGGCGGGCTGGCCGCAGGCGCGAGCGGCGGTCAAGGCCCGGTCCGCCGCGACCCAGGTCGCTTCGGACCTTTGTTTGCTGGCGAATTCTCCTGCAAGGCTGTAGGCGTAGGAGGCCAGGGCATTGGCTTGCTCTCTCGCGTGGCCGGTGAGGTGGTCGCGGGTCGCGTCGGCGGCGGCGAGGAGCAGGGGCAGTTCGGTGCTCAGGGTCTGGTAACGGGCGTGACGGAAGTCCTCCCGCACCCGGCCAAGAGCCCGCTCGAGCCGGCTGATCGGCACGGGCCCGGCGGCAGGCAGATTGAACAGGGCCGTTTCCAGCCCCGCACCCAACTCGCCCGGCGGCTGGTCCGCGGCTGCCCGGGTGCCGGTGAGTAGGACAGCGCTGATCCCCGCTGCTCCGGTGAGAAAACCCCTGCGCCGCACGGTGCCCTCCTGCTGGCTCTCGCTGGTCCCCGTGGTCACCGTAGCGGCCACCGTACGGGTGCATCCTGGGCTTGGCGTATCTGGGACCGGTTCTCGCTCCGGTGGGTGAGCGGCGCCGATCAGCTCATCCGGTGAAATGCCCAGAGCGGCGGCGATATGCAGCAGCGTCACCCCCGGCGGGATGATTTCGCCGGCTTCGACGCGGCAGACCCACGAAGCGGAGTAGCCCACGAGCACCGCGAGCTGCGCCTGGGTCATCTTCGGCCGCCGGGCACCTCGTCGGCCCCGGATCAGTGCACCGAGGTCAGGGCGGCTACTGGCGCGAGCGGCAGCGCCACGCCTCGCCCGGCTGGACGGACGATGAGAAGGCCGAAGAGGCCAAGCTCCGGGGCCGTCGTCTGGAGCTGGCCGAAGCGATCGGTACGCACGACTTCTGGTTCACGCTGGCCGAGGCCGACCGGCCCAAGGTCCGCAGCGCTCTCAAGCACATAGACGACCCGCAGGACGGTGCCTGATCCGCAGGCCACGGCCGTCAAGCATGGTGCGCCGAGAGGCGACCGATGTGAAGCACCCCTACCGATGCCGGGTCTGCTGGAAGCGGGCGCCAATCATGACCGGCGCCGGGATACTGCCGACTGGCTGATGTCACCGCCGTGCTCATGGCCCTTCGCCTACGCAGCCCCACAGCCCCCGCGTCGGCGTGCGCTTGCTGCCCAGGCCGGCTCGACGTGGTGTCTGCGGCGGTCGACGAAACAGCAAGGTCGGCACCGACCTCACTATGGTGACCAGATGCATGCCAAGCGTCCCTTCTTTCCTGTACGCCCGATCCGAGACGTCAAGGCGGTCTACGCCCGGCAGTCCAGCTGCTTCGGCGACTGTGGGGTCGTCACCGTGGACTTCGAGCCCGGAGCCGAAGGGGTCGTGTTCGAAGTGGCCGTTCCTCTGGACATCCACGGCTTCACCGACATCGACCAGGCCGAGCTGTACTCGTTTCAGGCCGCGCTGGAGGAGGGAATCCGCGAAGAACTGGCAGAGCTGGACGCTGTGACCACCGCGGCGGTCACGGTCGTGCTGCGCAGCATGGAGGTCCACGCACAGGACTCCCGTCCCCGGTCCTTCCGTGCGGCCGGACGCATCGCCGTACACGCTGCGTTCGCCCTGACGGAGTCGTAGGCGGCGCGGCGCTGAGTTCTCGGTGTGTTCGACCAGCGCAAACAGGCCCGGGCTGTCCTCGGTGAGCCGGCCCCGCCAGGTCAGACGCTTCAGCTTCGCCCACACCGAATCCACCTTCGCAGCCCCCTCACCCAGCCCGATCACCACTGACACCGCCTTCGACCGCATGGCTCTCATGCGACTGCTGCCGAAGCACACAGACGACGAGGACTGAGACGCGCCCTGAGCCCCGGTCACGATCCGGCTGCGCCACCGCTCCCACCAACTGCAGTCGATCGCCATGCCCCGTGCTCTGACCATCGGACTGCGCTCCAACACCGTCCTCGACGATATTTGTCACGCCAGTGCCCTGGCAGCCCTGCGGTACCTGGCCGACTCGCGCTGTCCGTTGGCCGAGCTCCGTACATGCCGGGCCCGTTCACCAGCGGACGGTGTTGGCAGTGCACGGGAGCACAATGAGAGGAAGTCACCCTTCTGGAGCAACTGGAGCAGGATGGACCGGCGCCTCATTCAGACTGCGGTTTTCGGTAGCCCGGACTCAGACGACCCGGCACTGTGTCCCGAGACGCCCGAGGAACTGAAAGCCTTCCGGCGCGAGCACGACGGGATCACTATCTGGTGCGGCACCCAGTTCGAGGGCGGCTGCGGCCGGCGGTTAACAACCCGGCTATGCATGGAAAAAATATGCCACTTCGCCCATTACGGGAGCAGTGGGGCTGGCCAGCCCTGTGGCCGTAAAGACCGCGGCAAGGACGACGCCAACCACCTCTTCGCCAAGGCGCATTTGGCGTCGTGGCTGCGTACTCAGGGCATCACCGCTGAGTTCGTCTTCCCCGAGCCACTGGGATCCGCGGTGGCAGTCTGCCTTCAGGACGGGCGGTCTCTCCTTCTCCATCTCGACCGGAGCCGGCCCGCCCCGTGGGACTCCAGCACATGGGAGGTCATCCTGGGACCGGGCGTGCGCGACCCCCATGCCCTCACCCGGCGTGGCTACCTCCACCGCGTACGCTTCGTCGACCGCCCCGGCGGCGGCCGCGTCATGCTGTTCGGCACCGAGCTCCACGGCCGGGGCACGGAACACTGGGACGCCTTGGACGACATTGCCCTCGGCCCTGACGGCCTGGCTTCGAGGACCAGGCCGGCGCCCCCCACACACCGGCCCCGTTGCCGCAGCGAGCGGAGTCGGCGGGCGGCGGCAGGGAGATCGTTACCATCGCCCGCCACACCGCCCCGAGTCCCCGGCGCGCCGACCCCGTCCAGACGTTGCTGCGCCACCTCGACACCGACAACGCCAGTCCCAAGAAGATCCGGGCCACCGTCGAGACAATCCATCAACTGCTGGAAACGGACTTGCACCCCGACGACGCCAGCCGCCTGCGCTACGTCCTGCCCAAGTGTCAGCGGCGACTGGAACAGCATGCGCAGCACCGGCGAAGCATGGTTCGGCAGCTGAAGCAGGCTCCGACGGAGAAACTGCATTCGCTGGCCGTCCAACTGCTGCGGGACGACCCTGACGCCTCGCAGGAGGAGAGGGACATCGCCGATTCCCTGACCCTCCGCATGGACAGAAAGCGAGCTGAAAAACGGGCCGCACAACGAGCTGCTGCTCAGCTCGCACGCGAGGAGAAGCGTCGGGCGCAAGAGAAGCGGCATGAAGAGCGGCTCCAAGAGGAGGCGCGGAAACTCGAGGCCATGCGCCAGGCCATGGAGCAGGAACGGGCTGAGCGGGCCGCCGCTGCGGAAAGAGCGAACCGAGCCCGCGAGCGGGCGCATGAGCAGGCCCGTCAGGCCCGTGCCGAGAAGGCGGAAAGACTCGCCCCAGCCGTCCGCGGCGCCCTGAAGAAGGCGGCTCGCGAACATCGCGTCACCACATGGGTCGAGCTTCGGAACAAGACCGGCCTGCGCCAGCTCGAACACCTCAGCCATGAGGACAAGCTCGCACTGCTTACCCTCGTCGAGGCCGATACCGCTGCGGAGGAACCGTTGTGGTCCAGCCTCCTCGTCGAGGACGACATACGTCTTCACCGCGACATCTGCCGGCTTCTCGGCCGCCCGCTGCCCGTCGGCGATGCGGAACTCATTGATCAGCTCACCATGGAACGCCACTGGCTTCACCGCCAGCGGTGACCACCCGGGCCGAGCCCCGGTATCTGCCAGCGGATGGCGGCCTCGGTCAGGGCGTCAGCGCGGTGCATCGAGATTCCAGTACGCCGTCCGGCTTGTGGGCGATGCCAGGAAGGTGTCGCCCACGCGGACGCGCCGCCCGCTGACCGGAGCCGCCCGCTCGGTGACTCGCAGCCCGGAGGCCCCCCGCCCTGCGGCGTCCTCGCTGCAGCGCTGGCGAGGCCCATCCGTCCGGACAGGTGGTCATGCTGTACTCGGCTTTACGGGCCTCGGTATTGGTCTGCGCAGGCCAGGCCTCTTTCGAGGGTGGGGCCGGTGGATGGGCAAGGCGGTCGTCGGTCAGGACGCCGGGCCAGCCGACGTATCGGTGGTGGAGGCTGAGCGGTGTGCCCCAAGGTGAGTCACGATCCCGTTGCCCACGTGCCTATGTCCTGGTACGGCCGACGTCCGAGCAAGAGGACGACGGATGGCCTTGTTCCGCCATGGCGGACCATCACGGAGCCAGGGTCGCACGCGGGCTTGCGGTGCTGCTCACCGTGTCTCTTGAAGTGAGCGGCTGGTCGGTCGCCGAGTTGTCCCGGCGAAGCGGGGTCAGTCGGCTGACTATCACCAATGTGCTCGGCGGCCGGGTCTGGCCCGACCTGCTGACCATCGCCAATTTGGAGCTGGCCCTGGATCTCGAGCTGTGGCCCGGCCTGATGCGCGAGGCGGGAACGGTGGAAGGGAGCACGCAGAGCCGGTCGGCGGGGCCCGAGGCGCGGTGGTGGGCTCCGGAGGACCTGGCCGACCTCCCCTCGGACAGCGCACGGTGGGAGGAGATGCGCGATGTGGCCTTGGCGCAGAGGCGTTGCAACGACGCTCTCCTCGCGACGCTCGGCGATCACCTACAGCCGTACCTCAACGCGGAGCGAGAGGCCATCAACGGCGGGGCCCAGGTCCCCGCGCGTCGAGCTGGCTGGTGAGGCCCTGCTAAGGGGGCGGAGGTGACGAGCCTTAGCTCGCGGCGGGCAGGCTTCGGCGGACGTGCTCGACGAAGGCGGCGACGCGCTTATCCCGCTGCCGGGGTGCCAGTGACGTGGTGAGGTCGTGGACGTACCCGTGAGCGCGAGCGGACCGGACCCGGGACAGGAGCTGCATCGAGCGGTCAGCGACCACCAAGCCCTGGTCCAGGTCGTCATTTTGCAGATGCACGGATGCCTCTACCGCGAGGCGGATTCCCACCGCGCGCGTGTAGCGGTCGGTCGGCATGGCGTCCGCCTGGCGACTCCAGGCAAGCGCGTCGCGCGAGCGGCCCAGGTCCCGGTAGATCTCCGTGGCGTCGGTGGCCAGGCGTTCGTGCGTGTAGTAGTTCATCCACACTGGTTGGGTATCGGGCCGTGCATGGCCGAGCAGGTTCTCCGAGAGGACGAGGGCGGCGGTCGCCTCGTGCGCTTCCCCGGCGCGTGCGTGGGCACGCGCCTGAGCGAGCTTCGCGAACGACAAGACCTTCGCGCCGTCCGGAAGGTTCTTCGCGCGCTCGTAGGCGCCCTCGGCCATGTCCACGGCCTCAGACGGGTGTCCTCGCAGGAAAGCGGCCAGGGACATGGTAGTCAGCACGTAGGCGCCGACCTGGACGTCCCCGGCGGCGCGCGCTAGGCGCAGGGCCTGGATGAAGTGCCGTTGCGCCGCGCCGTGATGCCCAGCATCGAACGCGCTCCAGCCGATCTGACGGGTCAGCTCTGCAGTGGCCCGGAAGAGTGCCTTGCCGGTTTCCTCGGTGTAGGTGCCCTGCAACAGCGGGGTGGCGTACTCCCGCAGGCATGTCGCGATCGAGGACGATTTCCAGTTCCCCCCGCCGAAGCGGGAGTCCGCCAGGCGCGCGTCCTCGACGGCCTGCCACAACTGGTCGAGGTCCCCGCGCCCTACGCACCGGGCGCCGCGGTGGCCGGTGGCGGCGTCGGCCGGAACGGCGAGCCACCGGGTGACAGGGACGGCGAAGGAGCCGACGGCGAAGGAGCGGTTGAGGAATGCTCTGCGGTCCACGTGTCTCCAGAATGTGGTGACGCCGCGTACGGCGTCGGCTGATTCACGCGGGAAATCCAACCCCACGTCAGGGTTCCCGCCTGGCGGTTCGCTCATGTTGATATCGGCGACGCTGACCGGACGCCCGAGGCGTTCTTCCAGCGCAGCGGCGATGCAGGCGGGGACCGGCGGGCGGGGGATCATGCCGCGCTTTACCCAGTTGGTAACACTCGTATGGGTGTACTGCGTCAGAATTCCGGCTTGCCAGGTGAGTTCGTTGACGCGCAGCGCGAGCGCGTCGCGGCTTGCCCCGGATGCCTTCAGCAACCGATCCAGATCTGTGTTCGGATGCCAATTGCGTTCCTGCCACCGCGTCACAGTGCCCCCCAGCTACGGGTTCCGAGAGGCGAGGATAGCGCCGCGAGGGCGGGCGCAGACCGCTCACAGCGTTACCGGTTCATGTGATGTGTGAGCCCCTTCGCGTGAGGAGTCGCCCGCCCGTCCCCGGAGGTTTTCTGGGGTTCCGGCCCAGCCCCTTGGGCCTGGCCCAACTCCTCTTGGAGGCACCAGTGGAACACGTGCTCGTCACCGGCGGCGCCGGCTTCATCGGCTCGCACTTCGTGAAGAGGCTGATCAAGGCCGAGGACATCGCCTGCGTCACCGTCCTGGACGCCCTGACCTATGCCGGTCATATCGAGAACCTGGGCACCGTTTTCCTCTCCGACAAGCTGCGCTTCGTCCACGGCAACATCCAGGACGGCGTAGTGGTGAACGGACTGATGGCGTCCGGCCCTACCGCCGTGGTGCACTTCGCCGCCGAGTCCCACGTCGACCGCTCCTACGACGCGGCGGGTGGGTTCCTGTCCACGAACGTGCTCGGGACGCAGGTCCTCGTGGACGCCGCGCACCGCCACGGCATCGAGAAGTTCGTGCACGTCTCGACCGACGAGGTCTACGGTCCCCTCGCCCAGGGCACCGCGACCGAGCGGGCGCCTCTTCGCCCCTCCGTTCCGTACGCTGTGTCCAAGGCGGCCGGTGACCTGGTGGCGCTGGGGGCGTACCAGACCCTCGGGCTCCCGCTGTGCGTGACGCGCAGCAGCAACAACTACGGGCCCTGCCAGTACCCCGAGAAGATCATCCCCCTGTTCGTCACCCGGCTCCTGCGCGGGATGCCCGTCACCCTGCACGGCCGGGGCCAGCATGTGCGCAACTGGCTGCACGTGCAGGACAACTGTGCCGGGATCGAGGCGGTCCTGCGCCACGGCAGGCCGGGGGAGATCTATAACCTCGGCGGGGGCACCGATCTGTCCAGCAGGGAACTGACACAACACCTGCTGCGCCTGTGCGGCGCGACGTGGGACGCGGTCACCTACATACCCGACCGCCCGGCCAACGACGTCCGCTACGCGATCGACTGGACCAAGGCCCGCGACCAGCTCGGCTACCGGCCCCAACGCCGCCTGGAGGACGGGCTGGCCGAGACCGCCGAGTGGTACCGCCGCAACCCCGACCGCTGGGCTCCGATGTCCCGCAACCTGCTCCCCGCCGTCCCCGTCGCTCGCACCGCCTCTGTCGAACCGGAGGGCGAGCATGTGTGAGCACTGGCCCCACGGCGCACTGATCGTGCTGGGCGCTTCGGAGGAGCAGATCGCGCTCTACCAGGAGGCACGGCGTTGCCGAATCCCGACCATCGCGGTGGACGCGCGCCCAAACGCTCCCGCGCTCGCGTTCGCCGAGGCCACCCTTAAGATCTCCACCCGGAACACCGACGCCATCGCCGAGGCGCTCGGCGACGTGCGCCCCGCCGGGATCGTGGGCGGCGCGAGCGACGCCGCGCTGGCCAGTTGGCACGCCCTGGGCCTGCGGTACGGCACCCCGTATGTGTATCCCAGCAGTGCCCTCGCGGCCGGGGACAAGGCCGCCTTCCACGCGATCGCCGCATCCTGCGGCATCCCCGGGTACGGATGGACCGCGTCGGACGAGCCGGACAAGGTGTGCGCGGAGGCGAAACGGTTGCGCTTCCCGCTCGTGATCAAACCGGCGGACGGCTCGGGCAGCAAGGGCATCACCCGCCTCACCCGCTCCGAAGACCTGCACGCCGCCGTCGCACACGCCCGCTCCTACTCCGCCTCCCAGACCGTGATCGCTGAGGAGCTCATCCAGGGCCGCCCCCTGGCTGTCGAGGTCTTCATGCAGGCCGGCAGGGCGCTGATGACCTGCATCACGGACAAGGACTTCATCGGCCAGAGCTTTGTCGTCAGGCGACTTTGTACCGCGCAGCTGGCGCCGGCGGCACACCACCGGATAGAGGCCACCGCCGAACGGCTGTGCCGCGCGCTCGGCATCGCCAACGGGCCGGCGAACTTCGACCTCGTCCTCGGCACGGACGGCCAGGAACGGGTCATCGAGGCCAACCCACGTCTCGGAGGTGACGGCGTCCCGCGCCTGCTCGCCGCCGCCTACGGCGTGGACGTCGTACGCGCGCTCATCGCCCTCGCACTCGGCGAGCCGTTCGACCACCACCTGACGCCGACGCGCGCCGCGCACGCGGCGCTGGAGCTGACCGGCTCACCGCACGCCACCGAGGGCGAACTGATCACGTGGGAGGGCGTCGCCGAATCCCGCGGCATCCACGGGGTCACCGATATCGAGCTGTACGCCAAGCCAGGCGACCTCATACGGCCGCACGACCAGTCCGGCCACAAGATCGGCCTGCTCGTCGCTGCCGGGCCCTCAGGCACGGACGCGCTCACCGCTTTGGAGACCGCGAGCGCGCTGCTGCGGCCGGTCATCCGCCCGAAGGGGGAATCGTGAACAACCAGTCAAGGCCGGACGCTGCACGCAACGCCAGCCCCTTCCTCCACGGTCACGAGGCGGCGTCCCTCGCCCGCGTGCTGGCAAGTGGCCACTACGGGCACACCGAGGTCACCGAGGAGTTCGAGCGCCGGATCGCACGCTACCTCGGCGTGCCCGACGCCGTGGCCGTCGCCTCCGGAACCGCCGCGCTCCACACCGCGCTCCTGGCCGCCGGCATCACAGCCGGTGCCGAGGTGATCGTGCCGTCCATGACGTTCTGCGCCACCGTGCAGGCCATCCTCGCCGTCGGCGCGGCCCCGCGCTTCATCGACATCGACGCCGCCACCCTGTGCGTCACCCCGGACCTCGTCAGGAAGGCGATCACCGACTCCACAGGGGCGGTGATCCCGGTCCTCTTCGGCGGCCGGGCCATCGACCTCACCCCGATCCGCGCGGAGCTCACCGAGCGCGGCATCACCGTCATCGAGGACGCCGCTCACGCCTTCGGCTCCCGCAACCCCACCAGCACCCGCCTCGTCGGCGGCGACGCCACGGTGCTGACCTGCTTCTCCTTCGGCCCGATCAAGAATCCGACCTGCGGCCAGGGCGGCGCAGTCATCCCCCGCACTCCCGACGAAGCACACACCCTCCGCCGCCTGCGGTTGCTGGGTGTCGCACAGTCCCCGAGCGAACGCGCCCAGACCACCACCTACCAGGTCCACGGGTTCGGCCTGCGCTACCAGCTCTCGGCCCTCAACGCGGCGATCGGCCTCGCCCAGCTCGACCACTTCGAGAAGGCCGCCGCCGCCCGCCGCCACCTGTGGCGCACCTACCGCGCCGCCCTCACCGGCCTGCGCGAGGTCACGCTCATCGACGTCGGCCCTGACCACGCTGTCCCCCACCTGTGCCAGATCCGCCTACCCCGACGGGACGAGGTCTTCGCGCACCTGCGCAAGGCACACATCGGTGTCGGCGTCCACTACCCGCCCAACCACCTCCAGCCCGCCTTCGCGACCTGGCGCCGCCCGCTGCCCGCCACCGAGCAGGCCGGTGAGCAGATCCTGAGCCTGCCCTTCCACCAGCACCTCACCGAGGCCGACATCGCCCACGTCGTACACGCCCTGCGTGCCGCGCTCGATGCGACCGGCACCACCCCGCACACCTAGCAGGGCTCGGGAACTCAGTCGGATGCGGCGGCCAGCAGCACCTCCACCAGCCGGTCCGCCGCATCCGGGCGCCCCTGCGCCCGCGCCGCAGCCGCCATGGCATCCCTGCGTCCGGGGTCTTCAAGGAGCCGGCCAACCGCCCCGCGAAGGCGCTCCCCGGTGACCTCCCCCACCAGTGCGACGGCCGCGCCGGACGCCTCCAGGTGCCGGGCGTTGTGCACCTGCTCGTTCCCGGCCGAGGACGCGAGCGGGATGAACACGGCGGGCTTGCCCAGGGCGGTCAGCTCGGCAAGCGTTCCGGCGCCGCTGCGCGAGATCACCACATCGGCCAGCGCCAGCACGTCGGGCAGCTCCGGCCCCACAAATGGCGTCAGGTGATACCGGGCAGCAACGCGGGCGGGAAACGCGGCCGCCCGCCCAGCCAGCGTCTCATAGTGGGCGGGCCCGCACTGGTGCACCACGTTGGCCCGCTCCAGCAGCCACGACAGCTCCCCGCCGACCACGTTGTTGATCTGCTGCGACCCCTGCGCCCCGCCGGTGACGTACACCGTGGGCAAGGCACGGTCGAAGCCGGGCCCCAGGGCGGCCACGGCCTTGTCCGGGTGCCCGGCCAGCACCTCCGGGCGCACGGGGTTCCCGGTGACAACCGCAAGCGGGCGCACGCTCTCGGGCAGGAGCGGCACACTCGACTCCGAGGACACCGCGATCCGCGAGGCGCTGCCGGCCAGCCTGCGGTTGGCGAGCCCGAGCCGTACGGTCTGCTCGTGCACTACCAGCGGGACTTTGCGCATCCGGGCGGCAAGCCCGGTCGGCACTGCCACGTAGCCGCCTGTCGCGAGCACCACGTGCGGCTGGAATCTCGCGACCGCTGTGCGCGCCTGAGCAACACCGAGCGGTACGCGCGCCATGTCCCGCACGTTCGCGGGCGACACCATCTTCAACGGATTCGACGAACGCCTCACCTTGCCGGTGGCCACCGCAGTGAACGCGATCCCCTCCGCGCCGGCAACGCGTGCCTCCAGACTGTCGGCACTGCCGATCCACAGCACATCGAGCGAGCGCCCCTGCGCCGTCAGCCGCTCCCGCAACGTACGGATCGCGGTGAGAGCCGGGTAGGTATGCCCGCCGGTGCCTCCCCCTGTCGCGATCAGACGGAAGACTGCGGGGGGCCGAGAGGGGATGTCCACACCAGGCACCCTAGCGGCCCAAGCGGCCCTCTTCGCGCGAATCGTCGATCTCCCGCCCCGGTTGCCGACTCGCGGATCGACGTCCGTGCACTTCTCACCTCGGCGCCCTGGCGCCAGCGCTTTTGGCGTGCGCACACGTCGGGCCATGTGGCGCAGCGAGCGCGAGAAGCCCGGGACGTAGATTGCACAATCGCAGGTCGCTTTCATGCGAGTCGGCAGCGGTACAGGCCGTACGGCGCCCCGCGCACGAGGCTTGCCCTGGGGCAGGGGGCGACAGGGCCCGGGTGCCAACGTCGCACGGCGCGCTGCGGCCGGTGGTGTCATGAGGGACTCGGGTGGCCCGGCCGGGCCGTAGTTCGAAGCCAATGCCAGGCCGGGCCCCGCAGTTCGGCCCCGGGCCGCGGTCAGGCCGCGGTCGGTGTGCAGCGGGCGGCGAAGGCGGCGAGCACCATGAAGTCGTTGTCGCGCAGCCCGTGCCGGGGATCGACGCGGTGCAGCAGCGCCGGGGCCGGGTGGTGGGCGGTGACGTACGCGCAGTCACGGTCGGTGATCTCGTCGTCGATCCAGCATCTCCCTCTCGACGGGGGGCTAGTGCGCAAGTCGCAGCGCAGCAGCTCCTCGACGCGCTCGTCACTTGACGGCGGCCCGCTCGATGAGAAGTGCTGCGAACCAATGCTGTACGGAGCGGTCGGCCTGAGCGAGAAACGTGTCGAGGGCGGACTGGTTGGCGAGGCTGAGTTCCAGCGTCTCGACTCGCCCCTCTCCCCCGAGGACCTGGCGCCGGGTTACTCGCACGGGTTCCGCGATGCCTCGCCCCTCAGAACACGGGGCCTGCCGCAGCAATCTGGCCTCACATCCCGCCCATTTCTTCACCCCCGGCATGCTGTTCTACAGGGGGTGTTCACAAGAGCACCTGGCCAGGCACAAGACTCGGCCCCGGTGATGCTCGTTTCCCAGGAGTCGGAAGATCGCTTCCCGGGACCTTCGCTGTCCTGTTGCTTGCCTGCTCGGGTCAGCTAGGTCTGCTCCAGGTACTCCAGGAGGTCTATCAGACCCATCGCTCCGGCCAGTTCGACGGCGCTCAGGTCCGGTGTGACGGCTGCCCGGAGGGCTTCCGACGTCTGCATGGCTGCGCAAAGAGCGATGTTTGCCATCTCGGCTCCTTGGGCGACCCTCAGCCCTTCGCCGACCTTCGTGTAGTCCGCTAGCGCGGCTCTGGCCAGCCATTCTGTGTGCGTGGGGCTCGCCACCTGCCGGAGGTGGTCAATCATCGTGATGAGATCGGGGATGCCCCACACGACGAAGGTGAACCGGTGCGTCCGAGTGGAGACCTCGATCTGCCTCTTGGGGCCCCACGAGGCGTCCCGGACGCCTGTAATGGCGGGCAGAAAGATGCTGAAGCGGCCGCGCAGACGGTTAAACCGGTGCGAGTTGAACACGAGTCGGTAGTTCGTCACATGCAGTCGGCCGCCTATGGCTTCTTTGCCATGCATGCCGACCACCCACATGAGCTGGCCGAAGGCGAACTGGCTCAGCCCGGTCTCGTCGAGGCTGACGACAGCGTTCGCGTTCTTGCTGACGTGCACGACCTCACCGGCCAGCAAGTCGTTCGCAGTGAGTGCCAGTGCCATCGGGCTCCCTTATCCGAGTGGCGCAGCACCCAAGCCGCGCTGCAGGTATCCCATCACGCCCCCTCGGCATCACGCCCAGTTCCCTCTCCAGATGGCTTGATCCAGAACTACTGCCCGAAGTCAGTTCCCAAAGGGCGCTCTTCCAGTTCCTCCGGTCGAACAGTCATGGCGCTCCAGCGGCAGCCGGAAGACGCATGCTGCCTGCTGCATCCCTCGTAGCTCGGCTGGTTGCGTAGTGACCGTCCTGGGGCCTGTGCGCCTCTGGGGCAAAGGTGCTCCCCTGCCCTTTCGTGATCTTCAGCAGTCTGCTGGTGTGCTCTAACGAGCTGCATATAAGCGGCAGTTGTCGCTTGGTGACAGAGGTGATCATCCCCCTCAAGGTTCTGTCTGTCTGGCATACGGTGTGGGCGGGACTCTGGCGTTCTGGCAGAGGCTCTGCATGGTCCTGGGAGTTCAGTTGGGGGCAGGCGATGACATCGCTATTCGAGCGGCTGGATGAGGAAGAGGCCATCGCCCGGGGCGAGCTGTCCGCTCTGAGGGACAAGGTCGCGCAGACAGAAGAACGGCTGGCCCGCCTGGCAGCGCTCGAAAAAGAGGAGCCGACCGCCCGGATCAGTTGCTCGATGAGCGCCATGATGGCCGCGGAGAGCCTGTACATCCAGGCGGAGCAGGCGGCCCACAGGACCCGTGATCCCGACCTCACCGCCATGATCGCCCGAACGCCTCGTCCGGAGGCGCCGTAGCCCGCTAGGGTGAGATCCGCGGCCGCGCCCAACCGCCCACGGGACCACCGGTTGGTGCGGCGGCCCCTTTCTCCCCGCGTCTGCGGGGGTGGCCCTCTGCTCCGCGCAGCCCGTTGCAGAGGTGCATCCGTGGTCCCCGCGCATGCAGGGTTGGCCCGTATACCTTCCTCTCCCTGCTGTTCGGCGCAGGGATGGCATCAGCGCGCCGCGCTGATGTAGCGACCCGTGTCCCGCCCGCGCCGAGAGGCAGTGCCATGACCGAACCCGTCCCCGCCCCCGCCGAGCAGACTGCCGCCGCCGTGGCGGCCGCCTATCCCGGCCTGCGCCAGGCTGAGCCGCACAACATCGGCGACCCCCTGTCCACCGTGAACCTGAACCCTGACCTGACCGCCCGTTACACCTGGGGCGGCTACGACATCCACGTCGCGGTGGGACATGAGGACCACCTCAACCGCGCGGACGTGGAAGACCGCTCTCTCCAGCGCGAGGTCCGCGCCTATGCCACGCTCCCGGTCCCCAAGGTCGTAGACGCCGAGGTGCGCGGCCACGTCGAATGGGGGATGCGGAACCCGCGGCCGGACATCCGCTTCCCGACGGCGTACAGCGCGGCGGCCGCCGCGCTCGACGACTCGCGACTGGCCAGCGCCGTCCTGGCGACGGTGGCGCTGGCACTGGATTACATGCGGATCGCCACCGAGCACGCTGGGCCCCACGCCGCAGACGCCGCCGAGGAAGCCCAGTGGGAACGCGACCGCCCCAAGGGCATCCCCCGGTCTCGGTGGCAGCAGCAGAAGAGGGCGGAACGAGCCGCCCGCCGCGGGGAGCCGGAGACCCCGTAGCAACAACCGCGGTGCGTGCCACTGCTCCGTGTTCTGGCGGGCAGGGCCTGCGTAAGAGCCGTCTTCCCCCAACAGGAGGCCGAGAACATGCCGACCGATCAGTCGACGGGGCACGCACAGCCGCGCGGGCACGAGGTGAAGATCACTCGCCAGGTCATCGGCAGTGGGGACTACCGCCTCTGGGTGAGGGTTCTCCCTGCCCCCGGCTTCGGCGACCGGGCCCGGCGCCTTGGCGGACAGCGCACCAAGGTCAGTCCGCGGTACGAGTACTGGCGGTTCAGCCCGCGCGTTGAGACCGCGGTCCGCGATCTGTGCTTGGACATCTGGGGCACGGACGGCACCTGGGTGACCGACCCCGACCGGGTGAACGTGCACTGGGACATCTGGGACGTACGGGATCAGCAGCATCTGTGGCTGGCCGGGCGTTTCATCGCCGGACGCGACGAGCGCGACGAGCCGGTGAAACTGGGCTGGGGGGTTCGCATTCTGAGCGGTGGGTTCCAGGCCCGGGGCGGTTCGAGGCCAAACCCGCGGGTGGCTCCGCGCGAGTATGAGGACACGGTGCTGGAGATTTCCGACGTGCCGCGGGGCGCCGCCGAGAAGGCCGTCGCCGCGCTCGGCGGTTTTGCGACCCTGGTGGAGCAGGAGCACGCGCACGGCTGGAGTTGGAAAGAGCTGTGGGAACGGCGTGAGCAGCTCCTAGCCGACCTGAGCGCCCTGAACACCGTGCTCAATGGCACAGCGCCGCCCGGTCCCGAGCGCTGCCGCTGCGGCGAGCACGAGTGCATCCCCGATGGCTACAGCGTCGAAGAAGTCGCCCAGTTCGCCGGCGTGACACGACACGCGGTATGCGCCTGGTGCCGCTCCGGCGCCATCCCCGCCGTAAAGGTTGGCGGCGGGCGATGGATCATCCTCAAACCACTGCCCGAGAAGGTCAACCGTACCCGCATCGCGCGGCCCGAACTGGACTGAAGCCGCGTGGCGGGACGGTGTAATACATCGTCTCCCTGTCACGTCTTTCGGGGTGAAGGCAAAACGCCTTGCGCGGGCCACCGCCCGATCCGATGGTGGCCCCCGCCGTACGGAGCACCCAAAGGAACCCGCCGTGGCCACTGCCGTCGCACCCATCGCCGTACAGCTCGCGCCCGAATTGACCCTGGAAGAGGTCAACCAGCTTGCCAGTGCTGGCCCGGCGGCCTTGCACATCACGATCACCCCCGCCCTGGCCAAGGGTCTGCTGACGCAGAACCGCAGGAACCGCCACATCCGCGAAAACACCGTCAACGACTACGTACGGGACATCCAGAACAACTCTTGGCCGCTCAACGGAGAGACGATCAAGCTGTCGATCAGCGGCGATGTCCTCGACGGGCAGCACCGACTGCTGGCCATCGAGAAGGCCGGCACTCCGGTCGAGACGTTCATCGTCATCGGCCTGCCCCCGGAGACCCAGGCGACGATGGACACCGGAATGCGCCGCACCGTCGCGGACGCGCTGGCGCTCAGCGGCGAGGCCAACGCCGCCACCGTCGCCTCGATCCTGCGCCGGGTGTGGGCGTGGGAGCAGGGCGACCGGAAGTTCACCCGGCGCAACTCGCCGACCACAACCGAATCTCAGATGCTGCTGGGGGCGCACCCCGAGATCCGGCGCTCCGCCGAGATCGCCAACCGCACCCGAGCGGCGTTCCCGCACATCCCGCAGTCGGCGTTGGGCACCGCGCACTTCCTGTTCAACGCGATCGACCCGGGAGAGGCCGCGTGGTTCTTCCAGCGGCTGGGCGACGGCGCAGAGCTGCCCTCCGGGCACCCGATCCTGGCGCTGCGCAACCGCGTCACCTCCGAGCGGGCCAAGGAGGGCACCGTGCCGTGGGCCCGACAGCTCACCTACCTCGTTCACGCGTGGAATGCGGTGCGCTCCGACCGCCGATTGAGCCGACTTCAGGTGAAGGCCGGCACGGTCCCGACCCCGAAGTAGCGCCGCCGAAACGGTCCTGCCGATCCGGCCCGCCCGCATGCTGCACCCGGGCGGGCCGCCGTACGGAACACCCGAGGGATCCCATGCAGAAGCTGTACACGGCCAGCACCATCAACGACTTCGTTCTCGACGAGCTGTACGAGACGCTGCGCCTGTACCAGCACGGCGCGTTCAGCGTGGCCTGCCCCGAGTGCCACGTGGGCCCCGGCGAGCTGTGCCTCGCCCGCCGGGCCGTGCACCGCGCCCGTCGCCGGGCGTACCGGGCCAAGTTGGAGGCGGTCGAACTCGTGCCGCTGCTGGCCGCCGCCTGATGCGCTCCGCGCCGAGCAGCCCGTATCTCCTCGCTCTCCGGGACTGCCTCGTCCCGGAGTGCCCCGCTGCCTTCGACTGGTCCCAGCCCTGGCCCGACGGTTGGAAGGGCGCCGCCGGACCCGGCGCCGGCGTTCTGTTCGCCTGTCCCGCACACAGCCCCGTCTGGCACCAGCACCGGCCGGTGACCCGGCACTACCCGCCTGAGGGCGGGGTCGCCGCGGTGTGCGCCTGCGGCTGGATGACCAGCATCGCCCCCACTCTCGGCACCTTGGAGGCGGCCTTCCTGGAGCACCTGGTGCCCGAGCTCACCCGGCCGTCGGTCGGTCCGCATACAGCGCCACCTTCATCTGACACCCCGAGCGGCTGTGAAAGCGGCTCTGGAAACGCCTGATGAGATCCGGCCCGACCCCGTCCCGCAGGTGCTTCACGGTCTCCTCGGAAGACGTACGGGCGTACAGGGTGGTGTGGATGACCGTGACCAGGTGCACCGACTCCAGCACCTCACGCTGCTCACCGTCGAACTCGGCGACCGTCTCCCCCCAGGCACGGGCGATGCCGGGGGCCACCTCGGGGGTCTTGGACTCGACGAGCGGCCACGCGTAGCCGGGCCCCTTCTCCCGGGCCACCCGGAAGGATTGCCACACCTCACTGCCCGCGTGCCCCTCCGGATAGCCCATGTTGCGGGCGAGGGCCGCCCAGCCGTTGCCCTTGATGTAGCGGTGGCAGCGTTCGCACGCGTACCACAGGCCCGCCTCGATCGGGAAGTCCAGCGTTGTGCCGGGGGTCAACTCGACCTGGCGCAACCAGGAGCAACCCGGCCAGTTCACGGGCGAGCCGTGCCCCGGCGCGGCGGCCGGGCTTGTCCTTGGGTGTCGTGTTCACCCGGCGGAAGCTAGGAACACGACCCGGCTTACGTCGCGCCCTGGCGGCTCGGCCTATACCGGCGGCCGCGACACCCCGGACACGTACGCCTTCAGCCCGTACCGAGTGAACTTGCCGCCGGGCACGATCTTCGCCCCGGCCGGCGGGGGAGCGGGGGTCTTTCGCTTCGCGCGGACGCTCTGGTCGCCGCCGATCAAATGCCTGTTGTCGATGGCGGCTGCGCAGTCGCCGCCGACCACGGCCGCGTACGGGCGGCGGCAAGCCCGGCAGTAGGTGTCCAGGGCGTCAATGCGCTGCTGCGTCTTGGTTCGGAAGGAGCCGCGGAAGTCGGCGACGCGGGCCACGGACTCATCGACGATGATCTCGGCGGCGACGACCCAGGTGTGGGGGTGCTCAGGGGTGTCGGTGGAACGGGCCGTGGACTCTACGGTCACGTGCTGATCTCTCCCATGGGAATCCGGGCCCGCTCCAAGGCCGTGCTTACTGGGGGAGACGTGCGAGTACCCCGATCCGTTACGTCAACGAGGCGGCCGCGGATGGGCGCCCGGGGTCCTATTACGAAGGGGTGACGGCGGCCGTCAGCTCGCGGACCCCGGCCGTGCGGGGGTGGCGCTGGGCGAGGTCGGTGACGATCTGGCGGATGGCGGGCCGGTCGCGGACTTCGCCGCGCGAGGCTCGTACGGCGTGCAGCAAAGCATCTGCGGCCGGTTCGGGTCTGGCCATCTGCCACCAGGCGCGCGCCATATCCGTGTGCATCCGGGCCCGGCGCTCGGGCGTGGGGAACTGGCCTTCGTGCAGGTCCGTACCGGCTTCCAGGGCGGCGCCGGCGTCGCCGAGAGCCCAGTGGACGCCGACGGCGTACAGGGCGACGGCCGCCGGGGTCAGCGGGAGCAGGCGCTCGCGCGGGGCCTGTTCGGGCAGGAGGCGGGCGGCGCGCTGGGCTTCACCGATCGTGGCCAGGGCCTGGGTCCGGTCGCCTGCGCGGGCTGCGCTGTACGCCTGGGTGCAGAGCATCTGGGCGTATGCGGAGGTCTGCGCGCTGTTGGTGAGTCCGGTGGCTTCGACCTGGGCCGCGGCCTTGAGGATGAGGCGTTGGGCGGCGGCGGGCTGGTCCTGGTGGCGCAGGACGATGCTCATCTCGCGGGCGGCGGCCGCGGCGGCGAGCGGGGAGCCGGACAGGTCGGCGTAGACGGTGGCGCGGTCGGCGGCCTGCCGGGACTGCTCGTAGCGGCCGATTTTCGTGAGGACCTGGGAGAGCAGGCTGTAGGTGGTCGACAGGCGGGCGAGGGCGAGTTCCTGGCGGGAGCGGGCCGCCACGTGCGCGTCGCCCAGTAGGCCGGGCAGCTCCTCTAGGAGCTGGACGTGCCGGCCGGCGTCGAACAGGCCGCGGGCGTGGGCCAGGCGCTGGTCGAGGGGCGCGGCCGAGCCGCTGGGGTCGGGGACGCCCGCCAGCGCGGCATCGACGCCGATCAGGAACTGCGCGGGGGCCGCGAGTCCGGCGGCGGCGAGCAGGGTGCGGCGGCGCATCGGGTCCTCCTCGGCTTGTGGACCATCGCGCGCCACCTTAGTGGCCGGGGAGGCGCCGAGGGCGAGCGACGCGGTCAGAACATCCGTCGGGATGCCCACCTCGGCGGCGGCGCGTCGCAGCAGACACAGATCGGAGGGGCAGCGGCGGGCTTCGAGCCGGGAGACCGTGGAGGTCGAGCACCCCAGGCGCTCACCGAGGTCTTCCTGACGCCATCCGCGCGCGGTGCGTCCGACCTTGACGAGCCCGCCGGGGTGCCGGGCAGTGACGAGGGAGCGGACCTTGGCGGAGCACCACAGGGGGTCGTCGGACACAGCGCCTCCCGCGCGCCAGGGGCCGGGGCCCGTTCCACGGTAGTGACTCGTCGTGCCCGCGTCGATGCCGTGTGCAGCATCTGCAAATGGCGTGCGCAGCGTGCAAGTTGACCTCCGGTCGGACGGGTGTCGTGGTGTCGTGGGCATACGGCGCGCACGGGGCCGGGTAGGCCGGCAAGTGGACGCTCGCAGTTGCCACACCGTGCTTGCCGTTCGGACGTTTCCGCGCGTAGATGACCGTCGCGGGGGCAAACTGGTGCGCTTCATCCGCCACGCGACACGGAGACCGGCACAGTGACCTTCACCCTCATCACCGACCACCCCGCATGGCACGAACCGCACGGACAGCGCGTGCGCCTGGTCGAGTACCAGGACACCCCGTGGCTCGCGGTGTGCGCACCGGACCAGGCGCTCACGCTGCGCCCGGCCGCCGCGGCAGGCGAAAGCCAACGGCCGCCGCTCCTGACCGTGACGCCCAGCGCCTTGCCCGCGCCCCGCACGGCCGCGACCCTGGTGCAGCAGCTCGCCTCCCTTGGAACGGTGCAGCGGCTGACGAACCCGAGCCTGTGGGACGCGATCACCACCGCGATTCTGCGGCAGGTCGTGCGCGCGGACCAGGCCCGCCGGGTCTACCGCGCCTGGTGCCAGGAGCACGGCCCGGCCGTGTCCACTCAGGCCGGTGCCCTGTCGCTGTGCCCGGCCCCCGAGACCGTACTGGACCTGAGCGACCAGCAGTTCACTGACACGGGCACGACGTTCCACCGCACCGCGCTGCGCGCCGCGGCCGCCGCCTACCGCGACCACCACCACACCTGGAAGCACCTCGGCCCGGACGACCTCGTCAAGGCGCTGCAAGAGGTGCCGCGGATCGGCCCGTGGACGGCGGCGGCCGCGGCCGCCGACTACACCGGCGACTTCGCGGTCTACCCGCACGGCGACCTCGCGGTGCGCACCTGGGCCCGCCGCGCCGCCCCCGAGCACGCCTTCCCCGATGGCGAGCGCGCCTTCAGCGCCTACTGGCGGCGCCTGGCCAACGAGGACCGTACCCACCTGCACGCTCTGACCCTGTTCACGCTGACCTGGGGGAGCCATGTCCGCACCGCACAGCCAGGAGACACCCCGCACGCACCCGCTTGACCTCATCGCCGGATCGGATCGATCCCGCACTCTCGACGCCCTGTTCGTCAACGCCCCGTTACGCGACTACAGCCTGCGGCCCCGGGTCAACGACTACACCCTGCCCGTGCTCGGCATGGCCTACATCGCCACCTACGCCCACCAGGCCGGGTTCAACGTGGGCGTGCTGGACGCCGAGGCCCACGGCCTCGGCGTCACGGAGACCACCGGTCTGATCAACGCCGCCCGGCCGCGCTGGGTCGGGATGAACCTGCTGGCCCCCACCTACGAGCTGTCCGCGCGCATCGCGGCCGGGCTCGACGACGACATCGCCCTGGTGGTCGGTGGCCACCAGGCCAAGGCCATGCCGCAGCGCATCCTCGCCGACCCGCGCATGGGCCGCCTGCACGCCCTGGTCATCGGCGAAGGCGAAACCCGTACGGCCGCGCTGCTCGGCGACGCCCGGCGCCGTACGGAACTGCCCGGCGTGCTGTGGCGCGACCGGCTGCTGAACACCACGGCAGCGGGCATCGCACCCCCCGGCACCACCGGCCGGCACCTGGCCCCCGACATCGACGCCCTGCCGTTCGTCGACCGCCGCTACCTGCCCCAGGACCCCTACACCGCCGTCGACGGCCGCATCGAGGCCAATATCGTCGGCAGCCGCGGCTGCCCGTATGACTGCGGGTTCTGCGGTGCGGCCGTCTCCGCCAACCCCGACGTCAAGATCCGCACCCGCCGCCCGGACAACATCATCGCCGAGCTGGAGGACCTGCACGCCCGCTACGGCGTTACGGCCTTCCGCTTCGTCGATGACCTCTTCCTGGGCGCGGCTCGCATCATCCGCCCCGCCATGGACGCCTTCAGCGCGCACCGCATCGGCGAGCGCTACGTGTGGGACGCGACGGGGCGCATCAACGTCCTTGACCGCGCGGACGATGCTTTGCTCGACACGCTGGCCCGCAACGGCCTGCGCGAGGTCGCCCTGGGTATCGAGTCCGGCAGCGACCGCATCCTGGCGGCCATGGACAAGCGCATCACCGCCGCCATGACCGAGCGCGTTGCCCGCCGGCTGATGGAGCGCGGCATCCAGGTCAAGGGGTACTTCATCCTGGGGTACCCGGGCGAGCAGCCCGACGACCTGGCGGCCACCGAAGCGCACATCCGCGCGCTGTGGGACCTGTCCGACCATCTGCCCGGCACCTTCCGCGCCTCGGTCTTCGAATTCCGCCCCTACCCCGGCACCCCCGTGTGGCAGCAGCTGACCGCCGCAGGTCACGATCCGGCCGACCTGCTCGCCTACAGCGACATCGACCTCACCGACCACGGAGCCGACGAGACCATGCGGGCCCGCGACGAGTTCAACTTCAGCGTCGGCATCCAGTTCGGCGGCGTCCCCCTGCCCAGTCTGCGCACCAGCCTGGCCGCCCTGACCCGCGAACAGCACGCCCGCACCGCCCGTCCGGAACTCGCAGCATGACCCAGCCCCCGCCGCCGGGACGACTGGTCACGCTGGACGGCCCCGGCGGCGTCGGCAAGTCGACCACCGTGACCGCCCTGACCGCGCGCCTGCGCGAGCGCGGCGAGACGGTCCACGCCACCACCGAGCCCTCCCACAGCGCGCTCGGCCAGTTCACCCGCGCCCACGCCGACCACATCCGCGGCCGCGCCCTGGCCTGCCTGGTCGCCGCCGACCGCTACCACCACCTGCACATCGAGATACAGCCCCACCTGGCCGCCGGTGACACCGTCGTGTGCGACCGCTACCTCGCCTCCACCCTCGTCGTCCAGCGGCTCGACGACGTCCCCGAGCCGTTCCTGCTCGCCCTGAACGCCGACATCCGGCTGCCCGACCTGGCGGTCGTCCTGACCGCCGTCCCCGAAACGATCGCCGGCCGCCTGGCCCGCCGCGGCGCCCACCACCGCTTCGAGACGGACCCCGAGGTGCCCGCGCGCGAGGTCGCGCTCTACCGGAGCGCCACCACCACTCTCGAACGCCTGGGCGTGCGGGTCCTCACCATCGACACCAGCGTCCTCACCCCGCAGGAGGCAGCCGCCCGGATCACAAGCGCCCTTGCCCCGCCAGCCGCTAGCGTCGAGCCGACCACAACGGCCCCGACGAGCACGGTGACCCCATGCCCACAGCAACCCCCGTCGTCGACACCCACGTAATCCTGCGCGACGGCGACAAGATCCTCCTGTCCCAGCGCGGCAGCCCCTACGGCTACGGCCGCTGGCACCTGCCCTCGGGCAAGCTCGACAGCGGCGAACCCCTCCCCGTCGGCGCAGCCCGCGAACTGTGGGAAGAGACCGGCCTCACCATCGACCCGGACCACCTGCGGCAGGTCCACGTCGTCCACCACCAGCAGGCCCCCGGCAACGAACGCATCGGCTTCTTCTTCCTGGCCACCCGATGGGAGGGCGAACCCACCAACCGCGAGCCCGACAAGTGCCTCGACCTGCGCTTCTTCGACGTACACGATCTGCCGAAGGACATCATCGAGTACCCCGCCGCCGGCCTGTACGGCTACCTGATGAACCCCGCTCCGCTCACCCTGCACGGCTGGCCAGAGCCATGAGCCACACAGACTGCGGGACCCTACCCCGAGGAGCGCTCCGGCGCGGCCGGACACGTCGATACCGTGGATGCACTGCTGGCTCTCGGGAGGAGCGACAGCGACGTGGACCGTCGGAATTTCCTGACCGCCACCGGCGGCACCGCCCTTCCGCCCTCGGCCTCCCCGACGCCGACGCCGTCACCCGCCGCGTGCACACCGCTCCGGCCGACGCCGTACGCGTCGGCCGGGCCGATGTCGACGCCGTCTTGACCATGGTCCGAACCCTGGGTGACCTTGCTGCCGAGTACGGCGGCGGTCACGTGCGCCACCTCGCGATCAGCTACCTCAACCACAACGCCGGGCCCTGGCTGAAGGGCCGCTTCGACGAGGAGACCGGCCGGCAGCTCTACGGCGCGACCTCGCAGCTCACCCACCTGATCGGCTGGATGCCCCAAGACCACAGTGACGACCCGAGCGCAGCCATTCCGTACTACGAGCAGGCCCACCGCCTCGCCGCGGAAGCAGGCGAACCCGAGCTGGCCGCCACCGCGCTGCGCGGCATGACCGTGCAGGTCCTTGCGATGGGGCCCCGGCACCGCGCCCGCGCGGTGAACCTGGCCGAGCAGTGCATGAACAGCGCCAAGGACCTGAGCGCCCCCCGGGCCAGGGCGTACTACCAGACCACCCTGGCCGAGGCGGTCGCCCTCGACGGTGTGAGTCTGCGCGTATAAGCACGTGCCGACCTGGCCCGATGCCCTATTCTGCGATCAGATGACCGAGTTCGCCGACGAGGCCCGCACACGACTGGCACACCTGCTGCGCATGGCAGGTAGCGCAGTCGATGAGGAACGCGCCCGTATCACCGACCATGTCTCGAACACCCCAGATCCGCCGCTGCTGGGCCCGTACGGCATCCGTACGGCCAGCTGCCCGCGGTGCCGGTGGACGATGTGGGAGCACCGGGACGTCGACGGGAGTGCCATCTCGGTCTGCTCGCGGTGCGGCCACGTACAGGGAGTGAGCCCGTGACGGAACCGGTAGAAGGTGTGCAGTGTCCGGCCTGCCACCAGCCGATGGAGCCTCCGCTGACCGAGCGCAGCAACTGGTGGTGCTACGGGTGCGGGCGCAACGGCGTGCTCGGTGAGACACCCGAGGACATTGAGGACCGCGAACGCGGCAAGCACCGCGCCCTACGCCTCCTTGAAGAGGCGCTGGCACGGCGCGGTGTTGACTGGACCGAGCACCGGAAGGACCGTGGGGTCATGCCGCCAGGTATCCAAACGCGCGAAACCCCCTGCCCCGAGTGCCAGCAGACCGGGGGCCAGGGAACCATGTACAAGACCGTCGAGGTGGACGAGGACGGCAACGAAACTGGCGAGTCGCAGTGGGTCTGCGGCACGTGTGGACACGTCGAGTAAGGCCGTACAGCCCGGCTGCGCCCTCACCCCGCAGCCGAACGACCTGCCCACCGGACCACTCACGCTGATGCTCGCACAACGTGAAGCGTAATGAACCGTCGGCGGGCCCCCGGGTAACCCGTGGCGTACCGTTTTGCTTGTCTGAGCCAGGACGGCGAATCCGCGCGTGCGCGAACGGAGTTGAGTATGCCGCAGTGGAGCGAATACAGCACAGGACAGCGCATCAAGATCCTTCGGGGCCGGAATCTGACACAAACCGAGCTGGCCGAAGCAACGGGGCTAACGGTGGACACCATCGCGCGGGCGGAGCGAGACGTAGCCCTGACGCTCCCGACGCTGCTCGCGGTCTCGGCAGCGTTGCACGCCGACGTGTCGGTGATCGTTGGGCAGCAGGCACCTCGGCGAGCTGTCACTCGTCAGGACCGCAGGGTGTTGCAGACACTGTCCAGGACGGTGCACGACACAGCGGCCGGCATCCTGCCCAGCACGGTGGACGAACCGCCGACGCTGGAGGAACTGCGCACCATCACGGGCACGGCTTGGGATCAGTACTGGGCCGGCAACTACGTAGAGGCGGGCGCGGTCGCCGCACCGTTCTTGCAGAATGCTGTCGTACGGCTGCACGCGCAGCCAGCAGGACAGCAGGCCGAGGCGTGGTCCGTGCTGTCCGACGCCTACCGCATCAGCGCGTACGTGGCCAACCTGCTCGGGTCCCGCGACCTTGCGTACGCAGCGATCGGACATGCGCACAAGGCTGCCGAGCAGGCGGCCGACCCGATGCGCGCCGCCCTCGTGGATTCCGGTCGCGCGTGGGTCTACCTGCGCGATGCTCGACTGGAAGACGCGCTCAACCTGGCGACCAAGGCGGCCATGGACATCGAGCCCCGCTTCTCCGCTGCAACACCGGAGGAACTGGTGGTGTACGGCTCGCACGTGAATTTCGCGGCCGTCGTGGCGAGCCGGAAGGACGACGGCGTCCGGGCAGGAGACTTCCTCTCGCAGAGTCACGCCATCGGCACCCGTCTGGGCAATGAGTGCCGCGCCTACGGGACGCTGTTCGGCCCGGTAACCGCCACCACGCAAGCCGTCGGGATCAAAGTGGCGCTTGGAGAGACGGGCACCGCTCTGAGCCTGGCGGACTCCATCCATGACGTCTCCGGCCTTCAAGGGGCTGCCCGTAACCGCTATGCCCTGGACAAGGCGATGGCGCAGGCCGACGCGAAGATGTGGGACTCCTCGCTGGAGACCCTGGAAGAAGTCTGTCGGGAAGCGCCGGAGTGGGTGCGCCACCAGGCGCTGCCAGGAGTGATCGCGGAGAAGATCAGCCTCGGCTCCACTGCCCGGGTCCGCCAGATCTCCGAGCTGCTCGGGGTCGTGGCGACGCCATACGGACAGAGCTTCGCGCCAGCGAACCGCCGTACGGCTTTGTGAGGTGAGCGTTACGCAGAAGACGTTGACGTAACCAAAACCCGTACGGGGCATACGGCTTGAAGGGCCTTGACGAACCCCAAACCCGTATGCTCCTGCCGGGTATGGGGGTTCGCGAATTCCCAAACCCGTACGCCTCTGCCCTTCCGTCGGACTTTCGTCCACGGGACGGTTCATGCATGGGTCGATCACCAGGGACAACTGGCCGCCGACGCAACCTCCAGGACGCCGCCAACGGCATTTTCCCCAGCCGGGTGCACGTAGTTCTGTACGCCTGCATCGACGATGAGCACGCCGCCGACGCCGTCATGGCGGCTCTACGGGCCTACGCCACAGCGCGGGACTGGGTCGTCGTAGAGAAGTACTACGACCTCTCGACGGCCGAGGCACGCCTGGGGCTGAGCCACGCCGTGGACATAGTGCGGTCCGGCAAGGCCCACGGTGTGGTGGCACCCAACACCACGCATCTCACCGGGTCTCGCTTCGGGCAGGGCTCGCTCGCAGACCTGCTGCAGGTCATCGACGGTGCGTTCGTCGACTACCTCACCAAGGTTCCGACAGCGCCAGTCACCCCTGGGGCGGCGTCATGAGAACCGCAGCCCACCCTGACCCCATCCACGGTTCGTGCATCAGGCTGCTCGTACAGCCGCCGTCCGAAGAAGGCGACGGGATATCCCTGAGCCAGCTCAGGGCGATGAGCCGGGCGTGTGCGGAGGAAGTCTGCCCGTACGCGCCCGATTACGGCGACGCGGCAGCACTGGTCACCTCGGAGCTGGCCACCAACGCACTGCGGTACGGGGCCGAGGACGACGAGCCCGTGTACGTCGCATTCCCCACGTGTCCGCGCGCTTTTCAGGTCCGCGTCCTGGACCCGTCCCCGAAGCTGCCCGAGGAATGCGTGGCCCACGACGATGACGAGGCAGGGCGCGGCCTGTTCCTCGTCCATCACTTCACCGCGCAGTACGGCGGCCGTCTCGACGTCGAGGTTACCGAGGCTGGTAAGGCCGTGGTGTGCACCCTCCCTTCCCCCGTACTCCGCCTCGCTGCGGTGGAGGTGCCCGCATGACGTCCGGTTTCAGGTGGGGTGGCCGGCCCGTCCCCCGCTGGCGCCACCACGCCTTCCGCGCCCGCGGACTCGACAACGCCGCGGCACCATCCGCGCAGGCAGGCGACTACGTCACGGTCGACTGGGGGGAGCGCCGCAGCACGGCGTCGGACCGGGTCGTCACATGGTGGGTCTCACACAGCGAGTCCGTCCCCGACAGTTCCGAATCCAAGGAAGAGGTGTCCGGCGGACGGGCGGTGGACGCCCTGCACGCGGTCGACGGGCTGCACGCCCAGGCCGAGAAGCTGCAGCTGCGCCCCGGACACCCCGCGGAGCTGATTCTCGGCACCCCGGACCAGTCCGCGGTCCGCCAGGAGTACGCCCGTCGCCTGACCGCCGACTGCACCCCTTCACCATCACGGTCACCGCTCGCAGGGTGCGTACCACGCTGTCGATCGGCTGCTCCGTGGAGACGGCCGCCGTATCTGCCCTCGCCGTACCGACGGGCGTCCTGTCGGGGGGTGCCGCATGATCCTCTCCGCGTTCCTCGAAGGCCGCTGCTGGCGCGGCTGCGAGTCGACCGGTTTGCCCATCAAGGTGGATTTCGTCGGCCCGGCCGGTGTGTACGGCCAGCATCTGCCGCTGTTCCTGTGCCAAGGACATCAGCAGCGCCTGCTGGAGTGGGGACGGGATGGTGTCGGCAGCTCGGCGTGCTGGCTGTGCGAAACCGTCGGCGTCGCCGTGGACCTGGTCGGCGAGAACTACCCCGTGCTGACCGCCGTCAGCCGCTGGTCCGACGGGCGGTCCGTGTGCGCCCAGTGGACCCGCCGGGACCGCCTCTACGGCTGCGCCCCCTGCCGGCGTGTGCTCCAGCAAGCCGCCGAAGGCGCCTACCAGCGCCAGGACGTAGGCCGTCGGCGCGCCGACGGAATCGCGGCATCCCCTCCTCCCCACGGCGGTCTGACCGCCGCCCCGCCCCGACGCCGATGCCTGTCGGCGTTCCCCTTCGACTGGAGACCCTGATGGCTCCCCCTACCCCGCGATGCGTCCGATCCGGCCTCCTGCTCAACCACCGTGGCGAGGTGCTGGCCGTACGGACCGTCGGCGCCCCGGGCGGCGTCTACCGGCTGCCCGGCGGCGACCCCGGCGAGGACAACGCCGACTGGCTCGGCCTGGCACGCACCGTGCACTACGAGACCGGCCTGAAGGCCGTCGTTGGCCGGGTCCTCGCCCGGGACACCAACGTCACCGGCCCGTTCCCCTACTCCCGGTACGTGCACTTCTGCGGCCGGGTACCGGAGCACCACAAGCTCACCCTGAGCAGCGTGGATCACCACCGGTGGGTGACGGCCGACGACCTGGAGGAGTTCTTCGGGCCGTCGGCGGCGCTGGTCGCCGACGCTCTCAAGGCGCTGGCCAACGGCACCGTCGACGCCCAGACACTGGCGGTGTAGACGGTGGGCCACCTCATCAGCAGCGCCGGACGGGCGCCCGCCGGGCGCCGTCGTCGGCCGCGCTACGTCATCCGCCCGGCGGAACACGCTGATCACCAGGTCGTCCGCGAACGTCTGCCGGGGCTGTCGCACTTCATTCAGGGGGACCCTGTGTCCGTCGGCTTCGCCGACTGCCCGCTGATGTCCGTGCTCGGCCACGTGGCCCGAGGGCATCCGCTGACCTGGCTCCTGCTGGACGACTCGCAGATCCGCGGCTGTGCCCTGCTCGTCAAAAGGCGCGCGAGCGATGAGCGCTGGCGGCCTCAGCCCGGCATGGCCCTGTGGATCGACGACCTGTACACGGACCCCGACGGGCCGGACCCCGAAACATACGGACCGCTGCTCACGGGCTGGTTCGCCGACTACGCCGCACGCTATGAGGAGGTGGGCTGGCTGGCTGCGTGGATCGCCGACGCGGCGATGGCCGATGTCCTGGCCGACCGTCACGGCATGGAGGCCCTGCGCAGTACCCCCACCTCGGCCACGCTGCTGCGCCGCCGGCCGAAACTGCTGCCGCATCTGAACCGCCACATCCAAGCGCAGCTCCCCCCGTGCGGGCCCCGACGCCGCACGCTGCGCACCGACGAACTCCCCCGGGCGGACTGAAAGGACAGCTGAGCTAGGGCTGGGTGTGGATGGGGACCCGCACCCTGGTGCGGCTTGTGCCGAAAGCCGCACCAGCCTCCGCACGAAGGCCCGCACTGGCTCCGCGGGGCTTCTCGGGGAGGCGCCGCCGTGGACTGATGCCGGGCCCCCTCCTGGGGGAGGACCCGACATCAGACGGGCCAGGAACCATGGGCCTGGCCGTCGGCTCGCCGGGCGCTGGACCTCGCGCGGCGGGCCGCCACGGTGGTGACGACCACACGCTGTACCTGTTCGAACTCTCCCGGCGGCGCTGCTACCGACCCAGCGCCCTCGTCGGGAGATGCGGTGCTACGGCGGCACCGCACCGCGCAGTGCTCCTTCAGGGACTTCTGTCTCCCCTGGAAGTAGTAGCCAGCCCGTGCTCCAGCGGCCACCAAGGGACGGGTGCGCGGGGCCGTCGGGCTCCTCTTGTGGGGCCCGACGGCCACCCAAACTGCTCCGGCCGCGGAGACATCTGGTCCCGCGGCCGGAGCGCATGGCCAATTTCCGTCCGAAGCCTGAAACAGGAACAGGAAGATGCTCCCCGACCACGACGTGCACCAGCCGCAACACCGCCCCACCGTCCCCTACATCGCACTGCGCACCGGCGAAGGCCCTGCCACCAAAGAGCTGAAACTGGAGCTGCGCAGCGCCGATACGTGGGGGCTGGCGTACGCCGATGAGACGCCCGGCGACCGCGACAGCCTTGATGTCCTGTGGCGGCGCTACCACCAGACCCGCGACCACGCGGGCCGGCCGACCGGCGCCCCGGTGGCCGGGCGGGTGCACCCGGACCGGCTCCGGGAGACGATGAGTCACCTGACATGCGCGGTCTGTAACCGCCCTGCCAGTCAGACCACCGACGGCTACCTGTTCCTGGAACCGTCAGGCGAACCCGTCGAGGGCCGGCTGACGGCGTGGCCCCCGGTATGTACGGACCACGTCATCGCCTACGCACACATCCGCCCGGACCTGCGTCACGGCTACACCGTGATCCGGTCGGCCGACCCCAACCTCTACGGCGTGCGCGGCCGACGGCTACGGCTCGCCGGCACCGCATTCGAGACAGTCGACCCCGACACCGAACTGCCCTACGAGGAAGCGCAGGAGCGGTGGATCATCGCCGAAAAGCTCCTGCGGCAGCTGAAGCACACGACCGTCGCGGTCGAGTACGCCGACCTCACCATCGCCTCCGCCTCCAGCGTTTCAAGGAGCGCCCCGTGACCCTCAGCACCCAGTACGACCTGCTGACGGACGCTGAGATCTGGTGCCTGACCCATCTCGCCGACGGGCCGAGCACGGCCGCCACAGCCCGCAAGATGGGCAACAAGCCTGAAACGGCCCAAAGCCACTTGTGACGTGCCCACGACAATCTGGGAGAAGGGACGCGCGCGATGGTGCTGCACCGCGCCTACCTCAAACGGCAACTCCCGCTGCCGCCCGCCACGAAGGCACCGCGCCGCTTCACCAGCGACGAACTGCGGGTATGGAACCTGATCGCCACCCGCCCGACGCCGATAGGAGCGGCCGGGGCCCCCGCCCGGGCCGCCATCAAAGCGCTCATGCAGAAAACGGGGGCCACATCCGAAGAGCACCTGGTCAGGCTGGGCCACCAATACCGCCTGCTGACCGGCCCCGACGAGACCCCATAACCAACCGCTTCCGCGAGGCACCGCACGCAGCCTCGCGGGAGGCGCGGAAGTGCTTTGCCGCGCCGAGGGGCCCGCTTGCGGACAGGGCCCCGGCCCTCCCCGAGTACACCGCCACGTCCGTCGGCGGTGCGCACGGAGAGGAAGGGCCGTCCCGCGCACCCCCTGCGCGGGACGGCCGGGCCGGCGTCGGGCGCGCGCCCGGCTTCGACAACACCGAGGGGCCTCATGAGCACCACGCCATCCGCACGGACTCCGCCGACCGTCCCGCACCGGACGCCCCCGATCACCTCGACCCGTAAAGAGACCCGGTTGACCCACTTCCTGCCTCCGGCCCCCGCGGCCCACCGGTCGCTGCCGCGCGAGCCCGGCACGTACTACTGCGGCGACACCCGCATATGCATCGACGGCTCCACTGCCTTCACCGTGCCCCTGCACCTCATCGTTCCCGCCCCCAGCCACAGGCCCCACTTGCCGTCCCACTCCTCACCCCTGCGATCGGAGCGCACCGCATGACCACGCCCCAGAGTCCCGAGCCGGTCTGTGAGGTACGCCAGGAAGCCGGGCCCGACCACGACGCCCTCGGCACCCGGATCGCAGCCCACGCCGAGATTGCGGCCCCCCTGGTGGAAGAGGTCACCGGCCTGCGGCTGCCGCGCCGGCCACTGATCCGCATCGTGACGGACCAGGACCTGCTTGCCAGCGACCGGGAGTACAGCACGGGCATGCTGCACCGCCTGCGCGGCGAGGCATACGGCTTTCAGCTGATCGACGAGACCGAGTTCTCCGCCGCGCTCACGACCCTCGACCAGGGGGCCCACGACCTCATCGCCAAGCACAACATCGCTTTCGCCTGCGAGGACGCCCGGATGCGGCCGCAGGTCCTGGTCATCGCCAGCTCGGTCGTCTACGCCGGGCACGGCAGCGAGCAGCTGCTGCGCACCGTCGCCCACGAGCTGACCCACCTGGCTCAGTACCGGGCGAGCAAAGGGCGCGCCTTCGACTTCTCCAACACGCCCTACGGGTACGGCCAACGTCCGCCCGGAGCCGCCCAGCCGATCGCCTGCGCGACCAGCTTCCTGCTGGAGGGCCACGCGACCTGGGCCGACCGCCAGGTCACCACCAAGCTCCTCGGACAGCCCGTCGGCTGGGCCGACAATGCACGGCCGCCGCAGACACCGTGCGCATACGAGGACGGCTGCGCCTTCGTGGAGGCCGCCATCGCGGCGCTCGGGGTCACCACCTTCAACACGGTCTGGCCCAGCTTGCTGCACCTGTGCCCAAACATGACCGAGACCGAGGACGTGTCCGCCTGGATGCGCCGCGCATTCCTCCCCACCTCGACCCCCACCCTGCACGCCGCAGCGCAAGGCTGACCGGCCCCAGGACTGCCGCGCCCGATGGGTCATGACCCGGTGCCCGGCGGCCACGCCTCCCCGCAAGCCGCCGGACACCCCTCCCCCATCGCGCCACCCTCAGGAAGCACCCCATGAACACCATCGCTACCCCGCGCCCAGGTCATCCGCTCGCCGTCTGGAAAGAACGCACCGTCCCGTACATCATCCTCTGGTCGGACGAACGCAAGCTCTCCCACGACGACCTGGTCCTCACCGGCGGCCGGCTGGGATGCCGGGCCGACTGGCCCGAACACCGGGACCAGCACAGCGGGCTGTGGGAATCCTGGAAGGACGACTACGGCACCGGCGAGCCCCGGTGGGGTCGCAACCGCTCCGAACGGCAACGAACCGCGATAGAACACCTGCTGTGCCAGATCTGCGCTCACCCCGTCGACCGCACCGACCAAGGCCTGTTGTTCCTGGCAGTGATCCGCGCGACCGTGAAGGAGCTGGCGTGGTGGGCACCGTCCTCGCAATCAGCGTGTTGCCGACGCCCCGGAGCCAAGCGCAGCGCTTCGCCGCCGTCACCCGCGGGGCCGGCGCCACCGGCGCTTGGGCCTTCCACTACTACCTACTACCCAGCCTTGGCGTGGATCGAGATGGGAGCGTGCAGCGTCGCGGCAGGCGTGTGGCTGGTCAGTGGGCGTCTGCTCGTTCGGCCGATGCTCGCCGACCTGACCGCCCGCGGCCGGTCGATGCCCGCGGACGGACTGTACGTCGTGCGCGAGTTGGAAGAGGCTCGTGCGAGCGACCGCCTGTGCCATGCGCTGGCCGTTGACGTCGCCCACCGGCAGGTTGTGGACTATCAGGCTGGCCATGCCGCCGCCCATCGCCGCCCCCGCCGGCGACCGCTCGAAACGCCCAGGTGGCTGTTCGTCAGCTGCGTCCCGCCGGCCGGGGGCCGGGAAGCGGTCTGGCGCTATTTGCTGCGCACCAGCTCCGGCCGCCCCGCACACCTGACCGGCGAGACCCTGCGCGCCTTCACCCGCCGACGCGGCAGGCCCGACAGCAGCCCGGAGACCAAACGCCGCACCCGGCGGCGGGGTTCAACTCGGGCGAACCGGCCCGCGATCCGACTAATAAAGCCATCGAATGCTTCCTGCCAGTGAGCAGGCACTACGCTGGCGTCCGAGGTCGCCACATAATCATTGACTATCCACACAACACCTAATGATCAATGGCGGCCGCACTTGATTGGACGCCACCGGAACCAGTAGTCCAGACCCTCGACCCGGTAGCGGCGGGCCCCAGCGTCAAAGCGCACCTCACCCACCAGGCGCCTCGCGTCGTCCGGCGCCTGACGGTACTGCGCCAGCAGCAGGGCCAGCTCGTCGTAACGGGCATCGATCCCGCCCTGGCCCGGGTGGGTCTCCAGCTCCACCGTCCCGGCCTCACGGCATTCGTTCCACCTGGCGAAGATCGCCCATTGTTCGCGCTCCAGCTCCACCGCCGCGTCGCTCGCAGGCCAGATGCGGTACTCGTCGGCCTCATCGGCGTCATCCCAGTCGTCGCCCTGGAAGTAGTGCGGCTTGCCGTCGACATCGGCGAGGCCGACGCGCGGTCCGCTGTACCACTCCAACTCGACGTACACGCGCTCGAAGCCGTCCGCGATCAGCTGCACTTCGTCCCAGGTCTCAGCCACACGCGCAGGCTACCGACGAGCGGCCTCGATATCCATGATCACGATCTACGGCTGGAGTGTTAGGGAGTGTTCACGGGGTACCACCCTTGCCAGGCCCCGAGGAAGACGTAAGCCTGGCGGCTCGGAAGGGGCTTCTGCCGCACTCCCCGGGCGAGGTCTGTCACCATGGGCGCTTACCGTCAGGGCACGACGGCCAGAGGCATGACCACGAACTGGGCCGTGCAGCGCCGCGACGTAGTTACCCGGCCGATCCGGTCGCTGGCGGGTCCCTGACGTCTCCACCGATGACCGCACGCGGCCAGGCCGTTCATTCCCGCATGTGGACCACTAGCCCCGCCCCACCACCGAGTTGCCCGTTCCTCCAGTTCTGCGTATCGCGCCAGCACCGATCAGCCACATCCGGCCCTCCCGGGCCGCCTAACAACTTACGGAGCCACCGATGGTCAACGATGCGCTCGTCGCCGAACTCCACCGCCGGGCTGAGGAAGACCAAGCCGCCCGCCGCCTGATCGCCGAGACCGGCCAGAGCCCGGACCTGCTCCGGATCGATGCCAGCAACACTGCCTGGCTCCAGCAAGTCGTCGCCGAGTACGGCTGGCCGGGTTTCGTTCTGGTCGGCGAACGGGGCGCGGACGAAGCATGGCTCCTGGCCCAGCACGCCGACCGTGATCCTGGCTTCCAGCGCCGGGCACTCGACCTGCTCAAGGCCGCCGTCTCCGCAGGTGAGGCCCTGCCACGTCACGTGGCGTACCTCACCGACCGGGTGCTGGTCGCCGCTGGCGAACCGCAACTGTATGGCACTCAGTACCTCCCGGGCCCGGACAACGCGCTCTGTCCGCATCCCGTGGCCGACCCGGACCAGCTCGATGCGCGCCGGGCAGCGATGGGCCTGGAGCCGGCCGCTGAGTACGACCGGCGGATGCGATCCTGACCCCGAGACCGCCAGCAGACGTGGCTCTTGCAAGGCGGTGACCGGGGCGCCGCATCCGCGCTGCCCAAGATCGGCCTGGTGGTCGCGGCCACCATGTCGGTCAGCGTCTCCTGCCGGGTGCGGGGGCGGCCGACCCGCCTGGCGGTCTCTTCGGTAGGCGGGTCGGGCGGTGCGCCACTCGGGACAGTTCGGCCGCCGAAGCAGCCTCGGAGTGCCATCACCTGCAACTCTTACTCGATCACGAAATGGGATGGACAAATCAAACACTTTGCGCGTACTCACGTCGTGCCACTCGCAGTGTCCCTCGGGGCGGGTGTACTGCTTGGCCTAGTGGGCCCCCTTGCTGGAAATTGGGGCAATCCTGTTTGCATCGCCCTGGGTACCGTTTTCTCTGGAGGGTGGCCGTGGGCCTGTTATGCGTTCTCGGTGGGCTACTTCCGTCGATCCAAAATCGAGTCAACGTTGCTTTCGGCATGGGGGCTGGCTCTCGGCGTGGCTACTTACTATCTGTTCAAAGATGCGAGTCCCGCTGTTCCGGTGGGGCTGCAAGCTGGCACTTCCGGTGAGCAGCTTCACTCCAGAATTCTCACGTGGGGAATAGCGGCTTTCGCGCTCGGGGCACCCGTGGGGTTTTTGGGAAACGTGGCACGAGTTCCAGGTATCGGCGGTCTTCCGTTCCGGCTGATTATTCCGCTCGTAGCCTTTTTCGAGACTTCCGTGCGGCTGACCGTAGAGGCGGACGGGCAGGTGCCGGCTGTCGGCATGACGTGGAATGTGATCCGATGCGTCGCAGGCGCTGTTGCGGTGGCTCTCGTGGGGCATACGATCTGGAGTTGCTGGCACGTGCGGCGTAGGCGTTCCTCGGGGCCGGGCGAGCACCGCGCCGAAGAAGTCGTCACGTCGGTGTGACCTTCAGGGGATTAGGTTGTAGTGCGCGCGCAGTTCGCGATCGCCGATGCCGCGCATAGCCTCGCGGGCCTGATCGCGTAGATCCGGCCACCGTCGATGAGGTCGCTGGTCAGCTCCGTGTCCGTGTAGGGCGTCGGCGGGGCACTGTCGTCTGCTGCCTGCAGGAAACGGCTTACAGAGCCCTCGCCGACGGTGACGACCACTGCAGAGATCAGGCCGCTGTCCCACTGCATAAAACCGGGGGGCGTCACAGGAGGGAGGGGCAGCCGTCCTCACGCAGCCTGGCGCGCAGCACCTGTCCCTCGCGCCGCTGCCACAGACGCTCGCGGTTGTGCCAGTATCCGGTAGCGACAAGGCGGTACTGCGGGTGGCTCGCGGCGAAGGCGGTGGCCAGTTCCGGCTGTTTGTCCTGTCCCAGGCAGGGGCGGGCCGGCTTGGCCATGGGCGGGCAGTGCCATCTGTGGTCTTGCGGCCCTGCAGATCCTCGCGGGTGTGTTTCCAGGGGCTGCGGTCCATGACGGCGGCGATCTCGATGGGGGTCACCGAGCGGCTGCGCCGGGCGCGTTCTTCGGCGCCGCCCTGTTCGTAGTCGCCACAACAGCCAGCGCGCACGCTCGCCACCGGCGATGACCTGGTAGGGCTGGACGGTCACGCTTGCTGCCGTCGTCCAAGCCCGCCTTCCCCAAAGAGCGCGAGGGCGGCATCAGAGGCCGCCCTCGCGCTCCCCCCTGGACTGCCCCGTGTGGCCTCCAGAAGGGCCCCATCCGCCAGCGCACCTGTGCCGGCCTCACAATCAACAACCGCGTCTTGGTGTCCGCTACGTCTGCAAGGGAAACGTGCGCTGGGAAGCATCCGGCCGTCGTGGCGGCCCGGGGCCGGCCTGTCGTATACGTGAACTCTCGGGCTGGCCCGATGGCCGCGACCGCACGGCGCGCAGCTCCGTAGCCTCTCTGGCGCGTCCCCGGCTCCCGCCTCCTATCGCTTCATCGCTACGCCCGCGTACAGGGAGACCTCGACGTCCTTGAGGCTGGTGGGCGTGTCCGGCATCCAACGGTGCGCCACCTCGACGCCGGGGCTGACGAGGTCAAGGCCGTCGAAGAAGCGCAGCACCTCCTCTTTGGACCTGACCTGAGCGTCGATCTTCTGTTCCGCGTAGATGTCGACGAGCAGGTTCCAGATGCCTGGGAGGAAGTCGCCGGTGCAGTGCGACAGGGCCAGGAAGCTGCCCGGGGCGAGGGCGTCGACCAGGCTCTGGACGATGGCGTAGGGATGCTTGGCGTCCGGCACGAAGTGCAGCAGCGCGTTGAGGGACAGCGCGACGGGGCGGCTCAGGTCAAGGACCGTGGAGAGTTCTTCGTCGTCGAGGATGCTTTGCGGGTCGGTGACGTCTGCATGCAGGTATGTGGTGCGGCCCTGTTCCGTGCTGGTCATCAGCGCTTCGGCGTGACGCAGGACAATCGGGTCGTTGTCGACGTACGCGATGCGTGCGTCGGGTGCGGCTTCCTGGGCGACTTGGTGGAGGTTGGGCTGGGTGGGGATGCCGGTGCCGATATCGAGGAACTGACGGATGCCGGCTTCGGTGGCGAGCCAGCGGGTGCTGCGGTGCATGAATGCGCGGTTGGCCTGGGCGACGGTCCGCATGTGCGGGTGGATTTTCAGTACCTTATCGGCCGCTTCCCAGTCGACCGGGTAGTTGTCTTTGCCGTCCAGGTAGAAGTCGTAGAGCCGGGCGGAGTGTGCCTTGCTGGTGTCGATGCGGTGAGCGGGCTGGCCGGGCAGTGTCATGGGTCCGTCCGTCGGTGAGCGGGGCGGGGTACGCCGGTGGGCGGGCAGGTGGGGAGTTACAGGAGGAAGTCGGCCTGACCGGCCTTGACGCCCGCGACGAAGGCGCGGAACTCCTCCTGGGTGTAGACGAGCGCGGGGCTGTGAGGGTCGGCGGTCTGCGTGAGTGCCACAGAGCCGTCTGAGAGGGGCATTGCTGCCACGCACTGGCCGCCGTTCGGGCCGCTCCACGGCTTGTGCCAGCCTTCAGCGCCGAGGTCACTGGCCGGCATGCCGTTACGTATAGAGACGTTGTTACTCATTTGCCCTCATTAATGGCTTGTTCGAGCATTTTTCGTGTTTCTCCGATTTTGGCCGCTCGGACCGTCATGCGGTCCAGCGTCTCCAGGTAGCTGGCCACGTCGACGTCCCGGTCTCTGAACTCCCCGCTGGTCAAGGCCTCGACATAGACGGCGTCAGGCAGTTCCTGCACCTTGAACCGGAGGAAGGTGAACGGGCCGAAGGCCCCCGGGTGGGCTCCGATGCCCAGCGGCAGGATCTGCACTCTGATGTTCGGCCGCTGCGAGAGGTCCAGGATCCGCTGGAGCTGTGCGCGCATGACGTCGGGCTCTCCGACAGGGCGGTGCAGAACGCTCTCTTCCATGAGGGCCCACAGAGTGGGGGCATCTTCACGGAACAGCAGGTCTTGGCGCTTGGTGCGCACCGCGACCCTGCGTTCAAGTTCGTCGCTGGTTCGGTGCCGGCCTTCGCTGAGGACGGCGCGAGCATAGTCCTCAGTCTGCAGCAGGCCCGGGACGTAATGGGGTTCATAGGTACGAATGAGACTGGAGGCGTCCTCCAGGGCCACATATGGGCTGAACCAGGTCGGCACGACATCGCGGAAGCGATACCACCAGCCAGGTTCGTTCGCCTGGTCGACCAAGGTCGTGAAGTCGCGAGCCTCTGCGGTCGGAAGCCCGTAGAACTCCAGGAGTACGCGTACGTTGGCGTGCCGGAAGCTGGATTCCGCCTTTTCCATTCTTCGGATGGTCATGGGCGATGCACCGATCTCCCTGGCGGCCTCTTCCAGTGACTTGCCAGCACGCTCACGCAGGTCGGTCAGCCGTCGCCCCAGGATGATGCGCCAGAACGTTGGTGCGCTTGACGATCTTGTGTCCCCCACGACGCCCCCTCTCGCTCGTCAACATCTCTGCACACGAGGCTAGTTGACGCTGCAACAGTTGTGCTACCGCTCATGCTGAGATTATCAGCTCGTGCGGTTGCCACTTGTGATGTTCAGCGAGCATAGTGACCGGTGATGCGCATCACGACCGTTTCTGGTCGGGGTGCTGGGGGGGGGTCCGCCGCAAGCTGCCCCGCCGCCCACCCTCCGCTATCGCTGAGCGGCGTAGCGGACGAGAGATAGTCGAACGTCTGCCCGAAGAGCGGTATGGAGTGCGATTGGTCATGGCGAGGAAGGGGCAGGCTTCCGACGCGGGCAAGACCTCCACGGGCAACGTGGAGCTTGCCGCCGCACTCGAAGAGGCCGGATGCACGTACGAGACGCTCGCTACGCACGTGAACCGTCTGGCGCGCCGCCAGGGGCAGGTGACGAAGTATGACAAGGGCTCGGTGTCCCGCTGGATCAAGGGCATGCCCCCGCGTGCCGACACCGTCTGGTTCATCGCCGAGGCGCTCAGCGAACGGCTGGGCCGGGCGGTCCAGCCGCAAGATCTCGGCTTCACCACTGCCGACGAATGCGCGCCGGTCGTGATCCGCTCGCTGCTCTACCGCGAGAATCTGAGCGAGACCCTGCACACCCTGTCGGAGCTGTCGACCGAGGACGTCAGCCGCCGGGCATTGCTGGGGGCTGTCCCCTTCGTCAGCAGCGCGCTGCCAGCCCCTCAGCGCAGCTGGCTGTTGTGGGCCTGGGAACAGGCTGAATCGGAGGCGCCGGCCCTTGCCGCAGTCTCCACCAGTGAGCGTGTGGGCAAGGTCTACGCGACGATCTCTATGTTCGACCAGATGGACAATGCCTACGGCGGCGGGGGCGTACGGACGAGCATCCTCACGTACCTGAACCTGGAAGTCCTGCCGCTGCTGCGCCGGGGCGTGCGAGGCACGGAGCGGGCCCCGTTGTTCACCGCGGCCGCCAAGCTGGGGGCGACGGCCGGCTGGAGCAGTTACGACTGCGGAGAGTACGGACTGGCTCAGCGTTACATGGTGCAGGCGCTGCGTCTGTGCCAGGAGGGTGGCGACCTGGTGCTGGCGGGCCAGATCCTTGCGGGGCTGTCCCACCTGGCCACGAGCCTGGGGCACCCGGAGGACGGGGTCTACCTCGCCCGGGCCGGCCTGCAGACCGCGAAGGACGCCGGCAGCCCCCTCGGACTGATGCGGCTGTACGCCATGCTGGCGCGCGGTCATGCCGCACAGCAGCACGGTGACGAGGCCCACCGGGCGCTGGGGGCGGCCGAGTCCGTCCTGGAGCAGAGCGCGGGCGTGGACCAGGAGTCGGCCTGGGTGCGCTACCTCGACCACCACTACCTTGAGGCGGAGGCCGCCTGCGCCTACCGCGACCTGGGCCAGGCCCATCGGGCGGAACAGATGGCGGCGGAGTCGGTCCGCGCCAATCCCGACCGCCGTCGCCGGAAGGCGATCAGCCAGTCGGTACTGGCCACCGCCTACCTGCAGCAGGACCGGCTGGATGAGGCCCTGGCCTCGGCCCGTTCCGCACTCACCAGCCTGGAGACCGTCCGCAGCCAGCGCTCGGTGCAGGCGCTGCAGGACTTCGGCTTACGTCTGCAGACCCGGTGCAAGGAGCCAGCAGTCAGGTACTTCCTGCACATCGCGAAGCCGGTCTTGCGCCGCGCCTCCTGAAGGCAAGGTCAGTACCCCTCCGGGGTGGGGCTGTTCTGCCCCCGGTCCACGACGACGTGGGCGCCGGTCATGCCGCTGGACCAGCGCGAGAGCAAAAACGCCACCACGCGGGCTACCTCCTGCGGCGTCACCAGTTCTCCGGACGGCACCTGCGCGGCGAACCGGGCGAAGGCATCTGGCTCCTCGGCCCGCATCCGTGCCCAGCGGCGCCCGGGGATGAGCATGGAGCCGGGAGAGACCGCGTTCACCCGGATGCCCTGAGGGCCGAGTTCGTTCGCCAGCGAACCGGCCATGCTGATCAGCGCGGCCTTGGCCGCGCCGTACTGGGCCCGCGGCGCGGGTTTCCATCCGTTGATGGAGGAGATCAGTACCGCGGAGCCGCCACCGGCCGCGGATAGATGAGGCGCTGCGGTTTTCAGCAGCCGCTGGGTGTGCAGGACATTGATCGCGAACGTAGCGGCCCAGTCGGCGGTTTCGGCGTCCCCCAGGCTTGCCCCGCGGGCGCCCCCGGCGCACGCCACCACACCGTCCAGCCGGCCGAACCGGTCCGCCGCCCGGTCGACGAAGGCTTCCAGGACGGCCGGTTCTGTGACGTCGAGCGCCTCGGTGTAGAGGCGGCCGCCGTCTGCCGCTACGTCCTTTTGCAGCGCGCGCAGATCGTCTTCGGTGCGGGCACACGTCGCCACACGGGCGCCGGCAGCGGCGAGCAACTGGACAATCTCACGGCCGAGGCCGCGGCTTCCCCCGGTGACGACGAAGCCTCGCCCGGCGATCCCCAGCGGATTGTCGACAAAGTCGAGAATTTCTTGGCGCGCCATTTTCTCCATTACTGGACCGTACGATTCATGCCTACGCCTAAACAACCACCCTGCCTGCCCTGCGACCCGCCCTGCGCGCGCGGTCGGTCTGCTCGTTGGGCCACGAGGTGAGCGCTCTGGCGCATCGCACAGGATGAACAAAACCGCAGTTCAGCCACGGTACGGCGCCGTGCCCTGAAACCGCGGCGCGCCTGGGACGGCTCTGCGGTGCCGCTGGCCACGACCTCAGAGGACAGGTCGGCCTCCTACGGTCGCGGTGTTCCGGCCGTCTCTGAAGGGCGTGTGAAATCCATGCCTACGCCTGAACAACCGAACAACCGCCGATACCTCTAGCCACGCACTGCTCAAGGCGCTTAAGTACTGGTCAGCGCATTCGCCGCCTCGGCCGAAGCCAGGGCGGGCGTTAACCGCCGGCGCGTACACCGGCGGCCGATGCCCGCCGGCCACCACGAGCAGTCCGCCACGTCGTGATTGTCCACGGCAGCCAAAAGCTGCCGCTGACGATCCCCCGGCAGACCGATCGTGCCGACTCGGCCTGTGCACCCGTTCCCCGTCCCTTGTCGATGCCGAGGACACCCCCATGTCGCAGCGCACCGCCCATCTGTGTCTGCACCACCCGCCGTGCCCGCCCGCTGAGAGCGCGGACCGGGAGGCGGCACACCTGATCAGCTATCACCACGAACAGGGATGGGGGCTGCGCTGCAACGGCGTACTGGCGTTCGATGACACGGGTGAGCTATTGCCGGACGGCCGCGTCATAGCGCCGCACCGGGCGCTGGATCGAACGGAGGTTGCGGCGGCGTGAGCCTCTCCACACGAGTCCGGCTCGCCACTTGCGGGCGCCCGCTCTTCGCACCCGGTGCAAGCCTCACCGACGCCGCAGGCCCCCGACTGTCGTCTCCGGCCGTACTGCACAGTTCCCCCGTGATCGGCCGTCTGAACCAGGCTGCAACTCCGGAGGCGAGCCAAGCCGCCGCCCTTGTTGGCGCTGGAGCGGACCGGCCGGGCACCTCGGTACGGGCCGTGGTGTGGAACGTGCTCAACGGTGGCTTGGACGGGGACAGCGCGGAACGGCTCTTCGGGCAGGCCGAGGTCCTCACCAGCCTGCGCCCCGACATCCTGTGCCTGCCGGAGTGCTTCCGGTGGGAGGAGACCTACCATCGGCGCCTTTGGTGGATGGCGCGGCGGCTGGACATGGAGCCCGTCGCCATGCTGCGCTCCCGCCTGGGCAGAAAGCCCGTCCAGAATCACACGGCGCTGCTGTACCGGCCGTCGAGATTCCGTGTGCTCGGGTGGGAGCGACGGGCCGAGGAGATGTTTCATCACGCTCTGATCCGCGCCGTGTTGCGGCCCGCCGACGCGGTGGACGACCGTGACGATGTCCTCGTCCTGGGGACGCATCAGAGCTGGACCGACGGGGACACGCGGCTGGCCGAAGCGCGGTGGATGACCGACTTCGCCGGCGAGTTCCCCGGCGTGCCGCCCCGAGGCCTCCTCCTGGGCGACCTGAACATCCCGGACCGGGAGCCGGAGAGCTGGGACCTCGTCCCGAAGAACTTGCACTCGCGCTACCGGCTGGTTCTGCCCGACGGCGCGTTCGGTGGCGTAGACCAGCGGGCGCTGCAGGTGCTGCTCAGTTCCGGTTGGCAAGACCCTCAGGACCTGACCGGGGTCAAAAGAGCTGCCACGGTCGGCTACTGGTACGCGAACGAGCCCGTGGCCTGGTGCCTGGACTACGCCCTGGTACACGGCCTGCACGTTCGGACGTACTACACCTACGACACGCCGCGGGCCCGGACTCTGTCCGACCACCTGCCGGTCGTGCTCGACGCGTTCTGGCCCCGCCAGACTTCAGCGTCGAAGGAGGCGGCATGAGCTATCAGCCTCTTCCTCGACGGGCCCTGGTCTATGCCCGCACCACCGCTGTTCCACCACACCTGGTTGTCAGCCGGCTCCGCGACCGCGTCCGCGGGCGTGGGCTGGTGGTGCGCCTTGCCCTCGGCGACCAGCGGCGCGGCGGTGTGCCGGACGTGCCGCCGTCCTCCCGCCCCCGCTGGGACCAGCGCATCAAGCCGCTGATCGAGGCCGGAGAGGCCGAAGTTCTGGTCGTGCGCTGCGTTGAGGACGTGGCCGTCGGCGCGTCGGAGCGCGCCGAGCTGGACCGGCTGCTGACCCGGTGCCGGGTAGAGATGCTGGTCATCGAGCCGGACGGAGCCGAGGAGAGTTCGTCGGCGCTCGGCGTCGGCTCCTCGCACCTGTCGTCGGGCGGCACATGAGCACCCCGGCCCCTGAGCTGCCGTCCGTCGCCCCCGAGGCGGGCGGCCGGCGGGGCCCGTCCACCTCCCCCGTGGCCGGGCCCCGCCCACCTCCCGGCCTGCCGCGGCCTGGATCAGTACGAGACCGCCCCACCCGCCTGCCGACAGGAACAGCGATGTTCGCGGACTTGCCCGTCAGTACGCACCAGCCACAGCCCCCTGGCATCCCGGCGAGTGCCCAGGCCGCACCGCAGGCCATCACGTCATTCTGCGACCAGCTCCGCTTTCGACGCGGCGAGGTCCGGTCCTTCACCATGCGTGAGGCCACCGCAGGCGACCGCCGCGCCGTCGAGGAACTGGTCACCGCGCGGACGGAGGCGCTGCGCCGCCGCGGGGTCAACTGCGTGACGCCGACTCCGTCCGCCCTCGACCTGATCGGCGCCCGCGATGATCTGGGCGGGCCGATGGCCTGGGTGTTCTGCCAGGACGACACGGTGCTGGGCTGCACCGCGGTGCTCGACCGGACCGCGGGCATCGGGTGGAGCGCGGGCCACCGCATAGAGCCGGCTCTGATGCTCAGCGGCCTCTACACCCACCCCGCCCCCCAGTACAGCGAGGTCGGTTGGTGGATCACGTGCTGGCTGCGGGACTACGCCCGCTGCCGGCCGCAGGTGCAGTGGCTGCGTGGCACGGTGTTCAGCGACCGGCTCCAGCACAGGGTCCTCGCGCGGGAGGACGGGTGGGAGGCCGTCGCGAGCTCTCTTCCGCACACCTACCTGCTCCAGAGCCAGCCCCGGCCCCTGCCCGAGCTGCCGGTCGTCAACCGGGGGCCCGGTGATGCGTAGCCGCCTTACCGCCCTGCTCGCGGTCCCGGCCGGATGGGTGCTGCTGCTGATGGTGACGGCCTTCGTGGTCACCGTGCTGGGCCTCGCCCTGGCCTCCGCGAAGGACGGTGAGAGCTGACCGGCTTCCGCGCGGGTCTCCCGTCCCGCCCGCGCGGACGGCGCAGTTGGAGGGGGACTGCGCCAGGTGTCCCGGCCGTGTGTCTGCGGCCCCTGCCACGGCCGGGACACCGCCCCCACTCCAGCCCCACGACAGTGATCAGCCAGCCTCGCCGCGCAAGATCAACGACCTACGGAGAACTGATGTCTGATCCCACCCAGATGACACACCGCCTATCCGGTCTCGTCGTGATCCGCCGCGCCGGTCACCTGGGGCAGGTCGGGGTGGTGCAGCCCAACTACGCCGACGACCCCGAGCGCAGCTGCCAGTTGGTCGGCGGGCAGACGGAACCGGGCGAGCCGCCGCGGGTGGCCGCCGCGCGCCACCTGCTGCGCGAGACCGGACTGCGGCTGCCGCTTATGCGCCTGGTCGCGGTCGACTACACCGACGCCGAGGAAACAACCGGCCGAAAGGCCTGCCAGAACCACATCTATGACGCCGGGGTTCTGGAAGACGGCGTGCCCATCATGCTGCCGCCCAAGGCCCCAGGGGAGAAGCAGCCGGAACTCGCGTGCTTTCGGTGGCTCACCCTCGGCCGGCGGCCCAGCGACCCGCCCGGCACCGACTACCTCACGGACTACACCCAGCCGGGGCAGGGGTCGCGCATCCGGCACGCGGTCGACGCGGCCGTCAGCGACGGGTTCGCGGAGCTGCACCGCGGCGTGCCCTGGTGAAGGCTTCCGCCCTCCGCTCCACCCTTCCGGTGCCCGGCCGCGGCCGGGCACCGGGGCCACCCCCGCCCACCGAGGAACAGCGATGACCGAGGAAGGACTGGTATACGCCGGGGGAGCGGGGCTGTATG
>NZ_JBHWHY010000012.1:0-43321 GCF_042732265.1 Streptomyces sp. NPDC059788 | reverse complement strand
TGCGGGGGGTTCGGGGCGGTGCCCGGGGGGGGGCCTGGTTTCGGGCTCCCCCCCCCCGCACCCCCGTGCGGGGCCCGGGCGGGGCCGGCCCACCGGTCCCTCCCCCTACCACCGAGGATCAGCGATGACCATGGACGTACTGGACTCCGCCGCAGGACCGGGCATGAATCATCTGTCCTTCCACGACATCGTGGGCGCGGCACCGGTGCTGCGGGGTGTCGTGGAGCGTACCCCGCTGCTCCGCTCGCCCGAGGCCGATGCCCTGCTGGGCCGCCCGGTCTATGTGAAGGCGGAGAACACCCAACGCGCCGGCTCCTTCAAGCTCCGCGGCGTCTACCTGACCGTGTCCCGATTACGGCGGCTCGACCGCCTCCGCGGCGTCGCCACAGCCTCGGGCGGCAACCATGCCATCGCCCTGGCCCTGGCCGGGCATCTGCTCGACGCCCCGGTCACCGCAGTCCTCCCGGCTGACACCGACGACTCCACCCGCAGCGCCATCACCGCGCTCGGCGCCACCGTCATAACCCACCAGCCGGACGAACCGGCCGAAGCCCTGCTGCGCCCGCTGCTGGCCCAGGGCCGCACCCTGATCAGCCCCGACGGCAGCCGGGACCTGATCAGAGGAGCCGGAACGGTGGCGCTGGAGATGATGGAAGACGCCCCACATCTGACGACCCTGCTGGTCCCGCTGGGCAGCGGAGCCCTGGCCGCCGGCACCGCCCTGGTGGCCCAGTGCCACCCTGGGGTCCGCGTCATCGGGGTCGAGCCGGAAACATCTGCTGGCACGCTGAGCTCGCTGAGTGTCGGGCGGCGGCTTGCCGATCGCGGGCCCTCCACCGGCGCGGGGTGCCTGCGCCAGTATCCGGCCCGCCTGCCGTTCGAGATCCTGCGACAACGCCTGACCCAGGTGATCACCGTCTCCGAAGCGGCCATCACCCAGGCCACGGCCATGCTGGCGCGGCGCTTCGGGCAAGTGGCCGAGCCCTCGGGAGCGGTGGCCCTCGCCGCACTGCTCGCCTACCCGCAGCGCCTGCCGGACGGCCCCGTGGGCGTGATCCTTTCCGGCGGCAACGCCGACTTCAAGCACTTCCCGCACATGATCGACGGCCCCAGCCGGACCACCGCGTCCGCCCCGCAGCCTGCTCCCTCGGTATAGGCCCGTCCTCGCCCCGCGGTTCTCCTGACCTTCGCTGTCCTCATACCGCCCCCTTCTGACTGAACGGCTCCTTCATGTCCCCCACTTCCTCTCCCTTGGCCCCGGCCGATGCTCCACCGGTCGCCGACGTCCTGATCGCCCTGTATATACAGGCGTTGCGCACCGGCCGCGGCTGGACACGGCGGGATCTGGCGGCCTCGCTCGGCCGGCAGCCGCACTGGATCGCCGACCTGGAACGAGCCCGCAGGCCTGCCACGGCAGAGGACCTGTCCACGGTCCTGCTGCGCTGCGGCATCGTGGACTACAACATCGTCCGCGGCCTGCAGGCATGGCTCATGCCGTCCCCGGATCCGCACACACTGACCGACCGCGCTCCCGGTGGTGACGAGCGGCTGCATCTTTTCGAATACTCCGCCAGCGCGATACGCCTCTGCGCCCCCTCTCAGCTGCCCGCAATCTTGCGCACCCCGGCTTACGCCCAGGCCCTGAAGAACGCCGCGGGCGACAGGGAAGAGCAGGTCAGCTCCGGCAGCCGCCTGCTGCCCGTCTGCGCGTCGTTCCTCGTGGTCCTGGACGAGACGGTGCTCAGCGAACTGGCGGGCAGCCCGGCCGTCAAGGCGGAGCAGATCGCCTACCTGCAGGAGATCGTCGAACGCGACGAAGTGCGGCTTCTGATCACGCCGAAGAACGCCGTGGGCTTTGCGGAGCAGCTGTGCGAGCTGACCCTGTACGACTTCGACCAACCGCTCTACGTCGTTGAGCAAGGGCACCCCACCTACCTCAACGGCCCTCCCGCCAGCTGCCACTCCCGCCACCAGTTGATCACCAACGCCCTCGAAGCCGCAGCCGACAACGACCACAGCCAGCGCCTGCTGACCAAGTACCTCAAACGCTTCCGGCGCCAGCTCACCGGCCAGGGCGCCGCTCGCCGCGACCAGCCGCACACCAGCGCAGCACCCGGTGGCGCCACAGCCGCCACGGCGGACCTCCCAGTTCCCGTCCCCTCGCCTGCCGCCTCGAGGAATCGATGAGTGCCCACACTCCGCCCCCACACGCCACCCCGTCCTCGCGTCACCGACGGCCGTCGTCGACTGTCCTGGCCCGAGCGGTTCTTGCCGGGGCGCTCATGTCGCCTGTCGTGGGCGGCGCGGCACTGGTGAGCGAGAAGGACGCCGGTGCCGACACCCATCATGTCGTGCGGTGGGGCGAGCGTGCTCCTGCCTCGTGGGACGATGCCATGCTCGGCCGCTTCTACGGTTACAGCGGGGGTGCCATCGCCGCCTACCTCGGCGCACGGATGCCGGCCGGGGCCGCTGTATGACTGTCCGCCTCAATCCCGCCGCGCCGTACGGCGCTGCCTGCTGCGGCCGCAATGCCGCAGGGTCGCCTTGGTGCCTGCCGCGGCGGCTCCGCACCAGTGGCTGTCCCTCCGAAACGGCGTCCTGCGCCAGCGCCCGGTCGGCGCGACGCCCCACCCGTCACGGAGCTGCTGGCCCGTTTCTACTGGTCGTGCGGCCGTTCGCCGGCGTCGGCCCAGTAGGCGGCCAGCATCTCCGTCGGCCAGGACGGCTGGACCACCGGGCCGCGCGGCAGCATCTCCCGGAAGGCGGCCACGACGTCGATGACGGGCGTGCCGTCGTCGGCGTCCAGGTCGGTCACATGCAGGTCCAGGCCGTCGACCCGCAGCAGCCGCGGGAACGAGGTCCCCAGGCGGGGCGGCCGTCGGTGGTTGTGGTGCACGAAGGTTCCCGTGGCTGGCCAGGCCGGATTGTCGCGCGGGCTACGGGCGTGCAGCGCCACATCCTCCGGGGAACCCTCGCTGAAGTGCCAGATCACCTGAAGGTGACTGAACTTCTCGATGCCCTGGAGCGTCTCGACGGGGTAATCGTCGTTGAGGCGGATGATCGACTCCACGCCTCCCTTGTAGTCGTCGAGGCGTCCGGTGTGGCCACCGACGACCCTTCCGATCACCGGCACCGTGATGAACTGCTCGGACACGAGCTGTCCCCCATCTGTTCTCGCAGGTGGAACGCTGAGCGGTGCGCTGGGCGCCGCACCGCCGCCATGGCCGCGTCAGCCTACGCCGCGCAGCACCTCCCGTGCGCGTTCGTCCAGCTCGGCGGCGACGCTGCCGCCGCGCTGGCGCAGCGGGGACAGGGCACGGCGCATCCGCACGACCGTCTCGCGGACCCGGCCGGACTGGATGCCGGCCATGGTGTCCAGGGCGGTCGACCAGGTGGCACAGGCCAGGTCGAGGTGTCCCTGGCGGGCCTGGACGTCACCCAGGTACCCGAGGGTGACCACGTGCGTGCGCGCCGAGGTGGGCAGGGCCCGGGTGCGGACGCTGCGCCGGAATTCGGCTTCGGCGCCCTTCAAGTCGCCCAGGTCGCGCAGGGTGCAGGCCGTCTCGTGGGCGAGCGAGGCCTCAGCGAAGAAGACGACGCGTTCGGGCTCCTCGCCGTCGGCGCGGCTCAGGTCGTCTTCGGCGCGCCGCAGAGCGGCCAGCGACGCGGCCTTGTCACGGTTCGCGGCCAGAGCCCGGGCGTGCACCACGCCCAGCAGCGCCTTTTCCCGTGGGCTCGCCAGGCAGTAGCGCCGTTGGTTCACGGAGCCGGTGGCCAGGTCCAGCGCCCGCGTCGGGTGGCCGAGGTCGACGGCCTGGTGGGCCGCGGCCCGCAGGATGTGTCCGGCCAGGGGGGCGTCACCGGCTTCGGCGGCCAGGCGCAGGGCGAGGTCGAAGGTGCGCTGGGCAATGGCGTGCTCGGAGGAGTCGAAGGCCTGCCAGGCGGCCAGGTAGACCAGTTCGGCTGCGGCCGCGAACATGCGTCGGCGCAATTGTTCGCCGGGGAAACGGGCTTGCAGATAGGCGGCGATGTCGGAACGGAGGTAGGCCAGGAGGGCGTCGCGGCCGGCGTGGCCGCCCAGTCGCTGGTCCTGGCGGCTGTAGAACCGCATCGCCTCACGCGCGCTGTCCACGTGGGCGCTGGTGATGGTGAGCCGGGAGACGGCCTGGCGGCTCTGCGCGGCCTGCAGGGTCTGTGGCCACCAAGCGTCCGGCGGAAGCGCCGCTCCGGCCAGCGAATAGGCAGACCTCTGCAGTATCTGCCGGCGGTTCATGTCCATGTACGCGTCCCCGAGATCGACCAGCGCAGCCACGACGTTCGTGCCGACGTCCCAGCTGAGCGCAGCCGAATCCGCCGCCGCAGCGGGCGCAAGCCCGATGTGTGCCGGCGTCACGAGACGTCCGAGCCGCCGCGAGAGCGTCTCACACACGATATGCGTGGCCTGCTCCCCCGGACAGGTGCCACTGATCCACATGGCGATGTGCGAGCGCGTCACCGTCATCGCGTGCGTAGCGCCCGCTTCGGTGGCGACGCGGACGACGTGGGCGGCTGTTTGCGACTGCGACCAGCCCGTTTCTTTGATGACTACCGCCAGCATGTTGTTACGCGTGCGCGCCATGGTGCATCCCTCGGTGCCGTAATGATCTTTGACGCCTTTGACGGCATCCGCGTTGACGGCCGGGTAGCCCGACGCATCGCTTCGCGGTTCGCTGATCACAACGATATTCCCCCTCAGGTCAACGCAAAGCACCGATTGGCCAGTTCAGGCCTCCTGCCCGTGCTGCGCAGTTCCTGCTCTCCCCCTACGTCTGGAGTCGTTTTCGTGGCAGCGATGCCCGCATCCGCCGGCTTGTACCGGTGTCTTCCACGCGCCCGGAGGCGCGGCGTATCCCGTGGCGAGGTGGGTCGTGTCTGACCGTGCCGCCCACGCTGTGGCCCCTTCGGACTTCGCTGGCACCGAGGCCCCGTTGCGTCTTCCTCCGGCGAGGTCCGCGGCCGCGCTGGCGGCTGCGGCGGTCGGCAGCGGATGGCTCGTCGACACCCTGGGGCTCCTGCCGGGCACGGGCAGCGTCGTCATCTCCTGCACGGCGGCCGCAGGCGTGCTGGGGTGGACCGCTGTCCGCACCCGCGAGACCGCAACGCGTGCTAAAGAGCTCCGTGCCGAGCGTGATGCCGCGCAAAAGAGGGTCAGCGAACTGCTGCATTCCCTGGACGGCGTGATGCCGCTCATCGAAGGCGGCCGCGCCCACGTGCAGTGGGCCCTCGAGCAGGCCAGCCACGGCACCGTGCGGGTCGACTACGAACCTCCGCGGGTCAAACCGCGCACGGGCGACATCATCGTCGATCTCAAGGCCGCCTTGGAGCGGGCATCCACCGAGGCGTGGCAGGCGGTGCTGACGACGGCGGCCCATACCCATCAGCAGCTGAGCCCGCAGGCGGAGCTGGCCGAGCTGTTCAACTCCATCGCCCCGCGCCTGCAAGGCCTGGTCAACCGTGCCATCCAGGACATCGAAAAGGTGGAGCGGCCGTTGGAGGACCCGGACTTGTTGCACGGGTTGTACGGCATCGACCACCTTCTGACGCAGATGCGACGACTCGTGGAAAGCCTGCTGGTGCTCGGCGGCAACCTGCCCGCCCGTGACTGCGAGGCGGTCCCCCTCATGCAGGCCCTGCGCCGCGCCGCCTCCGGAACCCACGATTACGCCCGGGTGCGGATAGCCCAGGCACCGGTGTCCACGGCAGTGCTGGGCTACGTCAGCCCCAACCTCGTGCATCTGCTGGCCGCGTTGATGGAGAACGCGACGCGGTTCTCCACAGAACGGGTGGAGGTCCACACCCGTCAGACGAAGGACGGTGTCGTCATCCGGGTGATCGACAGCGGCACCGGGATGTCGCCGGGCAAGTACGAGACGCTCAACCGGCTGCTGACCGCCCCGGAAGCCGAGGACCCCCGTGTCCGCCTGCGTAAAGGAACCCTCGGCCTGCTGGTGGCCGCGCTGCTGGCCCAGCGCCACCGCATCACGATCGAGCTGCGGCCGAACATCACGGACGGTACCCAGGCCATCGTGGTCCTGCCGGCCGCCCTGCTCGCCGAAGCCCCCACGCCCGCACGTAATGAATCGAGGGGACTGCCGGCACGGGCAGAGCAGCGCCCTGCCCTGCCCGGCGCCGCTTCATCCGCCGGACACCCGGAGGAACAGCCCCGGAACACACCTGCACCCCAGGAGCAGGCAGCACCTCCAAGGCCCCTCAGCGACGGCCGGCCCGCGCTTCCCCGCCGGGACGTTTCCGCTGCCGCGGCGCCTGCCACAAGGCCGCCGCAAGAGCCGCACGGTCAGCCGACCGGCGGGCTGATGGCCAGCTTCACGTCACGCACCCCCCGCACCCCGCAGCCCGAGCCCCCGGAAGCACCGGCGGCCGAGCCCGAGACCTCTGATACCCCCGCCCCGCACCCGATGCAGGAGGACCACCGTGCACGCTGAGCCCACCGACCTCGACACGGCACACGCCCGGGAGAAGCTGGCGAAGTTGCTGGAAGCCCTCGTCCAGCAGATCCCCGGGGCGCAGTGGGCGCTGCTGTCGACCGGCGACGGTCTCAAGCTCGCCTTCTGCAATCGGAGTGTGGCCGATGCCGACGACGGCGCCGCTGCCTGCACCGGCATCCGCTCGGCGGCCCGCCAGCTGTTCAAGGACTGCCCCGGCGGGGTGCGGCAGGTCGCCGTCGAGCACGATGACGGCTTCTGCTTCGTGATGGGCGCCGGGCTGGCGGACAAGGAAGCCGTCGGCACCCTCCTGACCGTCATGACCGGGCACGATGCTCACCCGGGCCAGGTCGGCCACGAGATGGCCCGGTTCGTCACCGGCCTGGATGAGCAGCTGGTCGTGGCCGCCCGCCGAAACGGCATCCTCCGGCTGGGCGCCCCCCGCAACGGCATGCGCCAGTTGGAGCAGTGACATGGCGGCCGGCGGCGGCTGGACCAGCAGCATCCTGGGCGACGTGCGCCCGTATCTGATCACGGCAGGACGCACCCGTCCGAAATACACGCTGCACCTGTCCAGCACGCTGATCACCAGACCCGCCACCCGGCCGCTGCACACCACCGCCGAACACGACGCCCTGCTGCTGCACTGCAGCGCCAGCGCCCAGGCGGTATCGGAGCTCTCCGGCCGCCTGGGGCAACCGGTGCAGGCGGTCAAAGTCCTGGCCAGCGACCTGATCGACGCGGGCGCGTTGTTGCTGGTCAACCCCGACGGCCCCACGGCCCCCGAAGTCCCATTACTGGAGGCGGTACTTGAAGGCCTGCTCAACAGCCACTGACGAGCCCGGGACCACGTCTGCTCCGCTCGACTTGAAGATTGTCATCGCCGGTAGCTTCGGGGTCGGCAAGACCACGCTGGTCGACACCCTCAGCGAGACCGGTGTTCTGCGCACGGAGGAGCTGCTCACCACCGCCAGCACCGCCACCGACCATCTCGACAACGCGACGGACAAGACCACCACGACCGTGGCCATGGACTTCGGGAAGATCACCTTCACCAGCCCCCGGTACATGGTCCTCTACCTCTTCGGCACCCCGGGCCAGGACCGTTTCGACTACCTGTGGGATGACCTGCTGCTCGGAGCGCTCGGCGTCGTGGTCCTCGTCGACACCCGGTGCCTGGCGTCCTCCTTCCACACGGTCACCTGGTGCGAGCAGCGCCAGGTGCCCTTCATCATCGCCGTCAACGAGTTCGACGGCGCCCACCGCTACTGCCCCGACGAAGTCCGCCACGCCCTGCGCCTGGCCCCTGCCGTCCCCGTCATCACGTGCGATGTCCGCCGCTACCCCTCCGCCCGCACCACCCTGATCAGCCTGGTCAGCCACAGCCTGCACCTGCGCCGCGCCGCCACACCTGGAGCCCGCCCATGACCCATCCCGCCCCGCCGCCACAGCACGAGACGGCCCCCCACCCCCTCGACCGTGACGCCGTGCTCCACGCCCTGGGCCTGACCGGCCCCGACCCGCAGTTGGATGCCCTCGCCCAGCACCTGGCCCAGGCCGCCGACGTGCCCTACGCCATGGTCAACATCTTCGGCGCCGAGCAGCAGCACTTCCTGGGCCTGTGCACCCCCGGCCCGGACAGCGGCCTGCCGGTGGTGGGCCGCTCGATGGCCCTCGAGCACGGCTACTGCCCCGAGGTCGTGCAGCGAGAGAAGGCCCTGGTCCTGCCGGACGTCCTCGTCCACCCGCGCTTCGCCGGCAACGAGGTCGTCGACCGCGTCAACATCCGCACCTACGCCGGCGCCCCCCTGATCCACCACGGCACCGTGCTGGGCACCGTGTGCTTCGTCGGCCCCGTGGAGAAGCCGAAGGCCACCGGCCGGGCCTCCCTGGCCCTGATCAAGGCCCACCGCGACGAGGTCATGGACTACCTCCTCCGCCGCTCCGGCCTCACGCCGCCCTAGCAGCGCTGTGCCGGATCGCCGTACACCGCCTTCATTCGAGGAGAAAAGGGGAGCTCCACGATGTCCGACTGGTTCTTGACGCCACACCACCAGACGCTGCGCCAGGAGGTGCGCACCTTCGCCGAGCGCGAGGTCGCCCCGCGCGTGGCGCACATGGAAGCCACCGGTGCGATCGAGCGCGAGCTGGCGTCGGCGATCGCCGCGCAGGGGTGGATCGGCGCCACCATCGACCGCTCCTACGGCGGGATGGGCGCCGGACATTTGGCCAAGACCGTCATCATCGAGGAGCTGTCGCGGGTCAGCGGCGCCATGGGCGCCATGGTGCAGGCGTCCCAGCTCGGCACCGCGAAGATTATCCACTTCGGCAGCGAGGAGCAGAAGAAGACCTGGCTGCCGGCCATCGCCGCGGGCGAATGACTGCCGACCATCGCCGTCACCGAGCCGCAGTCGGGCGGCCATGTGCTCGGCATGAGCGGCACGGCGGTCCGCGACGGCGACGACTACATCCTCAACGGCCGCAAGATCTACGTCGGCAACAGCCACATCGGTAACCTGCACGGCGTCGTGATGCGCACCGGCGAGGGCTCCTCGGGCCTGTCGGCGTTCCTGGTGGAGGCGGACCGGCCGGGCCTGCGGGTCGGCGAGCAGCAGCAGACCATGGGGCTGCACGGCTTCAGCTTCGGCGAGCTGATCTTCGACAACTGCCGCATCCCGGCGGCGAACCTGCTGGGCCGCGAAGGCGAAGGGCTGGCCGTCGCGTACTCCTCCAGCGTGCTGTACGGCCGGCCGAACCTGGCCGCGGTGGCGCTCGGCATCCACCAGGCCATCCTCGAAGAGACCGTGCGCTTCACCGCGGAACGCCAGCGCTACGGCCAGCCCCTGCACACGCTGTCCACCATCCGCCTCAAAGTCGGGCAACTGCAGTCCCGGCTGATGACCGCGCGCCTGGCCGCCTACCACGCCGCCCACCTGCTCGACCAGGGCCAGCCGTGCGACGCGGAGCTGATGAACGCCAAGCTGCTCAACACCGAGCTGGCCCTGGACTCCGCCCGCGCGGCCATGGAGATCCACGCCAGCTGCGCCCTGTTCACCGACCGCCCCGTCCAGCGCTACCTCCGCGACGCGCACCACCTCTTCGCCCCGGCCGGCACCTCCGACATCCAGCTGCGGCGCCTGGGCGAAATCGCGCTCGGCCTGGACAAAGGCCAGTGGTCGGCCCGCCTGGCCCCGGGCCACGGCCGCCCCGCCGACGACTGCGTGGAGGTATGACCATGCCCCCCACCCCCACCCCCACCCCCGTCCCCGCCCCCGCCCCCGCCCGGCGGCCGGGCCTCCTCGTCCGCCCGGGCGAGCACGCCGATCGCCGCGGGGGCGGACGACCTGGAGCCACTGCGTGATGTCCTGCTCCGTCGCCTTTCCGACCCGTTGGCAGGACTGGGAGGGTGACGCCCTGCGATGGCAGTTGGTGGGCCCGGGCTGGGATATCGTCCTGGTCCCCGAAGACGTGGCCCGCCGTGCCGTACGGGACCTCGACGCGTTGCCCCTCGACCCGGTGGGCACGGTCTTCGCGCTGGACGGCCGGTGGGGCTTCTTCCTGCCCGCCCACTCCGACGACCCGCCGTGGCCTGCGGACACCACATACCTGCGGGCCGGTTCCGAGACCTTCGTGCCACCGTCGCACTGGGTACGGGACATGGACGGCAGCGACCCCGGGTGGGTACGCCGCCGCCGCGACCTGCGCCTGCTGACCCCGCCACTGCTCCTCCAGCCCGTCGTGGCCGTCCTCAGCTGCTCCTGGCCGCCCCCGGGCGAGGCCCGGCCACCACCCCGCCGCGGCCGCCCCACAAGCCCGCCGGCCGCACGCGGCATCCAGCCGCCCGGCTGCCCCGTTCCGCGGCACAGCCCCGCCCGCCATGTCCGCGCCCTTCCCCGACGCTTTGAAGGAGCACCGCCCATGCCCAGACTCGAAGAACTCGCCCTGATCGGCGACCTGCGCACCGCCGCCCTGATCGACACCAGCGGCACCGTGCAGTGGTACTGCCCGCAGCGCTTCGACTCCCCCGCGGTCTTCGCCGCCCTGCTCGGCACCGACGACCACGGCTCCTGGCAGCTCGGCCCGGCCACCGGCATCGACACCGCCCCGCCGCCGGCCACCCACCGCCGCTACCACGACCAGAGCCTGGTGCTGGAGACCACCTGGGTCACCCCCGACGGCACCTTGCAGATCACCGACGTCATGCCGCCCTGGGACGGGCACGAGGCCCCCACCCGCCTCGTGCGCATCGTCCACGTGATCAGCGGACGGGTCACCGTCCGCTCCCGCCTGAGCCCCCGCTTCGACTACGGCTCCAGCATCCCCACCGTACGGACGCTCGACGGCCGTACCCAACTCGTCGCCGGCCCCGACGCCCTGTGGCTCGACCTCGACGCCCCCGCCGTTCCCGACGCCTTCGCGCGACTTCACGACGGGGTGCTGTGCCACGACCTGCCGCTGTCCGAAGGGGACCAGGCCTGCTTCACCCTGACCTGGCGGCCCTCCCATCTGCCCGCCCCGCCGGAGCCCGAGCCGCTGGCTGCGCTGAAGGACACCGAGACGTTCTGGCAGCGGTGGGCGGCTCAGTGCACCTATCGGGGCTCCTACCGCGACGCTGTGGGGCGTGCCCTGATCCTCCTGAAGGCCCTCACCTACGCGCCGACCGGCGCCATCGTCGCCGCTCCCACCACCTCGCTGCCCGAGGAGATCGGCGGCGCACGCAACTGGGACTACCGCTTCGGCTGGCTGCGGGACTCCGCGATCACCGTGTCGACGCTGCTGCGCACCGGCTACCGCCACGAAGCCGAAGCGTGGATGCAGTGGCTGCTGCGCGCCGTGGCCGGTGACCCCGAACACCTGCAGATCATGTACGGCATCGCCGGGGAGCGGCGCCTGCCCGAGACGGAGCTGGACTGGCTGCCCGGCTATGAGGGCTCCCGCCCGGTGCGCATCGGCAACGGCGCCGCCACCCAACGGCAGCTCGACGTCTACGGCGAGGTGATCGACACGCTGCACCACGGCCAGGCCGCGGGCCTGCAGCTGGCCCCGACCGCCGGCCTCCAGCTTCAGCTGGTCAAAAAGCTGGAGCAGACCTGGCAGCAGCCGGACGAGGGCATCTGGGAAGTGCGCGGCCCCCGGCGGCACTTCGTCCACTCCAAGGTGATGGCCTGGGTCGCCGTCGACCGCACCGTGCGCATGATCGAGGACGGGTACCTCGACAGCCCGGTAGAGCACTGGCGGGCGCTGCGCGAGACCATCCACCGGGAGGTGTGCGAGCGGGGCTACGACGCCGAGCGCAACACCTTCACCCAGTCCTACGGCTCCCCGGAACTGGACGCCTCGCTGCTGCTGATCCCCCGTATGGGCTTCCTGCCGGCCGACGACAAGCGCGTGGTCGGCACCATCGAAGCCATCCAGCGCGAGCTGTCCACCCCCGACGGCTTTCTCCTGCGCTACCGCACCACCGGGGCGGCCGCCGGGGTGGACGGCCTGGCCGGTGACGAGGGCGCCTTCCTGCCGTGCTCGTTCTGGCTGGTCGACGCCCTGGCGATGATCGGCCGCATCGACGAAGCCCACGAGCTGTTCGCGCGGCTGCTGGCCCTGCGCAACGACCTCGGCCTGCTCGCCGAGGAGTGGGACGGCACCGCCCAGCGCCAGGTCGGCAACGTACCCCAGGCCTGGAGCCTGCTCGCCCTGGTCGACGCCGCCATCACCCTGGACGCGGCCGCCCTCGCGACAGGAGCCACATCGTGACCGGGCAGGCGCCCGTCCTCCCCGGCCCGCCGGCCGCATACCGTCTCACCGCGGCGGTACGCGGCAACACGGCATACCGCCTGCAGCTCCTGCGCCAGACATGGACCGCCGAGGTTCTGCGCGGCCGGGCCCCGGGGGGCGTGCGGGTGGCGCCGTACGCGCTGGTTTGGCCCGGCCAGGATCCCGCGGACCTCCTCGCGCGGGCCCGCTCCGTGACCATCGGCGCCGGTTGGCCGGCCATCCCCCCTCTTCGACACCACCGGGCCGACCGACCCGGCCACCCGCCCCCAGCTGGCCCGGCTGTTCGCCGCCGTCACCCGCGGCGAGCTCGACGGCATCACCGTCACCTCCCGCACGGACATCTCCCCCTACGACCACGACTACACGACGGCCTTGCGACACCTGCGGGACCGCGGGGGCTTCCTCGCACTGGCCATCGCCGAGACCGCCCCCTGAAACCCACTACCTCCCGCCAGCTTGCCCAGACATAACAGCCCGCCAGGAGCACCAGTGAACAGCCCCGAACCCCTCCTCACCGACCACCTCAGCAACCACCAGCTCACGAACGCGCTCCCGTGCCGTATCGGGTCGCGGAGCCTGATCCGCAACGAGAAGGACGAAATCCTGCTGGGGCAGTCGCGTCTGCTCCCGGAAAGCGACCAGTTACTGACCTGGGACCTGCCGGGGGGCTGGGCCCAGCCGGGCGAAGAACCGCGTGCGGCCTGCCGGCGGACGATACGCGAGGCGTTCGGCGTGTCCGTCGATCCCATAGACCTGCTGCTCCTGCACTGGCAGCCTCCTCAGGACGGAGCCGCCGAGGAGCACACCTACGTCTGGAACGCGCCCCGGTTGCCCTCGCGCACCGCCTTCCAACTCGCCGACGACGAGGTCGTCCAGGCCCGCTTCGTGCCCCGCAACCAGCTGACCGCCTACGTGCCGGACAGCGTGGTCGAGCGGATCGACGCCGCGCGGGAATCCCTCGGCCGCGGCCGCCCCGACTACCTCGCCAGCCGTGCCGCGTCATGACAGCCGGGCATCCTGCGCACCGCCACCGGCGCCGGATGAGACCGCTCTTTGCCGCCCCCGCACCCGGTGCCGGGGCGGCACGGACAGCAGCTCGCTGCCCGGCCCCCATCGCTGCATGACGCCTCGCACCAGCCATCGGACGAAAGAGATGATGAAAGCACTGCTTCCCCGGCACCGGCGCGGACCGAGCCTTCGCACGGTGCGGTACGCGCTCCCCCTGATCCAGCACATCGGCGGCACGGACTCCGGTGCCACCGTCACCTGGACCAAGCCCGACCTCAGCCGGACAGGCGACAGCGTGGTGCAGTGGCGGTGCGAGATGCGCGAAACACCGACCGCGCCGGACGCAGTGCCGATGCAGCGGGACGCCGGGACCGGGCCGGCCCCGGCGGCGGCCCGGGCGATGCGATGGCTGACCACCTCGCTGCTCACCGCCGCTGCCGAGCTGCCCGCCCAGCACGCCGGGGCCCTGACGGGACTGGACCTGCGACCCCTTAATCCGCGACGCGTTACTGCTCGCACTGGACCGGTACAAGCTCGCCGTCAGCGTCGAGGTCATCCATGATCACGGCGCGCTGACCTGGACCGTCGAGCCGGTCGTCGTCATCCCGCACCCGGCTGTCGGCCCCGCCCAAAGGACTGCGCCGCGCCCCGGCCGGGGCACCGGCACCCCGCGCGCCACCGCCGCGAGCTGCACGACCTGTCCCTCACCGTAACCACCTCACCGCCCTTCAAGCTGCTCGAGGACGCCCGGCGGACGCCCTGCTTGAACACTGCGGCTTCTTCGCATGCAGCCGTCCCGTGACTACCTGGAACCGAGAACGAGCCATGAGCCCCACACCCCGCAAGCGGCCTTCCGGCGGCGCGGCCGCCGCGCCCCGCGACCTTGGGGTCCCCAAGATGCCCAAGGGCAAGCGGCTGACCCCCAGACAAAAGGAAGAGCTCGGCGCGGCAGCCGAACGGGCCTATCTGGATCGCAAAGCCTCCATCGCTGAGATCAGCGAAGCGTCCGGCCGGTCCTACGACAGCATCCGGCGCCTCCTGGTCGACCGTGGCGTTCCCCTGCGTCCCCGGGGCAGTCGTGCCCGTGGTGACAAGGCGTCAGGCAGCCAGGACGGAGCCTGCCGGTGAGCGCACTACCGAGGGCGCAGGGGATCCGCCAGGCGGCCTGGGCCGCCGAACGGTCCTGGCCTGTCACGGTGCGCAAGAGGCGAGGCGGATACGACTGCCCCGGCGCCGCGTTCCTTCCGTTCGGAGCACCCGGTCCCACGAGCAGGGCAGGCGCGCTGACGGCCGGTCTGCGGGCGCGATGCGGCCCTCCCGCAGGTCGCCTGACCGCACGGCACGGCGCTGTGGATACGGCGCAGCTCCTCATGGCCGCGGACCTCGCCTTGCCTGTCATGGTTCACCCCCCGCTCGTCCTCGTCCTGTTGATCACCGTCGTGTTTTTGACCAGGAAAGCCGGGCTGAAGACCGGGCATGCGCTGGTGACCATCCTCTTCGGCTTCTTCCTCCACGACAGCCATCTGGCTGGACCCCTCCAGAACGCCGTTGCCTCCCTCGCGCACGCGATCTCCCAGCTTCGCCTGTAAACAGCCCGCCCAACGCCCCGCGAGACCGGAGCCGCCCCGGCGTCCGCCCCAGCCGTCAGCACGCCTGAATCGTCTTCCCGCTGTCCCTCCCCTGTCCGACCGCGAGCGAAAGATCACCGCATGACCTCGTCCCTCACCGCAATGAGCTGGAACATCGAAAAAGGCCTTCACGGCGAGCAGGCCGCCGCCTGGGTCCGTGCCCAGGCCCCGGACATCTTCTTCCAGCAGGAGCTTCCCCCCGGTCAGCTCAAAGCCCAGGCCGAACGCCTCGGTATGAACGGCTACATCGCCCCGGCCCGACCCGGCTCCGGCCACATCCAGGACCGTCACCGCAATGCGATCTTCCTCAAGCCCAGCGGCCCGCTCGCCTTCGCTGAGGAGTTCGACCAGTCCTGGATGCCCTGGAGCGTCGCGGCGAACATCTCGGTACGTCTGCGCGACGCCGACGGGACGCTCAGCCCCCGGCGTATCTCCTGTGTCAGCGGCCACGCCTGCTACTGGAGCTCCGAACACCGGCAGGCCGAGGCCAAATGGTGCTCCACCCTCGCCAAACCGGGCTGGCTGGCCATCCATTTCTGGGACTGGAACAGCTACCGCATCGGTGAGGGCCCTCAGGACTGGTCGCAGTACACCGACCTTGCGTATGTCGCCAACCGCACGTACTTCGAGGGCGGCCGGCGTCGCACGGATGACCGCCCGGATCGCGAAATGCTGGCCGCCGGGTACACCGAGCTGGCCCGTCATGCGGCCACCAGACTGCAGCAGTACAACGCCACGAAGACCGCCTCCGGCTACCGCCGCCACCCCGGCCGCCCGGGCGGCCCCCGGCACTGCATCGACCGCGGATACCTCACCAAGGAACTCGCCCCCGCCCTGACCGGCTTCGAGGTCTGCGACACCGGCGAGCTGCGGCGGCTGTCCGATCACCTTCCCCTGCGCGCCACCTTCGACACCGCGACGCTGCGCGCTGTCCTGCACCGGCAGGCGGACGTCTACGCCCCCCATGCCAACCGTAGCGTCCAGTGGAAAGGACCGTTCCCCGCATGAGCGACAGCACGGCGACGCTGCTCAATCTGAGCGCCCTCCGGGCACGTCAGCGCTGCGCTTCGTAAGCGTCCGAACCCACCCCGGCGGGCCAGCGCGTACGGCCCACGCACCGCCCGTCGAACGCCCTGCACCCATGACGAAAGGAGCACCATGATGAGCACGCACGACATCGCGCTGACAGCCGCCGCGCTGGGGCCCGTTGTGCGGCCCTGGCTCGTGGCCTGGCTGACCGCGATCACCGCCCCCGCGGACCCTGCGGTCCGCTACGCCGCCTTCCGCACCCGCCCCGGAGGGACCCCGCACACGGCGCCGGGCCTCTTCCGCCCTCTCAAGGTTCACGTGGCAACCCCCGCAGGACAAGGCCGTTCCATTCCTCGGGCACCGACGGCCGGCCACGATCGTACGCAGAGGCCGTACGCGGCGTACGACCCCCGCCAGATGTCAGGGACACGCAGGTGCTGGACCTCCCCCGGCCTGTTCATGAACTGCCGCCACCTGCTCCGGCCTCCTTGGCCGGCGGCGTCTGTCGGGGCTGGCGCCCCCATCGCACGCATCGACGGCCATGCACGGTAACGGCGTCCCCGCGGCCCGGGCAGGCCGCGAAGCTGACAGCGAGCGGACTGCCGTGCTCTACGTGTGCCAGCCCGAGTTGGCCGTCGAGCTGCTGGCCCGCCTAGACCGCCACGCCCGCCTGCAATTGCATCTTCCCTGGCGGAAGGGGTTCCAGGACTGCACCGCGCCCCAGCTCGCCTGTGACCATCGCCCGCAGTGGAAGCGCATCAAGAAGACGTTCGAGGCAGTGCAGCCCCACCCTCGGCACCTGGTCATCCCTTCGATGAATCACATCGCGCTGTCCTGCGGCAAGCAGCGGGAGGTGTACAAGTGGGCGCACGCCTTGCAGGTCACGGTGCACTGCGTTGATCCGCCGTACTTTTCGGAACGGGACTTCCTCGGCGATGACCTGGATGTACTGGTCAGGCTGGAGGAGGCGCACCGCCTTACCTCCGGTGCCCGCTCCGTCGGCCGTGAGACGATGCTGTCCCTGTGCGGCACCCTGCAAAAGGACCTAGCCGAGGCCCTGCCGCTGGCCCGCCAACGACAGGCAGACCCCGCAGGTCCCTCCGATCACACCCATGCCGACTGGCTGGTCAGCGCCATCACCGGCGCTGAAGAGCTGCTGGTCGCCCGGTCCTCATCCAGCGCCAGGAGGGACCTGCACCACCTGGTCCACTGTCTTCGGGCACTTCTTCCACCGGAGATGACCAGCCTCTGGAACGACCCGTGGAGCCTTCCTCGCCCCGCTGCCCCGGCTCACGACCCCCGCAAAGTGCCGCCGGACCGCCTCTAGCCGTAGCCGCCTTACCGCCCTGTTCGCGATCCCGGCCTGGTGGGCCCTGGCGCTGATAGTGATGTCCATCGCGATCACTGTGCTGGGCCTCGCCCTGGCTTTATCGAAGGGCGGCAAGACCTGACCAGTTGCGCGCGGTGCTTCCTCACCCACGGCGCACAAGGCGCAGTTGGAGGTGACTGCGCCCCAGGCGTCCCGGCCACACCGCCCCTCAGTTCCACCCCTGCGGCAGTAGACATCCAACTGACGTCCCACACCACCAACTGGAGCCCCAATGTCTGATCCGACGCACATGACACACCGTCCGTCCGGACTCGTCTTGATCCGCCGTGCCGGCCATCCGCGGCAGGTCGGGGCCGTCCAGCCCAACTACGCCGACGACCCCGAGCACAGCCGCCAGCTGATCGGCGGCCAGACGGAACCGGGCGAGCCGCCGCGGGTGGCCGCCGCGCGCCACCTGCTGCGCGAGACCGGACTGCGGCTGCCGATCGGACGTCTGATGGCGCTCGACAACACCGACGCCAGGAAGGAAACCGGCCGCAAGACCTGCCAGAACCACATCTACGACGCCGGATTCCTGGAAGACGGCGTGCCCATCGAGCTGCCGCCCACGGCTCCGGGGAAGAAACTGCCGGAGCTGGCGCGCTTCCGCTGGCTCACCCTCGACCGGCGACACAGCGACCCGCCCGGCACCGCCTACCTCGACCAGTACACCCAGTCCTGGCAGGGGCAGCACATCCGCGCGTCGGTCGATACGGCCCGTGCCGGCGACCTCGCCGAGCTGCACCGCGGCGTGCCCGGGTGAGTGCCGCCGCCCTTTCCCCTCCGGACCGCCCCGCCAGTACCCGCGCCGGCCCTTCCCTATCACCGAGGAACAGCGATGACCCCGCACGTACTGAACGCCGCCCCGGGACCGGTTCCCCTCTGCCCTTCCACGACGTCATGCGCGCGGCACCGGTGCTGCGGGACGTCGTGGCGCGTACGCCTCCGCTCCGTTTGCCCGAGGCCGATGACCTGCTAGGCCGCCCGGTCTATGTGAAGGCCGACTTGCGGTTCACCCACGCCGTAGCTGCCTCACTGCTCGCTTCCACTGCCGAAGTCCCAGGGGACTCCGAACAACACAGACCTGCTGTGCACCGTAGGCACGTGCTCGCAAGCATCCGCCGGTGAGCCCGCCCGGTGGCGACACCGGAACGTGCCACCACTCGTATCTCACCATCACCGCCCGTCCGCTTCGCTCAGAAACCCGAATCCATGACGCACGCACACCAGTCCCGGCCGTCCGGCCCGAAGCCTCACCACACTGACCTCCGTCAGCCGCCCCCGTTGTATGCCATCACGCAAGGAACCTGGCGGCCCTGTTCGCCTCCCATCCGTCCGGAGGCGGCAACCGGTGTCAGGTGTACCGAGACGGTGCGCAACAGGATCAACGCGGCACACCGAATCGAGCCCTGGCTCGCCAACCGCCTCGGTGAGCCCTTGCTGGCGCATCTGCTCCGAGTCGGCACCTGGCGATTGAGCGAGAGCGGCATGTACGCGGGGCTATGGCCAGGCCGGCCGGACTCGATGTGCCACTGTGTCCTCTTCAACCGCAAGGCGCATCTCATCTACTCCTACGGCGCCCACCACACGGACGCCGACTGCGACCGCGCCCTTCTCGAACCGGCCCCGCGGATGTGGCTGCCAGCGCCGGAAGAAGAAGCAGGGCACCCTCCGGGGGGAGCGCCTCTGTCCGGCTGGCGTCACGTCCTGCGTGCCAGCGCCACACTGCCGATGCAGATCTCATGGCGAGCTCTCGACAACTTCGCTGCCTTGACCAGTGGGCTGGCCCTGACTCCCGGCACTGTCGGCGACGCTTACCTCGCCGCCGCCCAGCGGGCCCGGCGCCTCGGGCCCTTCCCCCTGGACGAGAGCGAAGAATACTGGGTCCTCGACGAACAGGGCCGCCAGCGTCTGCAATGGCGCATCGCTGTCGAGCCCTCCCGCTACAAACCGGTCGTGACGCAGATCCGAGCCGTATACAACTCCCTGCTCCCCCGGGTCACCAAAGTGCGTGCCCGCAGCGATTTTTATGGCGGCGTGGGATCGGCCGCGCGGCCGCGTCCACGACGCTGATGCGCATCCGGCGGCGGCTGGGCCGGCCACCGGCATTCGATGCCGTGAGCCTCATGTCCGCCAGGCCCACGGCCGTTTCTTCGACATCACGCACCCTCATAGCGACACTGACGAAAGGCACTGACGTGGACGGGTACTCGGGCCGCTGTCTCGCAGGACGTTACCGCCTGCTTGCGGAACTCACCGGCGGTGCGACCGCCGCCCGGGACATGGTCAGCGGCCGTATCGTGCGCCTTGTTGCCCTGTCCGTGCACGAGCACCGGTCGAAGCCCGGCGCAGCACCGCACGACCCCCTGCAGCACGCAGTGGATGCCGTCCGCGCGGTGACGGAACTGCCGCCAGGCCACCGGCTGGAGCGGGCCCTCGGCGCGGTGGTCGACGACACCGACGAGAGCACGCTGTGGATCATCGCTGAGCCAGTCGCGCACTCACGTCCGCTGGCAAGCATGGCTGATGACGGCCTGGTGGCTCCGGACTATGCCGCCGCGGTGGCCCACAAGATCCTGGCGGCGCTGGCCATCGTGCACGCTCACGGCTGGGCCCACGGCAACCTCACCGCGCAATCGGTACGGATCCGCGCGGGCGGGCAGGTCGTGCTCACCGGCCTGGCCGTCGGCGTGGCCCAAGAGGTGCTGTGCGGCTACCCGGTGCAGCCCGCGCCCCTGCCGGACCGTTCCGAGCCTGCATCGCCCGCGTTCCGCGGGCCGAGCACCCCGGAGCAAGCAGCCTGCGCCCACCGGTGCCGGATGCTGCGCGTCGGGGCGGTCACCGAGCGGTGGCCCCCCGAACAGGCGGCCGGCATCTGGCCCCTGGCGCCGGTCGGGCCCGCCACCGATCTCTGGGCCCTCGGCGCGCTGCTGTACCGCCTCGTGCAGGGACAGCCCCCGTACCCCGAGAACACGGTCGAGGACCTGATCGACGCCGTCGTACACACCGCGCCAGCACCCGCCGAAGACTGCGGGGCGCTGCGCCCGGTCATCGAGAGCCTGCTGCGGCGCGCTCCGGAGCAGCGGCCGCACGCCGATGAGGTGCAGGGGTGGCTGCGCACGCTGAGGTACGGCACCCAAGAACCCCTACCGGCTGCGCCCGTGTACCGGCTCCCGGCAGTCGACAGCAGACCGGCCGCGGAGCCGGACTGGTCACGCGGCGGCTCTTCCGCACGCCGGCACCGCGGCACAGGACGGCGACGGCGCCTGCCAGCGCTGCCCCGCCTGCCGCGCCCCCTCGGTGGCGGGGGGCTGACGCACCGGGCAGCACTGGTGCTTCTCGTCATGGTGCTGGTGCTGGCCGCAGCGGTCTGTGCCGTGCTCCTGACGGCCGAGGCCGACCGCGCTGCGGAAGACACCTCCACGTGCCCGTTTCCCGCGCCGGGCCGCTCCAGGACCAGCGAGAGCGTCCACCGCGACCCGTGCGGCTTCCGCCTGGCTCTGGGCCCCGGCTGGATACGCCAGCAAGAAGCCCGCCAGCGGGTGCGCTTCACCCGGGGCGCCCTGACGGTGCTGGTCGTACCCGGTCGTGATCCGGCTCGAAGTCACGGCACCGACCCGCTGGCCTACCAGCGCGGGCAGGCGGAGCTGACCGCATTCCGCGCGGACCCGCACGGCAGCGCCACCGACGTTCGGCTGATCACCGACGGTCCGGACGCCACCATCGCTCAGGGCACGTTCCGCTGGACGGGAGCCGACGGCCGGGGCGTCATCGCCCGCAATGAGGCGATGCTCCACCGGGGCCGCTACCACGTGCTGACCGTGCTCGGCCCCGCCGGGCAGCGGGATCAGGCCATCGCGCACTTCAACCGGCTGGCCAGCAGCTACCGGCCGGCCAGCCGGCGCGGTCCCCCGCCCTCGGACAACCGCCGGTGACCGCCCCGCCCCGTCCGGAGACCACATGCCCCGCCTTCACCACCCTCCTCATCCCACCGGCGCCCCGTCCACCGCGCCCGACGGTCACCGGACGCCGGGCGCACCGGCCGGCCATGCGAAGCCGGCGCCCGCACCGGAAGGGCCGCCGCGGTCCTCGCCTCCTGCCGCGATCGACTACACCGGCCGCCGCCACCGCCACGCGCTGCAGGACGCCACCTGGGCGGACTTGGCCCGGAGCATCCCCGCCGCGCTGGCCCAGTCGGCCCGTCTGGCCTGGGAGGCCGACCGGCGCATGGTCGTCACCATCGCCGTGTGCCAGCTCCTGGCCGGCATCGGCACAGCCGTGATGCTGACCTCCGCCAGCCGCGCCCTGAAGACGCTCTTTCGTGCACAGGACGCCCACCAGGGACTCACCGCGGTCTGGCCGTCCCTGGCCATGGCGGCCGCCGCCACCATGGTGAGCGCGGGGGCGGGAATCCTCGCCGACTGGGCCACCCGCCGGCTGAACCCCAAGGTCGCCGCAGCTGCCGATTGCACCCTCATCGGGCTGCACCTGGAGGCCGAACTCGGCGCGTTCGGCACGACGGGTTTCAGCGAGCGCAGTCAGGCGGCGGATCTCGGTGCGCAGCGCTCCGCCGTCCTCCTGGCGGACACGAAGGCCCTCACCCAGGGGGGCGTGCAACTGGTGGCGGCCGCCGTCGTCCTGGCGGGGCTGTCACCGGTGCTGCTGGCCGTGCTGGTGCTGTCCGTCGTTCCGCGGGCCGTAGGGGGTGTGATCGCCGCGCGGGTGGACTACGCGGTGCACGACCGTACGATCGCCGACCGGGCCCGGAGGAACATGATGCGCGGCTGGCTGACGCGGCCGACGCTCGCCGATGAGGTCCGCGTGAACTCGATGCGCTCCTTCCTGTACGGCTGGTACGACGTGATGTGCCAGGGAATGATCCGCACCGAACTTGCCGCCTCCGGGCCCCTGTTGCGTACCGGCTTGGTCGCCGCGGTGGTCGGGGGCAGTTTCACCCTGTGCATCTGGGCCGCGCTCGCCTGCCTGGCACTGACCGGCCATCTGAGCCTGGCCGGAGCTTGCGCCGCGGTCATCGCCGCCCAGACCGCCGGCCGGGCCCTGAACACAAGCGTCCGCGCCTGCACCGAACTGTTCCATCATTCCCTCTACCTCGCCGAGCTGTTCGACTTCACCTCCTGGCTCCGTCAGATGTCTTCACGGCGCGGCACCGCCACCGTCCAGGCCCCCCGCCACATTCACCTGCGGAGAGCGGCTTTTACCTACTGTGATCGCACCGTGCCCGCCCTGCATCCGCTAGACCTGACGTTGACTCGGGGAGAGGTGGTGGCGCTGGTCGGCCTGAACGGCGCGGGCAAATCCACCCTGCTGCGCCTGCTGATGGGCCTGACCCTGCCCACCGAGGGCACGGTCTCCTGGGACGGCACCGACCTAGCCGCCGCCGATCCCGAGTCGCTATGGCGCCGGATCGCGCTCGTGCCCCAGGAGATCGGTCGCTGGCCGCTGACCGTCCGGGAAAACATCGCCCTGGGCCGCGACGTGGACGACAGCTCCTTGTGGGCGGCTGTCCGGCAGGTCGGTCTGGAGGAGGTGATTCGCGGCCTTCCCCACCAGATGGACACGTTGCTGGCCGGCCAGATGTGGGGCGGCCAGGACCTGTCCGGCGGGCAGTGGCAGCGTCTGGCTATCGCGCGGGCACTCGTCCAAGAACCCGACCTTCTGGTCCTGGACGAGCCGGCCAGCGCGATGGACGCCTGCGGCGAGTACCACCTCTTTCGCACCCTGCGTGCGATGGCGCCCGGCCGGATCACGCTCGTGGTCACTCACCGTCTGGACCACCTTCAGATGGCCGACAGGGTCCTGGTCCTTGAGCAAGGGCGCCTACGCCAGTGCGGGCCCTATGACGCCCTGGTGTCAGAGCCCGGCTCGCCCCTGCGACGCCTGCGGGACTTCACCCAAGGCCAGCACGACGGACCCGTCCTTGCCGACGCGGCCGCCGGACCGGCACATCTTCGCCCCGCATCCCTCTGAAAGGAACACGAACCGCATGAAGCAAACCGCTCCCGCATGCGCAGCCCGGGCAAGCGCCCGAACGGACGGGTCCACCGGCGCGCCCGGCGCTGGCCACGGCCGCCCGGCACGGATCGACACTGCTCTCACCGGCGGATACGCGGACCGCCGGTCACCGGCCGGAGGTGCCCGATGACCGGCGCCTACCTACGGTTTCCGCATCTGCACGGCGACCTGGTCGCGTTCACGGCGGAGGACGACGTGTGGATCGCCCCGCTCGACGGCGGCCGCGCCTGGCGGCTGAGCGCCGACAACCGCCCCGTCATGCGTCCGCGGATTTCTTCGGACGGCGCCCACGTCGCCTGGGCCTCGACCCGCACCGGCGCCTACGGCGTATACGAGGTAATCGCCGCCCCCCTCGACGGCGGGCCGGCCACCCAACTCACCTACTGGGGCGGCCGGGCCATCGTGGGCGGCTGGACGCCGGACGGTGACATCGTCGCCATCAGCGCCCACGCGCAGCCCGCCTGGTGCCGCAAATGGGCCTATGCGGTGCCGCTCGACGCGGGGCCGGCCCGCCGGCTTCCCTACGGCCCGGTCGGCGACGTGGCCTACGGGCCCAACGGGCAGGTCCTGCTGAGATCGGCCGGGATGGGCGGCGGGGATGCCTCAGCGTGGAAGCGCTACCGGGGCGGCACAGCGGGCAAGCTGTGGATCGACCACACGGGCGACGGTGAGTTCGTACGCCGCCACGAAGACCTGGCCGGGAATCTGGAGTGCCCGTTGTGGGCCGGGGGACGCATCGCCTTCCTCTCCGACCACGAAGGAACCGGCGCCCTGTACTCCTCGCGCCCCGACGGCACGGACCTGCACCGGCACACCCCGCTCGGCGAGTTCTACGCCCGCCACGCCGCAACCGACGGCACCCGCGTCATCTACATGTCCGCCGGTGACCTGTGGCTGCTGGAAGATCTCGACGGGGCCCAGCCCCGGCGGCTGGACATCCGGCTCGGCGGCCAGCGCACCGACCTCACCCCTCGCCCCGTCACCGCCGAGTACCACCTCACCGCGGTCTCCCCCGACCACAGCGGGTGCGGCAGCGCCGTCACCGTCCGCGGCACCATTCACTGGCTCACCCATCGCGACGGCCCGGCCCGCGCGCTCGCCGCACAGCCCGGCGTACGGGCCCGGCTGCCGCGGACCTTCCGCCTGGACGGGCAGGAGCACGTGCTGTGGGTGACGGACGCCGACGGCGAGGACGGACTGGAGCTGGCGCCCGCCACCGGTACGGCGGACGGCACCATGCCGCGCCGCCTGGGCACCGGAGAGCTGGGCCGGGTGCTGGGCCTCGCCGTCGCTCCCGACGGCAGCCACGCCGCCGTCTGCGCGCACGACGGGCGCGTCCTGCTGGTGGACCTGGCCTCCGGGACCGTCCGGGAGGTCGACCGCAGCGAGCACGGCAATGCCACCGGCCTGGTCTTCTCACCGGACTCCGCCTGGCTCGCCTGGTCCCACCCCGGCCCCTTGCCGCTGCGCCAGATCAAGCTCGCCCACACCGCCGACCTAGTGGTCTGTGACGCGACGCCGCTGCGTTTCCGGGACTACTCCCCGGCCTTCACCCGCGACGGCAAACACCTGGCGTTCCTGTCCGAGCGGTCCTTCGACCCGGTCTACGACGCCCACGTCTTCGACCTGGCTTTCATCGGCGCCTGCCGCCCGCACCTGATCACCCTCGCCGCGACCACCCCGTCCCCCTTCGGCCCGCAGCGCACCGGCCGCGCCATAGAGCCGGAAAAGGAGGACGCGGCGCAAGAGGACAGCGACGTGCCCGTCACCGCTGTCGATCTCGAAGGGCTCAGCGACCGGATCATCCCCGCCCCCGTGGAGGCCGCCCAGTACTCCGCGCTGCGCGCGGCCAAGGACGGCCTGCTCTGGCTGCGCCACCCGCTGCGCGGCGTGCTCGGCGCGGCCCGGGCCACCCCCGATGCCGACGCCCCGAAGACCACGCTGGAGCGCTACAGCTTCGACAAGCGCACGTGCGAGGAGATCGGCTCCGACGTCAATTCCTTCGCGGTCACCGGCGACGGCAAGCGCCTGCTGGTGCGCTCGGACGGCAAACTGCGCCTGGTCCCGGCCGACCGCCGCCCCTCCAAGGACGAGGACAGCGACACCAACATCAGCGTCGACCTCAGCCGCATCCGGCACATGCTCGACCCGGCCGCCGAATGGCGCCAAATGTACGACGAGGCCGGCCGGCTGATGCGCGACAACTACTGGCACCCCGACCTCGGACGCCCGGACCACGGCGGCCTCGACTGGGACTCGGTCCTGGACCGCTACCGCCCACTGCTGGAACGCATCGCCACCCACGACGACCTCGTCGACCTGCTCTGGGAGGTCCAGGGCGAACTGGGCACCTCCCACGCCTACGTCTCCCCGCCCTGGGGCTACAACAAGGCCACCCGGCAGGGCCTTTTGGGCGCCGACCTCTCCCGGCACGCGGACGGCACCTGGCGCATCGACCGCATCCTGCCTTCCGAGACCTCCGACCCCGACGCCCGCTCCCCCCTGGCCGCGCCCGGCGTCGCCGTACACGCAGGTGACGCCATCACCGCCGTCGGCGGCCGGCCCGTCGACCCCGTCACCGGACCAGCCCCGCTCCTGGTCGGCTCGGCCGGACAGCCCGTCGAACTGACCATCCGCCCCGCCGACGGCGGCGAACCGCGCCACCCCGTCGTCATCCCGATCCCCCACGACCGTGCCCTGCGCTACCACGCCTGGGTCGCCGACCGGCGGGCCTACGTCCACGCGGCATCCGGCGGCCGGCTCGGCTACCTCCACGTCCCCGACATGGTCGGCTCGGGCTGGGCCCAGCTCCACCGCGACCTGCACCTCGAAGTCGCCCGCGAGGGCCTGCTCCTGGACGTACGGGAGAACTCCGGCGGCCACACCTCCCAGCTCGTCGTCGAAAAGCTGGCCCGCCGCGTCATCGGCTGGACCCTGCCCCGCGGAGCCCAGCCGTACAGCTACCCGCGCGACGCTCCGCGCGGCCCGATCGTCGCCCTCGCCAACGAATGCTCCGCATCCGACGGCGACATCATCACCGCCGCCGTCAAGGCGCTCGGCATCGGCCCGGTCGTCGGCACCCGCACCTGGGGCGGCGTCATCGGCATCGACTCCCGCTACCACCTCGTCGACGGCACCCTGGTCACCCAGCCCAAGTACGCGCCCTGGTTCGACGGATTCGAGTGGGGCGTCGAGAATCACGGCGTCGAGCCGGACGTCGAGATCCTCCACACTCCGCAGGACCACGCGGCCGGGCTCGACCCTCAACTCGACGAAGCGATCCGGCTCGCACTCACCACACTGCACCACACGCCGGCGAAGTTCCCACCCGCACTCCCCTCCCTGCCGGGCCGCCCCTAGCTCTTAGGCGGCAGTCCATGCCGGGCCGGTCGGCTCGGCATGGACTGTTCGAAGGCGGGACCGTCGCGTCTGTCTTCGCTCGGGTCTTCGAGCCCTCGGCTCAGGGCGTGCGGGCGGGCCCGTTCCCGTGGTGATGGACGCATGGCCGCCGCCGTCAGGTGTTGGCGCCGGCCGGCGCTGGGGCGGATACCTGGACCGCCCCGGCCTCGGGAGCCTCGCGTTAGAGCGAGGAACAAGCCAGCCAGGCCCCTCGGCGGGTCGAAGAGCACTTCCTTGGCTTCGACAGCGTGAAACGGCCCCGCTTGACAGTGGGATTCGGCCCCACTTCGCGATCTTTCGGGCATGCTCTGTCAATGGAATTTGGCCCCACCCAAGTCGCCGGGCATGCTGATCCGACATGCCGGGCCCGACGCGGGGCATGGCGACGGGGCGGGAGGATCGCGTTGATCGTCTGGGTGAACGGTGCGTTCGGCAGTGGGAAGAGCACCCTGGTGGACGAGCTGCGTCCGCGCTGGTCCGAGGCACTCGTCTATGACCCGGAGATGGTCGGCTATGTGCTGCGGGAGATCGTGGAGGTGCCGACCGGAGACTTCCAGGATCTCAGGCTGTGGCGTCGGCAGGTCGCCGACCTGGCGGTGGGCCTGGTCGAGGAGTACCGCCGCTCGGTTCTGGTCCCCATGACCTTGGTCAGCCCCGGGTATGTCGGTGAGATCTTCGACGCGTTGAAGGAGGCGGGCATCACCGTCCACCACTTCTTCCTCAAGGTCTCCCGAGAGGTCCTGGAAAAGCGGATCGACGGCCGGAGCTTCACCCCGGACGACCCCGAGCAGGACGAGCGGGTCCGGCGCTGGTGCAAGGACAGGATCGAACCGTGCATGGCCGCGGCCGGCACCCTGCCCAGCGACACGGTGTTCCTGGACGGCGAACTGTCGCCGCAGGAGCTGGCCGACCAGGTACTGAACCGTGTCGGCGTGGGCCCGGGCCGGTAGGGCACGCTGTGGTGGTGGCGGTGATGGCCTGCGGTCATCCGCCGTCTTGACGGGTCTTGGCGTGAGCTAGGCCGTGTTTTAGAACTGGGGCCCGTGTCTCGCTTCGTGCCGTGATGATCTTGGTGTGGGGCGAGGGGATCTTTCAGGTGACCAGTGGGCGGTACTGGGGCCGTTGTTGCCGGTCGCGGTGTTGGGCAGGCCGTCGGTTGGCCGGCGACGGTTGATCGACGGGATCCGTTGGCGGGTGAGGACTGGTGCTTTGTGGCGGGATCTGCCATTCGAATACGGTCCGTGGCAGACGGTCTATGGGCTCTTCCGCCGCTGGCAGCGCGAAGGTGTCTGGTCGGCAGTCCTGACCGGGCTGCAGGCCCGGGCGGACGCCACCGGTTTGATCACCTGGGACGTGAACGTCGACTCCACGATCTGCCGGGCCCATCAGCACGCGGCCGGTGCCCGGCGGGACGGCCGGGGCCAGAAGGAACCGCCGGGCGGCCATCGGACCGAACCCGACGACCATGGCCTGGGCCGCTCCCGCGGAGGCTGGAGCACGAAGATACACCTGGCCTGCGAGCAAGGGCAGAAACCGTTATCGCTGCTGGTCACAGCAGGCCAGCGGGGAGACAGCCCGGAGTTCACGGCCGTGCTGGAAGCCATCCGGGTTCCCCGTCTCGGGCTGGGCCGCCCCCGGGTCCGTCCCTTGCGGGTGCGGGGTGGCAAGGCGTATTCGTCACGCGCGAACCGTGCGTATCTGCGCCGGCGCGGGATCCGCTGCACAATCCCGGAGCCTGCCGATCAGGCCGGCCACCGCAAGCGCCGGGGAACGGCTGGCGGGCGGCCTCCAGCCTTCGACCGCGAGGACTACAAGGCCCGTCACTCGGTCGAGTGCGGCATCAACCGGCTCAAGCGGAATCGGGCGGTGGCGACCCGGTTCGACAAGCTCGCGGTCCGCTTGGAGGCGGCTGTTCTCATCGCCGCGATCAACGAATGGCTGTGACCTGCTGGGAGTGTCAGCCCTGCGTGTCATTCTGGCTGCGGTCAAGTCAGTGGGCTGAGGAAAGACAGGAGAACAACGTCACAGCCAGAGATGTACCCGCCCGAGGAAGATCACGACCGTTTGGAGACCACCTTGTGCGCAGCCGTGGAGGCAGTTGCCGAGATGCCCCCCGATACGGTGAGCACCGTGGTCTCCAGCCCACCCATGGCCTCCGAAGGGTGCCATGCCCCGACGAGAAGCTCCACGTGGCGGTGCACCCCGGAGACTGGGGGCACCGGCGCTCCTGCTGCCCCTCCGGGGCGATTACTGACGGCACCGCCCGTATCCGTTCACGCGGACTGACAACAGCGGTCCATGCGTCATCCGCGGCAGTTTCGGCAGCCGCCGCGCTCCTGGGTCACTGTTGAGAGCCTCACACGTTGGATCCTCCGGCACTTCCGGCACCGAGCAGTCCACGGGGCGTTGAAGCCGTGGTAAGGCTCGGTGGGGTCGAAGTCAGCTTCGCGCAGCAGTTGGGCCGCTCGATCGGCAGAGAGACGTTCTTGAGCTCCTTCGGCGAGCTGTGCCTCCAGGTCGGCCATGGCGTGTCTGATCTGTTCGGTTTCCATTCGGTGACGCCGCCGGGCCCGTGCGGCGGCTCGCTCCCAGAGACTGCGTTGCTCCGGAGAAACTTCGCAGCCGATCAGGAATGCGTCGAGCCTTCCTTTTGATGTTGGTACGGCTGCGCGGTTCAGTATGCGGTGGAGGGTGGATGTAGACAGCGGTGTGCATTCGGTGGCGTGCTGGCGAGCGCGATATTGCATGAGCCTGATACTGGGGGCCCCTTTTTTCGCGTGCAGGGCTACCAAGGCACTGCTCAGGTCGGCGAGACTGTTAACCAGTTTCGGAGGGATCGCCGGTGGGGGCGGCGCACCTCGCGTCAGTCGTTGTTTCTCGTGGTAGGCGGCTTCCCAGAGGCGGTCAACGTATTTGATGTCGAGTCTGCAGGCGTGCGCGTACGCGCGGACTACATCCCGGCGCGGCAGACGCTGGCCGGAGGCTGCACGTTGCAGCGTTGTGGCGCTGACGACCCCGGCCCGGCCGGCGAGCTCCGAGTAGGTCAGCCTGCTGCTGCGGCGCCCTTCCCGGAGATACGCCGCCAGCTCTACCAAGGGACTTTTCATACCGAGGGGTTTTTCCGGACGTGCCATGGCAATGCTCGTTCAGTGCTGGCTTCCGGATGTCAGCGCGGCGCGCACTGCGCGGCGAAGACTGCGCAACGGACTGATACCAGCGACCGCGGTAAGGGCTACGGCGAGCAGTCCGGTCTCGGACAGAAGTGGAAGGATCTGGTTAATCGGCATCCCGGTGAGCGCGAGAGCGCCACCGGTAATGAGAAAGGTCACGATGACGGCGGCTTCGCCGCCTCCCAGCCGCCTGGTGGTGGAAACGGTACACGCAACGCATGCGTGATGACGCTCAGACATAGGTTCGCTCTTTTCGGGGTCGTCCGGTGCCGCATGTCACGGCCCATCGGAGTGCGCTCCTGGCTCAAGCACGCTTGTTGCTCACTGCAGTTGGCCCCACCGTGAGCAAACAGCATCGTGTCACCCTGGCAGGCCTCCCCCGGACCGATCCTCGGAATTGATGCGCGTCCGCATCAGGCTCTGATAGAGGCTCCGCCCCGCGGACTTCTCATACCGTTGAGGTGAGACAGACTGCATCAATCGCTGACCAGCCATGTCACCTCAGCAGGCGCACAGTGCCAAAAGTGCGCCCCTTCACGGTGGACTTACTCATCTCACTTCGTCCCTTGGCTTCTTGTCGCCGAGGTTGCTCCCTGCGACGATGCAGGAACGCCGACATCTGGCGTGCTCCCGGGATGCTCCTGGCTCAGCAGGCTGATCGGGGAGAAACGGCAGTCTCACGTTGGCCCGTGACCTGCCCACGAAGGGACGACCCGCCCCACGGCCGGTCGTCCCTTCGTCGTTGTGGGTACCGGTCAGTCCAGGTCCCGGAACCGGGAGTGCCAGCGAAGCAGCCCGGCACCGCACGATCGGCAGGACACTGAGCAAGATCGCCGAACGCGTCCCGGTGTGGACTGCGCTGCTGACCACACTGCCGGTGACCTACCTGCCGCTGCCCGCCGGCCGTATGAACATCGGCGTCTCGTGCTACGCCCGGCCCGAGCACGTGCTCTTGTCTGAGCGCGCGTTCGCCCACCCGGCGATCCTGGCACAGCAGTTGCTGCACGAGCTGTGCCACCAGCGGCTGTACCTGTGCCAGGAACTCCCCCCGCCGAGCTCCCCGGCACCGCTCAAATCACCTGCGCCCTGCCCCGTCTGCGGCTCCCGCTCGACGTGGCCGCCCCTCCGCAACGAGGGCCTGACGCACCTCGATGACTACCTGCACAGCCGCCGGACCCTGCTCACCGCCGCGCGCCCTACCTGAGCGAGACGGTCACACCCTCGCCGACCGGATCCAGGGGATGCCCGCATGACCACCTCCTCGACGCCCAGCAGCCACAGCCTCTGGGCCCCCTGTACACCCGCACCATCGACGTCGGGGTCAGCGCATCCAGCCGGAGTGCGTGAGGGGCGCGCCGTGGCGGCCGGTGATCGCGTGGTCCGGAGTGTCCAGCCAGACGTATTGGCCGCGAGGGCTGATGCTCAGGCCGGCGCGGTCGCGGTCGGGCCGGCCCAGGTCCTGCCACGCTTGGTAGGCCGCTTCGGCCTCGTCCCACAGCCGACGGGGCCCGTACTGGCTGACCAAGTAGTCGTCAGCGCCGGGGACATAGTCGGCGGCCGCCCAGGAGCATCGGTCGTCGGCCAGAAGCCAGACGGTGGTTTCGCCGCTGTCGTCGTCGGCATCAACGGGCAGGTACCAGACGGTGGGCAGAGCAAGGCCGGTGTAGAACAGGGCGTCGGCGTTGGAAATGAGGCTTCGCGGGCACAGGGTGGTGCGCGTGTCGGCGGCGTATTCCTGGTGGTGGAGGAAATCACGGAGGTATCCGCGCGGGGGCCGCTGGTTGCGGGTACGCATGAAGGCCGGGTAGCCGGCGAAGCGGCCCTGGGCGCAGCCGTCGTGGACATCGAGGACGGCGTAGGAGTGACTGAAGAATGACCCGCCCCAGGGCGTGACGATCCGTCCTTGTGGAGACTGGCACACCCAGGCGTAAGGCACCTCAGGCACGGTATAGGTAGCAATTACGCGGTCGTACGGAGCACGAGCAGGCCAGCCCGCATCCCCGTCCGCGCACTCGATGAGCGGCCGCACTCCGGCCCGTCCGGTGTTGATGCGCGCCTGGTGGACCAGGGCTGGGTCCACGTCGACAGAGACGACGTGGGGGTCACCGAGCCGGTGGGCGAGCCAGGCCGCGTTGAACCCGGTGCCTGCTCCCAGTTCCAAGACGCGGTGCCCCTCCTTGAGGTCCAAGAGCGAGAGCATCTCCAGCATCAGGGACGGCATGGAAGTGCTCGACGTCGGCAGCCGGTATTCGTCCCCTGTGATCGGGGCACCGTCGTTGACCTGCGTGGTGATGGCCACGTCGTCATAGACCGCGGCCGACCATGTCTGCGGGTCGTCCCGGCGGCTGAGCACCTCGGCATCAATTTCTATGGCGTCCGGCAAGAACAGTTCACGCCGCACGGTCCGGACCGTTTCCCTCCAGTCCCCGAGCACGACGCCCTTGGCCTCCAGGGCCGCAACGAGCCGGTCGGGTCCGGTCATTTCGGCGGGACTGGCTTGGACCACTGGCCGTCCGACTCTTTCGGGCTTTGCTTCTTGTCTCCGTCGGACCCGCCCTTGCCGTCTCCGTGCCGTCCCATCCTGTTCCTTCCCGCACTTCTTACCATCGTGACAGGCCGTAGTGTCCCGCATCCGGAGGGGGATACGGAAGAGGCAACCGGCCGGAGCATCCGGGTCCTGGGCGCGCCAGAGCATTTCAGCACAAGCGTTCCCAAGGTGACGAGCGCAGCTTTGTTATGGCCGCCCAACCGCGGCGGGGGGATCAGGCCGGTGAGGTCCAGGCACAGGGTCTCGACGTCGATCAGGCGCATAGCGCGCTCGCCGCGGCGGTGGCGGACGTGTTCGGACTTGAGGCCGAGGTGGCCGACGACGATGGATGCGGCCCGTGCACGTCGACGCACAGGGACACGGCGGTGTGCCGGGCGCCAGGGTCGCCGATCCAGGCAGATGCGGAGGCCGCGGCGAGGCCGTCCAGGCGGAAATTGGCCAACGCCCCGGCGGGTGCCGGATCGAACATGGCCGGGGCGGCGTGGACAGCCGCGGCGGCTCCGGCCAGGGCGGCGGCTGTGTCGGCCGTCCAGTCGGCCGCGTCGGGTAGGTACTCCAGGAGCAGTAAGCGGGAGGCCTCGGCAGCGCGAAGCAGGTGCGGCAGCACCGGGCAGTGGCCGACCAGGGCATAAGCCAGGGCTCGGCGTCGTACGCGGCGCTGGTGGCGTGGCGCTTGAGGACCGCGGCCGGCGCGTCACCGAGGGCAGCGACGGTGGCGGGTTGGGCTTATCGAGGGCCCAGCCGGAGGCGGCGCACAGCAGGACTTTGCGCCGCAAGCCCCGACCGCCATTCCCGCCACACCTTGCACGAGGGGCCATACTCTTGCAAGAGTAGTCGTGTGTCACCGGTGGGCATCTTCATCCCCGGAATGCTGTCCGAACGTGGCCCGATGCACGGCCACCAGATTCGACTCCTGCCCGAGGAGGAGCACCTGGACCCGTGGACCGACATCACGATCGGAAGGCTCCGCGGAGCCATCAGACGCCTGACGGCAGAGGGCTTGATCGAGAAGGAACGGACGGAGCAGGTCGACTCGTACCCGCAACGCAAGGTGTGGCGGACCACCGAGTCCGACGCGCAGCCCCTGTCCCGCTCCGGCTGAGCGGCCTGAGCGAGATCGTGCAGCATCCCGCCCCCTTCGACCTCAACCTCGCCCGGCTCGACCCTGATCACCTCGCTGACCTGCCCACCATCATCGAGGCCCGGATTACGACGCTGAAGCCGACCGGCACGGAGCACGAAGCCCATACCCGGGTGATCGCCCGCTGCCTGACGATGGCGGAGTCGCTCACCACGCGGCGCCGCCTCGTCCGGCTACAAGCAGACGCCAACTGGCACGAACAGCTGCTGCGTCAGCTATCCGAACTAATCAAAAATGGTAAAACCCGGAGGAGTTGGCATGACTCAATGGCCCGAAGCACCGGCCGGTGATGACCACCGGAAGAAGGAGCTCGTCAAATCACGCGAACGCATCACCGCCTGGAACCGTGAGCTGCAAAGCGTTCATCACCGCCTGGAGAAGGCCCTGGAGGAGGCCCGAGACGCAATCCGCAACGGCACACGCACCCAGACGCTCTCGCCCGACCTGCGGAGCTTTTGCTACAACTTCTGTTCCGCGCTGGGGCAGCACCACAGGAGCGAAGATGCCGAATTCTTCCCAACCCTGCTGGAGCAGATGCCGGAGCTGGAACCCGCGATCACCAGTCTCACCCAACATCACCAGGTCCTCGCGCAGCTCCTCGACGACTTCCAGAAGAGTCTGGACTCCGCGGAAAGCTCTCCACGGCGGTTGCTCAAGCAGATCAACACCATCAAGTCCGTCATGAAGACCCACTTCTCTGCCGAGGAACGATCACTGAACTACGCCCTGCGCGTCCTTGACGCCCCGACCAGCGACAGTGTCCGGATGTTCGGCGACATCCGCTGACTCGGCTGCTTCAGCGGCTCCTGGGCAATGCCGTGGTCCAGCACTGCCGACTCGGCCATCTGACTGCCGGGATGAGGAGGGCGGTGGGAAACTTGTGTGCCGCCCAGCCTCGTCCTGCATTACCCATGCTGAGGGTCGGCCAGCCCGGCTGCGTGTTGCCGTCGGCGGGCTGCTCCTGGGCCGGGGCTTGCGGGGCCACGAGCGGACCGTTGCGTGATGCGGCCGGGACGTACTCGGTGAGAGCGTCCAGGGAGCGGATGACGCCGTACCCGTAGTACGCGTCCGGAGCACCGTCCGAGGTGCCGGACGGCCGCTGTGCGGTCGCGGTGAGGCGGTTGGCGATCTGCCCGGCGGACAGCTGCGGGTACTTGGCCCGCAGCAGGGCCGCCAATCCAGAGACGTAGGCCGTGGAGTCCGAGGTGCCGCTGGTGTACCGGTAGGACTGGCCGCGGCCGACGGAGCCGATCTTCTCGCCGGGAGCGGCGAGCAGCACATGCGGACCGTAGTTGGAGTCCTCCCAGATCCTCCCGCCGGATCCGACGGCGCCCACGGCCAGGACGCCGGGCTCGGCCGCCGGGTAGTTCGGGGACGCCGACCCGCCGGTCGACCGCGCCCTCGATCTGCGGGAACGCAGCGGAGACCGCACGGTCTACCGCACGGCCTTGGATGCGGCCGTCCGAGAGGACCCGCGGCAGGTCGACTGCTGGGCGCACCTGGGCAGCGACGCTCTCGATCGCGCCGAGCAGGACACCTCCGCACTGTCCGAGGCCCTGGGTTTCTACCAGACCGCCGTGGCCGTGGCGGAGCTGTCGCTGCCGCCGTCCTTCACCGGCGTCCTGGCCTGGAGCGAACTGGACAACCGCCCCTTCCACCGGGCGTTGCACGGCCTGGGTCTGACCTGGTGGCAGCTGGGCGAGACGGCGCACGCCACGGCGGTCTTCGGCAACAGCCTCTGGACCAACCCAGACGACAATCAAGGCATTCGCTACCTGATCGGGCAGGTGAAGGCAGGCGCCCGGTGGCGCCAGCGGGTCAGGGACTAGCGAGCGAGAGATATGTAAGGCGCCTTGCACTTCAGATGCAAGGCGCCTTACGCTTCGTGGGGTTGAGAGGAGGGCTGCGTGCCCGAGCCGTACGACATCCACGACGCACCGCCCCTGTACCAGGAACTCGTGCACCGGTGGGGCCCGCCGCTGGGCATCGAGGAGACCCGCAAGCGCTGGAGCGAGCTGGTCGGCGCCGCCAGGAACGGCACCGTCACACTGATCGCTCGCTTTGCCGATGGCCGACCGCAGTGGACGGCGCTGGTACCGCTCGCCGAGGTCGCCGAGCCGGCCGCCGACTGCCCGGTGTGGCCGCTGCTGGCCGCCCGCAAGAAGCTCGGGCAGCTGGTCGATGACGCCGCCCGGTGGCCCACCGGCCGCACCCAGCTCCTGTCGAACCGGCACACTCTGGTCGCCGCGCTGGTCCCGGCCGCCGCGCTGGTGGACCGCCACGGGGAACGCATCGACGTCGAGGAACTGCTCCGGGACGGCGGCACCGTGACCCTGCGCTTCGACCCCGGGGTGCGCGGCCGCGTCGACGAGGACGGGGATGTCGTCACCGAGCCGCAGGACGAGGCGTTCATCGTGACCGCCGCCTCGTACGACGGCACCGAGGTCGGCAGCGGCGTCGGCCCCACCATCGCCGAGGCGATGATCCGCCTCACGCGCCACCAGCCCTGGCCGGACGGCACCGAGCAGACGGCCAGTGGCGATCCTTGGGCCGTCGGCGGCTACAGCGATGAACCCCCCTTCTAGGAAGGCCCGGACACCGTGACCCACGATCGTGAGACCACCCCCCGGCCCGGACCGCACAAGGTCGCGCTCTCCCTGATCCAGACGGCCGCGCTCGACTACGCCGCCGATCACTTCCCGGCCAACGGGCCGCAGGAGCCCAACTGGGAGATGCACCGCGCCCTGACGGCCACGCTGGACAGTTGGCAGGCGAACGGCACGCTGCGCGAGGACTCCCTGCTGCTGACCGAGCAGCTGGCGGTCGATCTGGTCGCCTACCTCTTCCAGCAGCTCGGCGACCGGGCCCGCATGGAGCTGTGGCTGCGCGACTTCGGCGACCAGGTGTGCCAGGCCCAGCAGCACAGCCATCCAGCCGGACCCACCGCGATCGAGATCCTGTCGGTCGTCGCCGAGGACCTGGCTGTCCGTCCCCCGGAGCCTGCCGGGGCGGAGCGCCTCGCCCGGATCGGTGTGCCCTACCTGCTCTACCTCCGCGACGGCCACGAGGTCGAGGACGCGCGGGAGATGGCGCTGACGTTCGCACTGTGGGCGGGCGCGCAGTTGGCGGCGCTCATGCACCACGACGCCGAGCGGATCACCGCCTACCTCCATGCCCGCGAGAACGCGCACACCGAAGAATGAGGAGGTCCCCACCACCCATCCGCCGACGAGTTCACCGCCCTGTACCCGGCCGGCACTCAGGTGAGGGCATATCCGGGGGTTTGCGGCAAGGAACCGCGCGCCCCGGCGTGGGCGCTCGGGCGCGGCGCAGTTGTGGTCTCCAGTGGCCCACGAGCATGGCCCTGCCCATACAGCTCAGTACGACCCGGAGAACCCGGCATACCAGCGCCCACGGGCTAGGTGATGACCGAGGAACTGCTCCCCGTTTCCGTGCTGCCATCGATCGCACCACTGAACAGTGAGGACACCGACCATGGCGTACCCCGCCTACATGCCGCCCGTGGGTGGCACCAAGATGAGCCACCCAGAGATCACCGATCAATGCCGTCCCGACGACGAGACCACCTACCCCGAGCACGACTATCCGGCCACCGGGCCCGCACGCTGCCACCGCTGCGACGCCACCGAAGTTGATGGGGATCGGTGATTTTGGCTCTATCAAAGTGAGGACCCAGACATGGCCGACGTCGCCTGGGCCATAGTCTCAGCGCTGTTTTCGATCAGGTGGTGGGCCCACGCTTTGAGGATCGCCGCCCCAGAGCGTACTGCTGCCCCTTGCGCATCGGCGGTGGCCCATCCTGCCTCAGCTGGTGATCACCGCCCCGCGTAGAGTGGACGCGCCCGGCGGCGCGACGACGTCCGGCCGATGCTGCCGCCGCCGGGCCCAGTCGCCGGCGGAACTCAACGCCCTGGCGCCCACCGCTGTCGTGGCGGTCAGGCCGTTGCGGGGTGTTGCCGGCCGCGGCCGTCGCAGTGCATGCACCGCGCCGAACCGTCCACCGTCTCCCCTTCGCACGTCATCGTCTGGGTGCGTACCAATTGGCTCAGCACGGCGGCCGCGCCGGGACGCAGGTCGAGGGCATACCGCTCGCCTTCGGGCCCGGCGAGGGTGAGGGTGACGGCGGGCTCGGACCACGGCGGGTCCACCGGGTACCAGGCGATCAGCTCTCGCAGGGCGTCGGCGAGTTCCCCGGCGGCCGTGCCGCCGGGCGGTGCAGCCTCTTGCATGGTTCGTCTTCCCTTCCGGTGCGGTGCGGCCGGTGGCCAGCCGGTTCAAGGAGCTTGCCGCGGGCCAGGCCGCCGTCGGGGCTGTACCGGACCGGGGGCGCCCGGCCGGCGCCGCGAAGCGGCGCTGCGCCGCGGGCCAGGCCACCGTGGTCACCGTGCCGACGACGTTACCGGGACAAGGTGCCCGTCTCCGGCGTATGCCGAGAGTTGTGCTGTACAGGCGCGGATCAGCGGTCAGCTTCCGCCTGCTTGACGATGCGGCGGAGCTCGGCGATGTGTCCGGCGAGGGCCTTCCGGCCGGTCGAGGTGAGCGCGAGCCAGGCGCGCCGGCGGTCCTTCGTGACCGAGGCGTACTGCGCCTCCTGGAGGACCTTGACGTGCTTGCTCAGCACCGAGTCGCTGACCCCCAGCGCCTCGCGGACGACGGAGAACTCCATGGCGTCGACGGCGGCGAGCATGCTGCAGATCTGCAGCCGGTTCGGTGCGTGGATGACCTCGTCGAAGGCCGCGCCGGTCATCGTCCGGCCCGGATGTCGCGTCCGGCGACCGCGTCAACGCGGAACCCCACGGCCGCGGTGAGCACGCCGATGACACCGCCGGTCACGGCGATGGCCCACTGCACACCGGCCCCCCACTCCAGGTACATGCCGACGGCGGCCAGCAGGACGAAGGCGAGCATCCACCCGCCGAAGATCCTCATGGCGCCGAGCGTGGCGGTGAACCGCTGATAGGAGACGCCGGTCGCCCGCCGGACCGCGTAGTCGAGGCCGAGCACCACGACGACGAACACGGAGACCGCCCAGGAGGCCTCCCGCAGGCTCATGGAGAAGAAGACGAGCGCCACCGCGGCACCCAGGCCCACGTGGTACCACCACGGGGCCGCGATGTGGGTGGCCGCATGGGCCCGGGAGGCGGCGACGGAGTCCAGGGCGGAGCGGGCCGAATCCGGCGGCATCCGACTATTGCCCGAGTTGGTTTCCATGATGGAAAGAATCGCAGGATACTTGCCGTCATGGCAAGTATCCTGGTCGCAAGCCTCGCCCGGATCTGCCGCGGCCACTGCTCCGACCGGGATACCCGACGCAGAAGCACCCCAGGGGACGCCGCTCCGGAGGAATTGCGAGACGCGTGCTGGGAAGTCAGTCCCGAACGGCTTGCCCAGGCCGGCTCCCGCAGGACATCTCTCACAACCGTCGGGCCGAGACAGTTCTTCAAACCTAGGAGCCAAGGGAGACTATGGGGATGAACCTCACTGACGACGCCCGGTATCGGCACGACGCCATTGCCCAGGCAGTCGGCTTCCCTGCCGACTGGGCACCGGACTCCAGATCGTTCGAGGTGGGGCACCAACCATTTGTCCAGGCTCGGGACGAGGCTCGTCGTCTACGCGCTCAAGCTGTCACCGGAGATTCCGAGGCTGGAGCGTATGAGCGTGCAGTGACCAAGCTGGAACGCCTGTGGGCCGACCTCCGCAACCTGCCTCCGCACAGATAGCGCAGTACATGATCATGACGTCGTAGGCTTCGGCGCATGCACAGCACGCTGACCGAGCACGCCCGGTGTCTTTACGGAGATGAGTACCGTCCGATACCGGCGTGCGGTCAGGAGCATCGCGAGCACTACTTCGTCGAAGAGCTGACGTTCGCTGATGCGGACGCGATTCTGTCGATGCTGCGGGAGCTGTGCCCGCACGTGGTCGACGGTCAGCTCCCGGTGCGGATTCGCAATCTCGCCTATCGGCTCGTGCTGCTGCAGAGGCCGGACGAGCCGGCTCTTCTGCGGGAAGCCGCGGAGAACCTGTGGCTGCACGGTCCGGATTGGGACGACATCGCGGCGGGGCTCACGAAGCGGGCCGAAGAGCTGGAAGCCCGCTAACGGAACCTGATCGTCAGGGCTTGAGCCACAGGCGGACCGAGGCCACAGTGACGGTCCCCGTGAACACGTAGGCGAGTGGCCCGTACGACACAGGCAGGGCTCCACCCTGTGTGTCACCGCCGCCCCGACCGAGCATCGCTGTTCCTTAGACCCGAGACCGGCCGGGTCCGGCTCTCCTACCGCCGGGCCGAGGAAATCTTCGAGGAGAACACCCGGCTGCCGGCCAGCCCGCTGGCCTCACCCGAGGGCATCGGGTGACGCAAGATCACACAGGAGAGTCCCGGTTTCTGCGCGGCGCACCGTAGTTGGCGGCCAACTCGGCGGCATAGGCGGCGGGGACGCGCTGGTTGCCGAAAACCTGCGGCAGCCAGGACGCCAGCGCGCCGGCCGCGTCGGCGCACGGCCCGTACCGGACGTGCCAATCGTGGCGTGCGGCCTGGTCCGGGAAGCCTCGGACGACGGCGACCTCCGGGTCCCGTTCGCCCCAGCAGCCCCAACGGCCGGAAGGACCGGTCAGTGCGACGGTCCGCGCCGCGATGGTGACCGACTCCAGGGCTTCCTTGCCCGAGTCGAATCCGATCTCCGCCCAGTAGTCGTCAGGCGTGGCCCCGACGGACAGCGACAGCCCCGATCCGGCGATGCCGTCCGCCTCGACCACGAGGAGGTCGACCTGCCGGTCCCCGTGCAGCCTGGCCAGCGCGGAGAGTGCTGGCCAGGCGTCCGGGTCACGAAGTGGTGTCCTGGTTCTCAGTCTGGTGCGGAGCTGGCGTGGTCAGTTACAAGGCGAGGGTAACCGCGTCATGATCGCCCGGACAGGTCCTAGAGGGACGGGCCGCCAGGAGCGGCGGCAGCGGCCCCCGCCTGCCCGCAAGGGGCGTTCGACGCGCTTTCTGCACGACGCGCCCGCGCGGCTCCTGCGCTGGAGCCCCTGCACCCTCCGACACGAAGGACATCGATGGACACCCCAAGCCAACCCCATGCATTCACCGGCCCGCAGATGGTCATGTTCGGCACCGTTGTGGCACTCACCCTGGCAGCGTCCTCGGCCGCGCTCTGGGGAAATGCTGAGCAGAGCGAGCGCGGCTTCCGGATGCTGCACTGGCTGCACAAGCTCAGCGAGAGCGAGCTCCCGCCCGCAGGGTCGGGCCGGTAACTCCGGTAGGCGGTTCTCGTACCGCCACGGCGAGGTGATGTGTGGCCCGTCCCGCTGGCCCGCCTCCCGGGCTCAGGCCGCCAGGCCGAGGATCAAGGTCGGGTTCTGGCTCCAGGGGATGGTCTTCTTGCGGTAGGCGTCAAAGGCCGAGCTGCGCAGGGAGTGGCGGGAGTGGGCGGCGACCACCTCGGCCGGGGCGCCGGCGGCTAGGGCCGCCTGGATCCAGCCGCGGCGCATGGAGTGGCCGGTGATGCGGCGCACCGCCCGGCGGGCGGCCCGCACCCCGGCCCGCCAGGTCTTGAGGACGGCGTTGGCCTGCTCGGCGGTGGGGGCCTGGGCGGCGGCCGCGTACGCCTCCTGCTTGGCCCGGGCGGCGGCCGCCCGCTCCTCGGCGGTGGGGGTGGGGGTGAGCCCGGCGGCGCGGGCGGCGGCCTTGATGATGTTGTTGACGGTGTCGGCGGTGATGCCGCCGCGGCGCCGCGCATCGCGGGTCAGGCGGCCCGCGGCCTTGGCGCCGATGTTGCCGTGCCGGTCGATGCGGCGCAGCAGCGGCCCGGCGGTCAGCTGGCCGTCGTCGGCGAGCACCTGCAGCCACTCCTCCAGGGCGTGGATGGGGCACAGCTCCTGCTCGCCGGGGGCCAGGATGCGCACCTCCTGGCCGCGCGCGTGCTGGTCGGCCTTGGACCGGCGGACCTTGATGATCAGGGCCCGGCGCGGCACCTTCGTACCGGTCGCGTCCTTGATCTTCACGGTGGTGATCTTCGCGTCGTGCAGGTTGAGGCGGGCGGGCTCGCTGGCCCGCCCGGCCATCCAGAAGTCGATGAGCATCGCCGCGGCGTCGCGCTTGCCGCGCACGGTGGTGCGGTCCAGCTTGCGCACCATCAGCCGCAGCTCGTCCAGGTCGACGGCGTCGGCCTGCAGCGGGCCCGGCTCCAGGTCCGGGTCGTCGGCCTCCTCCCCGGCACGGTGGCTGACGATGCGCAGGGCCGCCTTGACCTCCGCGTCGCCCAGCGGCGCCTCCTTGACGGCGCGCAGCGCCCGCAGCGTGCCCAGGTGGGCCTCGAGGGTCTGGGCCGGGTGGCCGCGGTCGGCCAGGTCGGCGAGGTAGGAGACCACCGCGTTGGGCTCGTCCAGGGCCCAGCCGTAGGCGGCGCACCAGTCGCGGTAGGAGCGCCAGCGCGACGCCCGGGCGTCGTGGGAGTTCTTCGGCACCGAGTCGGCCAGCCGGCGGGCGGCCGCGGCGGTCAGCCGGGTGCCGGTGGCGGTGCGCACGTCCGGCTCCGCGCGGCGGCGGACGGCCGGGGCGGCCCCGACGGCGGCGGGCACGAGGTCGGTCGACATGGCTACGGCTCCTGGTGCGGGATCGGACGGGGGCGGGCGGGGGCGGTGCCGGGCACGGTGTAGACATCCCAGCGGTCCCATTGCCGGTTGGGGACGTCGCCGCTGGTCAGCGTGGTGGCGAGGGCCGCGCGCAGCCGCGCGGGCCACGGCCGGGCGGGCTGCCCGTCGGTGAGCAGGGCCTCAATCAGCGGGGCGAACAGCGACTCGTGGTCGTAGGGGGCGTTGTCGTCGCACGCCAGCAGGGTCAGCGGCGGCAGATCGGCGGGCCGGAGCGCGGCCAGGGCCGCGCGGAAGCGGCGGCTGCTGCCGAAGCAGGTGAAGGCGACCAGCACCGGCGCGCGCAGCGGTCCTGCCACGGAGGCCAGCTCGGTGCCGACGAAACTGTCCGGCGACAAGTTGTCGATCCCTCGGGAGTCGTAGCTGTGCCCGGCGGCGAAGAGCACCTCGGCGTCGGCCCCGAGCACGGCGGGCACCTCCTCCGCGGTCATCTCCGTCGGGGTCTGGTAGCCGAGCAGGTCGGTGCCGGGCAGGACGGCGAGGTGCCCGGCGACCTGTGCGGCGCACGCGGCGAACCGCGGCTGGCGCTTGAGCGCCGCCACCGCGACCCGGGTGCGGCCCGGGTCGCAGGGAGCGGGCAGCGGCCGTGCCCTCGTGGCCGGGGCGGGCCGGGCGGCGGTCGGCGGCCCGGCGTGGCGGGAGCCGGTCTTGGCGCTCATCGCGGGTCCTCCTGCGGCTGGTCGCCGGCAGGCGGCACGCAGGCCGCCGCGGCGCGCGCGGGCTCCGGGGCGCCGGTCCCGGTCAGGGCCGGGTCGTCGCGGTCGACGCCGTTGGCGACGGCCATGTCGGCGTAGGAGTCGTACAGCTCCATCCCGGCGGGCAGTACGGGGCGGGCCAAGGCGCCGTCGGCGAGCTGCTGCTGGACACCGGCGTGGTGCTCAGCCCCGCGCAGCAGCCACCCGGCGCACATCTGGGGCTGCCCGGGGCGGCCGGAGTGGCAGCCGAAGTGCCGGTCGGTCCCGGGCCGCGACGTCGCGGCCGAGTGCCGGTACGCCTCCGCCGGGAACTGGCCGGGCGGGGCGTCGCGCCGCCACGGGCACGGCTCGGCTCCGCTGCACGGCCGCGC
>NZ_JBHWHY010000011.1:0-186918 GCF_042732265.1 Streptomyces sp. NPDC059788 | reverse complement strand
TCCGCCGGTGCGTTTCGGCCTTTCGGCTTCTGCGCGGTTCCAACCTTACCAGATCCGTTCGGCGTTTCCGCTTTCCGTATCCGGCCCCTGCTGGAGCGGGGCGGCCGTCCGGCTTTCGCTTTCCGACCTTTCCGACTCTAGCAGATCCGATTTTCAGCCCGTTGCCGGTCTGAATTCGTTTCCGATTTTCGTCGGAGGGGTTTTGCCTTTCGGCTGTTCCGACTTTATCAGATTGCTCCGGTCGGAATTCCGCCGCTTCCGGGTCGGCCGCGGGACGCGCAGGCGTACCCGGGTTCCCCGTCAGGCGGAGCCGTAAACGTACTGGAGCGGGGCGCCCGGATGCAAATCCGGTTGCCCCGCTCCTCGTACCTGTGTACGCGTGCCCGGAGGGTCAGACCTCGACGACGACCGGGAGGATCATCGGGCGCCGGCGGAAGTTGTCGGACACCCACTTGCCGATGACGCGGCGGACCTGCTGCTGGAGCTGGTGGGGCTCGGCGACGCCGTCCTGGGCGGCCTTGGCCAGCACCTCGTCGATCTTGGGCAGTACGGCGGCGAAGTCCGCGTCGTCGATGCCGGAACCGCGGGCCTGGATGTGCGGGCCGCCGGCGATCTTGCCCGTACTGGCGTCCACGACCAGGAACACCGAGATGATGCCCTCGTCGCCGAGGATGCGGCGGTCCTTCAGGGAGGACTCGGTGACATCGCCGACCGAGAGGCCGTCGACGTACACATACCCCGCGTGAACCTTGCCGACGATCTTGGCGACGCCGCCGACCAGGTCGACGACCACGCCGTCCTCGGCGATGACGATCCGGTCCTTGGGCACCCCGGTCAGGGCGCCCAGCTCGGCGTTGGCGCGCAGATGGCGCCATTCGCCGTGCACCGGCATCAGGTTCTTCGGCTTGCAGATGTTGTAGAAGTACAGCAGCTCGCCGGCCGAGGCGTGGCCCGAGACGTGCACCTTGGCGTTGCCCTTGTGGACGACGTTGGCGCCCCAGCGGGTCAGGCCGTTGATGACGCGGTACACCGCGTTCTCGTTGCCGGGGATCAGCGACGACGCCAGGATCACCGTGTCGCCCGGGACGATGCGGATCTGGTGGTCCCGGTTGGCCATGCGGGACAGCGCGGCCATCGGCTCGCCCTGGGAACCCGTGCAGACCAGGACGACCTCGTCGTCCGGCAGGTCGTCGAGGGTCTTGACGTCCACGACCAGCCCGGCCGGCACCTTCAGGTAGCCCAGTTCGCGGGCGATGCCCATGTTGCGGACCATCGAGCGGCCGACGAAGGCGACCCTGCGGCCGTACTCGTGTGCCGCGTCCAGGATCTGCTGGATGCGGTGCACATGGCTGGCGAAGCTGGCGACGATGATGCGCTTCTGGGCGCTCGCGAAGACCGTGCGCAGCACATTGGAGATGTCGCGCTCGGGCGGGACGAAGCCCGGGACCTCGGCGTTCGTGGAGTCGGACAGGAGGAGGTCGATGCCCTCCTCGCCGAGCTTCGCGAACTTCGGCAGGTCGGTCAGGCGCCGGTCCAGCGGGAGCTGGTCCATCTTGAAGTCGCCGGTGTGCACGACCATGCCCGCGGGGGTGCGGATGGCGACCGCGAGGGCGTCCGGGATGGAGTGGTTGACCGCGACGAACTCGCAGTCGAAGGGGCCGATGCCCTCCGTGTCGCCTTCCTTGACCTCCAGCGTGTACGGCCGGATGCGGTGCTCCTGGAGCTTGGCCTCGATGAGCGCGAGGGTCAGCTTGGAGCCGATCAGCGGAATGTCCGGCTTCTCCCGCAGGAGGTAGGGGACACCGCCGATGTGGTCCTCGTGGCCGTGCGTGAGGACGATGCCGTCGATGTCGTCGAGGCGGTCCCTGATGGACGAGAAGTCCGGCAGGATCAGGTCGATTCCGGGCTGCTCCTCCTCGGGGAAAAGCACTCCGCAGTCGACGATCAGCAGTCGGCCGCCGTACTCGAAGACGGTCATGTTGCGGCCGATCTCACCCAGGCCGCCGAGGGGGGTGACGCGCAGGCCACCCTTGGGGAGCTTCGGCGGCGCGCCGAGCTCAGGATGCGGATGACTCAAAAGACTCTCCTCACCACACGCGCCACGTCGCCCTGGGGCACACGTGGCGCGCATGACATTCGTGCACTTGCGGTTTGGCGGTTGTTTTCCATGTTCAGTTGTGAAGTCTGTGGTTACAGCTGTACCCCGCCGGCGGCGAGATCGCGCTTGAGCTGCTCCGTCTCCTCCGCGGACAGTTCCACCAGCGGCAGGCGCAGCGGCCCGGCGGGCAGGCCCTGGAGGCCGAGGGCAGCCTTGGTCGTGATGACGCCCTGGGTGCGGAACATGCCGGTGAAGACCGGCAGCAGCTTCTGGTGGATCTCGGTGGCCTTGGTGACGTCGCCGTGCAGATGGGCGTCGAGCAGGGCGCGCAGCTCCGGCGTGACGACGTGGCCGACGACGGAGACGAAGCCGACGGCGCCGACGGACAGCAGCGGGAGGTTGAGCATGTCGTCGCCGCTGTACCACGCGAGGTTCGAGCGGGCGATGGCCCAGCTGGCGCGGCCGAGGTCGCCCTTGGCGTCCTTGTTGGCGACGATGCGCGGGTGCTCCGCCAGGCGCACCATCGTCTCGGTGTTGATCGGGACGCCGCTGCGGCCGGGGATGTCGTAGAGCATGACCGGCAGGTCGGTGGCGTCCGCGATGGCGGTGAAGTGCCGGAAGAGACCTTCCTGCGGGGGCTTGCTGTAATACGGGGTCACGGCGAGCAGGCCGTGGGCGCCGGCGTCGCGCGCGGCGCGGGCCAGCTGCAGGCTGTGGTCGGTGTCGTTGGTTCCGGCTCCGGCGACGACGAAGGCCCGGTCTCCGACCGCGTCCACCACGGCCCGTACCAGCTGGGCTTTCTCCGCATCGCTGGTGGTCGGTGACTCACCGGTGGTGCCGTTGACGATGAGACCGTCGTTGCCGGAGTCCACCAGGTGCGCGGCGAGTCGCTGCGCGCCGTCGAGGTCGAGAGCGCCATCCGCCGTGAACGGCGTGACCATGGCGGTCAGCACCCGCCCGAAGGGGGTCTGCGGTGTGGAAGTCGGAGCCATGGGTCCCACGCTACTCGTAGCTCACCTCGGGTCGCGCCCCTGGGGAGCCGGGATGTGGACTCCGGCACTGCTTGCTCGGGGGTTCAAGCAGTGCCGGGTCCGTTTCTTCAGCGTAGATGAACTTCTCAAAATGCCGCAATACGGACACTTGGCACGTCTGTACGGTCCGGGGCGGCTCCGGAGGACGGCGGCCGGTCGGCACACCGGTCCGGCGGGCCGCCCCCGGGCCCGGTGCCTTACGGGGCGATACGGCCGTTGGCGTTGAAGGCGGCGTAGGTGAGGGGCATGAGCTTGGCCCACTCGGCCTCCATCCGCTCGCCGACCATCTCGATCTCGCGCTGCGGGAAGGACGGCACGGCCGCGAGCTCGTGCTGCGTGCGCAGGCCGAGGAAGTGCATCAGCGAACGGGCGTTGCAGGTCGCGTACATGGAGGAGAACAGGCCGACCGGCAGGACCGCGCGGGCGACCTCGCGGGCGACGCCGGCGGCCAGCATCTCCTGGTACGCCTCGTACGCCCGGCGGTAGGAGTCCGCCATGACCTTGCCGGTCAGCTCGTGCTGCTCGGGGGTGCCCGCGACGAACTCGTACTTGCCAGGACGGCCCTGCTGGACCAGCTTGCGGGACTCGGAGGGGACGTAGAAGACCGGCTCCAGCTGCCGGTAGCGGCCGGACTCCTCGTTGTAGGACCAGCCGACGCGGTGCCGCATGAACTCGCGGAAGACGAAGATCGGCGCGCTGATGAAGAAGGTCATCGAGTTGTGCTCGAAGGGGCTGCCGTGCCGGTCCCGCATCAGGTAGTTGATCAGGCCCTTGGAGCGCTCCGGGTCCTTCTGCAGCTCCTCCAGCGACTGCTCGCCGGCGGTGGAGACACGGGCCGCCCACAGCACGTCACTGTCCGCGGCGCTGTGCTTGACCAGCTCGACCGTCACCTCGCTGCGGAAGCTGGGGGCTGTGCTTTCGGAGCTTTCGACGCTCTCGGCTGGGGTAGGGGACACCGGGCGGTTCCTTCCGTTCATTCCACGTGGCGGGTCCCACCCTACGGCCCGCCACTGACAGTCCCGGATATACGGCGGGATACCGCGTACCGTACAAAAACGGACTCTGTTGCGCCCGGCTCGGCCTGTGGTTGATGTTTTTCACAGAACTTGCAGAAAACGGGCACCAAACGGACGCGGCAGACGTCTAACCCTGTGACAGTGCCCACTTCGAGGTTCCAAGGAGAGCCCGCTCATGTTCCGCCGGCGAGAGCCCGTGCCGTTCGCCTTTGTCGCCGAGGCAGACCGGTTCCGCAGCAATGTCGCGCCCCCGCCCCGAGAACGCGTCAGTCGTGCCCAGCTCGCGGGCCGGTCCCTGATCGGCCTGACGGTCGTCGGCGGTCTGGCCGGCGCCCTGCTGTTCGGTGTGCCGGCGCTCCAGCAGGAGACCGGTGGCGTCGGCACGCATCAGTCCGAGGCGGCACACGGCCGCTGACCCGCCCGGGCGGCAGGCGCGCGATCGCCGCGCGTGCCGCCCGGCACGAAGTGGTTCCGGCCCGTAAGTCCCGATAACCTCACCGGTCACAGCCTTCGTCTGCGTGCCTGGAGTGAGGATTCGCGTGCCCCTGACCTTCCTGACGGCCGACCGCGATCTCGACGACCAGGCCGCCGAATCCGTTCCGCTGCCCCATGCCGGGGCCGACCACTGGCGCCGTCCCTACCGTCCGGGCCCCGGACGCGTGGGGGCGGCCGCCGTGTTTCTGCTGCTGGCCTCGTTCGTCCTGCTGTCCGCGGTGATCATCGTCGCCGCGGGCGCGCTGCCCGCCGCCGCCGTCTGTGCCGGTGTCGCAGTGGTGATCATCGCGCTCGCGCTGCGTTTCCTGCGGGTCGGCATGTGGGTGAGCGCCCACGGCCTGCGCCAGGTGGAGCTGCTGCGGACGACGACGCTGCCCTGGAGCGAGGTCGCCGCCGTCCGTACGGTCCAGCGGCCGGTGCGCTGGCTGGGTCTGCCGCGGACGGTGCAGGGGCAGGCGCTGGTCGTCGAGCGGCAGGGCGGCGCCGCGCTGCGCACCCTCGTCACGGACCACAACGGGGACTTCCTCACCCGCCCCGAGGCGTTCGAGCGGGCCGCGGACGTACTGGAGGCCTGGGCGGCGGAATACCGGCGGTAACGCCCGAACGGGACCGGTTTCCCCGATAGGGCCGGTCCCGCTGGGCTGGTCGCACCCGTACGGCTGGAAGTTCGGGCCCGTACGGCTCGGACGTTCAGGCCTGTACGGGCTTGCCCTCATGGAGGGCGATGGCGCGCTGCATCGCCTTACGGGCGCGCGGGGTGTCCCGGGCGTCGTGGTAGGCGACCGCCAGCCGGAACCAGGCGCGCCAGTCCCCCGGCGCCTGCTCGGTCTCGGCGCGCCGCCGGTCGAAGACCTCGTCGGCGGAGTCCCGGTCGATACGGCCGCCCGGGGTGCGCTTCAGTTCGTCGACCGGCAGCCCGCCCTCGGCCTCCAGTTCGCGCGCCAGGCGGCCGGCCTTGCGCGCGAACTGGGTGGTGTGCCAGAGGAACCACAGTCCGATGAACGGCAGGATCAGGACGGCGACGCCGAACGCGACGGTCAGCACGGTGCCCTGCTCGATGAGCAGGAGGCCGCGGCTGCCGACGAGGACGAAGTAGACGACCAGGATCGCCGCGAGGACGCAGTAGGTGATCTTTGCACGCACGGTCGGTTCTGCCCGTCAGTCCAGGTCGAGGAAGTTCTCCAGGCCCACGGTCAGGCCGGGAGTGGCCACCACGCGGCGCGCGCCGAGCAGGATGCCCGGCATGAAGCTGCTGTGGTGGAGCGAGTCGTGGCGGATGGTGAGGGTCTCCCCCACCCCGCCGAGCAGCACCTCCTGGTGGGCCAGGAGGCCGCGCAGCCGTACGGAGTGGACGGGGATGCCGTCCACGTCCGCGCCGCGGGCGCCGTCCAGCGCGCTGCTCGTGGCGTCCGGCTGCGGCGGGCAGTCGGCGGCGGCGCGGGCCTCGGCGATCAGCTTGGCCGTGCGGGCCGCGGTGCCCGAGGGCGCGTCGGCCTTGTTCGGGTGGTGCAGCTCGATGACCTCGGCCGACTCGAAGAACCGGGCCGCCTGCCGCGCGAACCGCATGGTCAGCACCGCGCCGATGGAGAAGTTCGGGGCGATGAGCACGCCCGTACGGGGCGACGCGTCCAGCCGGGTGCGCAGCTGCGCGAGGCGCTCGTCGGTCCAGCCGGTGGTGCCGACGACGCCGTGGATGCCGTTGCCGACGCAGAACTCCAGGTTCTCCATGACCGCGTCGGGGTGGGTCAGCTCGACCGCGACCTGGGCACCGGCCTCGGTCAGCGTCTCCAGCTTGTCGCCCCGCCCCAGGGCCGCGACCAGTTCCATGTCCTCGGCGGCCTCGACGGCCCGTACGGCCTCGGAGCCGATGCGCCCCTTGGCGCCGAGTACGGCCACGCGCAGCTTGCTCATCGTTTCCCGCTCTCTCTTCCTCGTTGCCCTGACAGGCAGGTCAGGCGACCGCGTCGTGCAGCCGGGCCGCCTGCCGTTCCTTCAGCGGGCCGATGACGGACAGCGAGGGCCGCTGTCCCAGTACATCGCGGGCCAGCTCCCGGACCTCGTCCGGGGTGACCGCCGCTATCCGGGCGAGCATGTCGTCGACCGACATCTGGGCGCCCCAGCACAGCTCGCTCTTGCCGATGCGGTTCATCAGCGCGCCGGTGTCCTCCAGGCCGAGCACCGTCGAACCGCGCAGCTGCCCGATCGCGCGGCGGATCTCGTCGTCGGTCAGTCCTTCGGCCGCCACCTGGTCGAGCTGGTCGCGGCAGATCTTCAGGACGTCGTCGACCTGGTTCGGGCGGCAGCCCGCGTACACGCCGAACAGGCCGCAGTCGGCGTAGCCGGAGGTGTACGAGTACACGCTGTAGGCCAGGCCGCGCTTCTCCCGTACCTCCTGGAAGAGGCGGGAGCTCATGCCGCCGCCCAGGGCCGTGTTCAGCACGCCCATGGCCCAGCGCCGGTCGTCGGTACGGGCCAGGCCCGGCACGCCCAGGATCACGTGGGCCTGCTCCGCCTTGCGGTTGAGCAGTTCGACGCGGCCGGCCGTGCGGATGGCCCGGGAGCCGTCGCGCGGGGCCATCGGGGTGGCGTCCGTGCGGTCGAGGGCGCCGGCCTTCTCGAAGGCGGCGCGCACCATGCGGACGACCTTGGCGTGGTCGACGTTGCCGGCGGCGGCGACGACCAGGCGGGTGGGGTCGTAGTGCTTCTTGTAGAAGCGGCGGATGCGCTCGGGAGTGAGGTCGTTGACCGTGTCGACGGAGCCGAGGACCGGGCGGCCGAGGGGGGTGTCGCCGAGCATGGTGTGCGCGAACAGGTCGTGCACGCAGTCGCCCGGGTCGTCCTCGGTCATGGCGATCTCTTCGAGGATCACGCCGCGCTCGGCGTCGACGTCGGCGGGCTCGATGAGCGAGCCGGTCAGCATGTCGCAGACCACGTCGATGGCGAGCGGCAGGTCGGTGTCCAGCACCCGCGCGTAGTAGCAGGTGTACTCCTTCGCCGTGAACGCGTTCATCTCGCCGCCGACCTCGTCGATGGCGGCGGAGATGTCCAGCGCGCTGCGCTTCCTGGTGCCCTTGAAGAGCAGGTGCTCCAGGTAGTGGGTGGCGCCGTTCAGCGAAGGGGTCTCGTCGCGGGAGCCGACGTTCGCCCAGATACCGAAGGTCACGGAGCGTACGGACGGCAGGGTCTCGGTGACCACGCGCAGGCCGCCGGGCAGGACCGTCTTGCGGACGGTGCCGGCGCCGCCTTCGGTGCCCTTGAGGAGCGTTTGGGTACGGGCGACGGCCCGCCCCTCCGAAGAGGTGCGGGCCGTCGTCCGTGAGCTACGGGACGTCACTTGGCGGCGTCGTCCTTCGCCTCGTCGTCTTCGCCCTCGATGACCGGGGCCAGCGACAGCTTGCCGCGCTGGTCGATCTCGGCGATCTCCACCTGGACCTTGGCGCCCACGGCAAGCACGTCCTCGACGTTCTCGACGCGCTTGCCGCCGGCCAGCTTGCGGATCTGCGAGATGTGCAGCAGACCGTCCTTGCCCGGGAGCAGGGAGACGAACGCACCGAAGGTGGTGGTCTTGACGACCGTGCCCAGGTAGCGCTCGCCGACCTCCGGCATGGTCGGGTTGGCGATGCCGTTGATCGTGGCGCGGGCGGCCTCGGCGGCCGGGCCGTCGGCGGCACCGATGTAGATGGTGCCGTCGTCCTCGATCGTGATGTCGGCGCCGGTGTCCTCCTGGATCTGGTTGATCATCTTGCCCTTGGGGCCGATGACCTCACCGATCTTGTCCACCGGGATCTTGACGGTGATGATGCGCGGCGCGTTCGGGGACATCTCGTCCGGAACGTCGATCGCCTCGTTCATCACGTCGAGGATGTGCAGCCGGGCGTCGCGGGCCTGCTTGAGGGCCGCGGCCAGCACGGACGCCGGGATGCCGTCCAGCTTGGTGTCCAGCTGCAGGGCGGTGACGAACTGCTTCGTACCGGCGACCTTGAAGTCCATGTCGCCGAACGCGTCCTCCGCACCGAGGATGTCGGTGAGGGCGACGTAGTGCGTCTTGCCGTCGATCTCCTGGGAGATCAGGCCCATGGCGATACCGGCGACCGGGGCCTTGAGCGGCACACCGGCGTTCAGCAGCGACATGGTCGAGGCGCAGACCGAGCCCATCGAGGTCGAGCCGTTGGAGCCCAGCGCCTCGGAGACCTGGCGGATGGCGTACGGGAACTCCTCGCGCGTCGGCAGCACCGGCACGATGGCGCGCTCGGCGAGCGCGCCGTGGCCGATCTCGCGGCGCTTGGGCGAGCCCACGCGGCCGGTCTCGCCGACCGAGTACGGCGGGAAGTTGTAGTTGTGCATGTAGCGCTTGCGGGTCACCGGGGAGAGGGTGTCCAGCTGCTGCTCCATGCGGAGCATGTTCAGGGTGGTGACGCCCAGGATCTGGGTCTCGCCACGCTCGAACAGCGCCGAGCCGTGCACCCGCGGGATCGCCTCGACCTCGGCGGCGAGCGTACGGATGTCCGTGACGCCACGGCCGTCGATGCGGACCTTGTCCTTGATGACGCGCTCGCGCACGAGGGACTTGGTCAGCGCGCGGTAGGCGGCGGAGATCTCCTTCTCGCGGCCCTCGAACTGCGGGAGCAGCTTCTCGGCGGCCACGGCCTTGACGCGGTCCAGCTCGGCCTCGCGGTCCTGCTTGCCCGCGATGGTCAGCGCCTGGGCCAGCTCGCCCTTGACGGCGGCGGTCAGCGCCTCCAGGACGTCGTCCTGGAAGTCGAGGAAGACCGGGAAGTCGCCGACCGGCTTCGCGGCCTTGGCGGCCAGGTCCGACTGGGCCTTGCACAGCACCTTGATGAAGGGCTTCGCGGCCTCCAGACCGGCGGCGACGACCTCCTCGGTGGGGGCCTCGGCGCCGTCCTTGACCAGCTGGATGGTCTTCTCGGTGGCCTCGGCCTCGACCATCATGATCGCGACGTCGCCGTCCGGGAGGACACGGCCGGCCACGACCATGTCGAAGACCGCGTTCTCCAGCTCGGTGTGGGTCGGGAAGGCGACCCACTGGCCGTTGATCAGCGCGACACGGGTGCCGCCGATCGGGCCGGAGAAGGGCAGGCCGGCCAGCTGCGTGGAGCAGGAGGCGGCGTTGATGGCGACCACGTCGTACAGGTGGTCGGGGTTGAGCGCCATGATCGTCTCGACGATCTGGATCTCGTTGCGCAGGCCCTTCTTGAAGGAGGGGCGCAGCGGCCGGTCGATCAGGCGGCAGGTGAGGATCGCGTCCTCGGAGGGCCGGCCCTCACGGCGGAAGAAGGAGCCGGGGATCTTGCCGGCCGCGTACATGCGCTCTTCGACGTCCACCGTCAGGGGGAAGAAGTCGAGCTGGTCCTTGGGCGTCTTGGACGCGCTGGTGGCCGACAGCACCATGGTGTCGTCGTCCAGGTACGCGACGGCGGAGCCGGCGGCCTGCTTGGCCAGGCGGCCCGTCTCGAAGCGGATGGTGCGGGTGCCGAAGGAGCCGTTGTCGATGACGGCCTCGGCGTAGTGGGTCTCGTTCTCCACCAGGGATATCTCCTCGTCTGCGTCCACCGCCCGTGTGGCGGTGGACCTTCGTCGGTGGAGCGCCGGGATTGCGGGCCGGTCTTCGATCGAAGCACCCGGATACGGGGTCGCGCGGGTCGTCCGCGCGCCGTCCGGAGGCCACTACCGAGGACCGGCGGCTGAAAGGCGCTCCACCTCGTTCGCTATGGCGTTATGGGACCAGACTACAAAGCTCCGGTCCACCGGGCAGTGGACCGGGCGTCCGGTGCATACGGCAAAGGGAGCGGTCCCCGGGTGTGGGAACCGCTCCCTTCACGACGTCTTACTTGGCGCCCGCCGCGCCGCGGCGGATGCCCAGGCGCTCGACCAGCGCACGGAAGCGCGTGATGTCCTTCTTCGCCAGGTACTGCAGCAGGCGGCGGCGCTGGCCGACGAGCAGCAGCAGACCACGGCGGGAGTGGTGGTCGTGCTTGTGGACCTTGAGGTGCTCGGTCAGGTCCGAGATACGGCGCGAGAGCATCGCGACCTGGACCTCGGGGGAGCCGGTGTCGCCCTCCTTGGTGGCGAACTCGGCCATGATCTGCTTCTTCGTGGCGGCGTCGAGCGACACGCGTACTCCTTGGGGAATCCATCGGGCCCGCGAGCGCCCCTGGATTTGCTTCACAGGGGATCTTGGATGACTCGCCGAAGGCCGTCACCCAGGATACCAGCTGCAAGCGGCCCCCCGACCGGGCGGTCGGAGGGCCGTGCGGACGAGTGACCCCGCCGCGTGCGCGGGTCATCCGTACGAGGAGTTTTTTACGGCCCCTAGGAGGAGCTGGTGAGGCCGCGCACGGTGCCGTACACATCCAGCACCGCCAGGCACAGCGGCACCAGCGACAGCAGGACGACACCGTCGAAGATATCGAAGACGCGCCCCCAGAAGGGGGTGACCCCCTTGCGCGGGACGATCAGGCCCACCCCCACCAGGACGGCCGCGCCGGCCGCGATGCTGCTGGAGAACCAGACCGTACGGATGTTGAGCGGGCCGGAGTCGCCGAAGCGCGCGAGGTCGGTGAGGATGTCCAGCGGCGGGTGCAGCGCGATGCCCAGGATGAGCAGCACGATCGTCAGGATGCCGGCGATCGTCAGGCAGGCGACCTGCGCGGTGTAGTCGAAGAGCCGGGCCCGCAGCATGATCGTGATGCCCGCGGCCAGGGCCAGCAGCTGCGCCCAGCTGTTGTCGGAGAAGCCGAGTACGACGCCGGCGGCGCCGACGACCAGGGCGGAGCAGCCCGCGACCAGGCCGAGCAGCAGCTCGTGGCCGCGCTTGGCCTGGTTGCCGATCTTGACGAAGTCGACCGACTCGGTGGCGGCGGCCTGGTCGCCCTCGTTGTGCGGGCCGGCGGCGATCTGGTCGGGCGACTTGTAGCCGATGGGCAGCCGGGCGAAGCGCGAGGACAGGCCGGGCAGCCAGGCGACGACAGCGATGGCGACGAGGGCGGTGACCGCGGCGACCTCGCGCGGTTCGGCCTCGGTGAGGATGGAGGCGAAGACCGCGAGGGTGCCGATGCTGGCCAGGAAGGCGGCGGCCACGAAGGGCGCGTCGCCGCGCGGCAGCAGCACCACCAGAAGTACGGAGGCGATCAGCACGGTCACGCAGCCGACCAGGAACTGCAGGCGGCCGGGGCCCTCGCCGTCGGTCACCGGCATGATCCCGGAGCCGGCGATCAGCAGGTGCGGCAGCGAGGCCAGGCCCAGGGCGATGGACGAGGCGTGGTCGTCGTAGACCCGGGCCCGTACGCCGGACAGGGCGACCAGGACGATGCCGGTGACGCCGGCGATGATGCCGGGCAGGCGGTGCATGTCGCGGTCGGCCGGGTTCGAGAACCACAGGGCGAACGCCATCATGACCAGGAGCAGCACGCCGGCGGTGAGGCCGACGATGTTCATGAGGTCGTCGCTCCAGCGGTTGCGGTTGCGCTTGACCGCGGAGGCGACGGCGTCCGAGACGTCGTCGAAGACCGGCAGCGGCAACGACTCGGCGAACGGCCGCAGCAGGAGCAGGTCGCCGTCGAGGATGCGCTGCTGTGCGAGGGACTGGCCCGCGTCCAGCACCGTGCCGTCACGGCGCACCAGGTGGTAACCGGTGGGGGCGCCCTCCGCCTGGGACTGGCCGGAGAGGCGCAGGATCTCCGGATAAATATCGACGAGTGCGACATCCTCCGGCAGTGCCACGTCGATCCGTGCGTCCGGCGCGGCGACTGTGACCCGGCAGAAGCCGGTGCCTGTAGTCGTGCTCACCTGGCGGTTCCCCCTATCCGTTGGGCAGTTTGTCGCGTGCGTGCCTTATATATAGGGGCGCCGTCACCGTGCCTTTATTAGGGACGTCGTTACGGGGCCTTGGGCGCGCTCGCGAGGCGTCAGCGTACCCCCCAATTAGGCCGCCGCCCCACCCGCCCCGGCACTTGACTCTTAACAGTAGGATCAACGCCTGCGTCGGGCCATGGACTTGGTCCGGGGGACCGTCGAACCAACGGGGGCGGTCCGAGACTGCGAGATGCATGAAGGACTGATGCCTCGGTGAGCGTTGTCATCGTCAAGCGCCCGCCCCGCGCGCTTCCACCCGAAATCCCCGGTGAGGAGTTGACGCTCGAAGCTCCGCCGGAGCTGCCTCGCGAAGGCGAGGACAACATGCTGATGAACCTCATGCCGATGATGGGCATGGCGGGTTCGGCGGGTTTCCTGTTCATGGGTACCCAGCCGTTCATGAAGATCATGGGCGGCGTGATGGTGGTTTCCACCCTCGCGATGGCTATTGTCCAGATCGTCAAGGCCCGCCAAGGGCCTTCCGGGCAAATGCTCCAGGAGCGTCAGGATTACCTCAAATACCTGGCGCAGAAGCGAAAGGAAGTACGGCGTACCGCGCGCAAACAGCGGGACGCGCAGCTTTTCACCCATCCCGATCCCGGCCAATTGTGGTCGATCGTCGCCGAAGGTAAACGGGTATGGGAACGCCGGGCATCCGACCCGGACTTCGCACAGGTACGCATGGGGCTCGGGCCGCAGCAGCTGTCCACGCCGTTGAAGGCACCGGAGACCGCGCCGGTCGACGAGTTGGAACCGCTCACCGCGCACGCGATGAAGGAGTTCCTCGACAAGCACGGCCACCTGGACTCGCTGCCCCTCGCCGTATCGCTGCGCGCCTTCTACCACCTGACGGTCTCGGGCGACCCGGACACCGTGTACGGGTCCGCGCGCGCCATCCTCGCGCAGCTGTGCACCCTGCACTCGCCGGAGGACCTGGTCGTCGCCGTGGTGGCCGCGCCGGGCGCGCAGGCCGAGTGGGAGTGGACCAAGTGGCTGCCCCACGTACAGGACAAGACCACCGACGGCGCGGGCACCCGGCGGCTGGTCGTCGGTGACCTGGGCGAGATCGAGGAGCTGCTCGCCGACGAGCTGGAGGGCCGCGGCCGCTTCAACCCGCAGGGCACGCCCGTCACGGACACCCCGCACGTGGTGATCGTGCTGGACGCCGGCGAGGTGCCGATGGACTCGGTGATCGCCGGGGCCGAGGGCCTGCAGGGCGTGACGATCCTGGAGGTCGTACCGGGCGACCTGGACGAGATCCGGGGCGGCCTGGCCGTCCAGGTGCGGCCCGGCAAGCTGGTGCTGGAGTCGGCGAGCGGCGCGGTCTACAACGGCACCGTGGACACCCTGTCGGTCTCCGAGGCGGAGTCGCTGGCCCGTCAGCTCGCGCCGCTGCGTGCCGGTTCGGGCGCCGACGGCGAGGAGCCGCTGCTGTCCAACCTGGACTTCACGGACCTGATGAACATCGGCGACGCCGGTTCGGTGGACGTCTCGCGCACCTGGCGCCCGCGCACCCTGCACGAGCGGCTGCGGGTGCCCATCGGTGTCGACAAGGACGGCCAGCCCGTCATGCTCGACATCAAGGAGGCCTCCCAGGAGGGCATGGGCCCGCACGGCCTGTGCGTCGGCGCGACCGGTTCCGGCAAGTCCGAGGTACTGCGCACCCTGGTGCTCGCCCTCGCGGTCACCCACTCCTCGGAGACGCTGAACTTCATCCTCGCGGACTTCAAGGGCGGCGCCACCTTCACCGGCATGTCCGAGATGCCGCACGTCGCCGCGGTCATCACCAACCTGGCCGACGACGTCAGCCTGATCGACCGGATGCGCGACTCGATCACCGGTGAGCTGCAGCGCCGCCAGGAGCTGCTGCGCTCGGCGGGCAACTACGCCAACATCACCGACTACGAGAAGGCGCGCGCCGCCGGCGCCCCGCTGGACCCGCTGCCCTCGCTGGTGATGGTGCTCGACGAGTTCTCCGAGCTGCTGACCGCCAAGCCGGACTTCATCGACATGTTCATCCAGATCGGCCGGATCGGCCGTTCGATGGGTGTGCACATGCTGCTCGCCTCGCAGCGCCTCGAAGAGGGCAAGCTGCGCGGCCTGGACACCTTCCTGTCCTACCGGCTGGGTCTGCGCACGTTCTCCGCGGCCGAGTCCCGTACGGCGATCGGTGTGCCGGACGCCTACCACCTGCCCAACGTGCCGGGCTCCGGCATCCTGAAGTACGACACCGAGACGATGGTGCAGTTCAAGGCCGCGTACGTCTCGGGTCCGTACCGCGGGCCGGGCGTCGGCGGTGGCGGCGGTGGCAGCCGTACGAACCGGATGCCGGTGCCGTTCACGGCGTCGCCGGTGCTGGCGCCGATCGTCGAGGAGATCATCGCCGAGGAGCCGTCGCTCACCCAGCAGCAGGACGACGCGCTGGCCGACACCGTCCTGGACGTGATCGTCCAGCGGATGCAGGGCCAGGGCCCGCCCGCGCACCAGGTGTGGCTGCCGCCGCTGGACGAGTCCCCCACCGTCAACCAGCTGCTCCCGGCGCTCGCCGTCACGCCCGAGCGGGGCGTGCACGCCCCGGAGTACACGGCGCTCGGCAAGCTGGTCGTGCCGGTCGCGCTCGTGGACAAGCCGTTCGAGCAGCGGCGCGACGTGATGTACCTGGACTTCTCCGCGGGCGCCGGTCACGGCCTGGTCGTCGGTGGTCCGCAGTCCGGCAAGTCGACGCTGATCCGCTCCGCCATGGCGGGCTTCGCGCTCACCCACACCCCGTCCGAGGTGCAGTTCTACTGCCTCGACTTCGGTGGCGGCGGCATGCTGGCCATGGAGGGCCTGCCGCACGTCGGCGGCGTCGCCTCCCGGCTGGACGCGGAGAAGGTCCGCCGTACGGTCGCCGAGGTCGTCGGCATCCTCAACGAGCGCGAGGAGTTCTTCCGCGCCAACTCCGTCGACTCCATGGGGACCTACCGCCAGCGGCGTGCCGCCGGCGCGTTCCCGGACCAGAAGTGGGGCGATGTCTTCCTCGTCATCGACGGCTGGGGCACCTTCAAGACGGACTACGAGCAGCTCGACCCGGTGATACTGGACATCGCCAGCCGCGGTCTGGGCTTCGGCATCCACCTGATCCTCGGCGCCTCCCGGTACACCGAGGTACGCCCGGCACTGCGCGACCAGCTCCTGAACCGCGTCGAGCTGCGGCTCGGCGACCCGATGGAGTCGGAGTTCGACCGCAAGCGCGCGGAGAACGTACCGATGGGCCGTCCCGGCCGCGGTCTGTCCCCCGAGAAGCTGGACTACCTGGCGGCGCTGCCCCGTATCGACGGCGTGCAGGAGGCGGAGAGCCTCAGCGACGGCATGGCGCACCTGGTGGCCACCGTCGCGGAGCACTGGCAGGGCGAGCCCGCCCCGAAGGTGCGGATGCTGCCGACGCTGCTCCCGGCGAGCGACCTGCCCAAGGGCAGCGACTACCCGGAGCACGGCATCGCGATCGGTGTCGACGAGACGACGCTGTCGCCGGCGTTCATCGACTTCGAGACCGACCCGCTGCTGGTGATCTACGGCGAGAGCGAGTCCGGCAAGTCCTCGCTGCTGCGCCTGATCGCCAAGCAGATCGCGGAGCGCTACCCGTCGGACAAGGCGCTGATGGTGGTCTCCGACTACCGGCGCGCGCTGCTCGGCGAGATCCCCGAGAGCCACATGTACAAGTACTGTGCCGCGGGGCCGCAGCTCCAGGAGGTCATCACCGGACTGGCCGGTTCGCTGGGCCGCCGGATGCCGGGGCCGGACGTCACGCCGGAGCAGCTGCGCAACCGCAGCTGGTACGACCTGCCGGACGCGTTCGTGATCGTGGACGACTACGACCTGGTGGCGACCAGCAGCGGCAACCCGCTGCAGCCGCTGCTGGAGTACCTGCCGTTCGCCCGCGACCTCGGCCTGCGCCTGATCCTGGCGCGCAGCTCGTCGGGGGCGGGACGGTCCTCGTTCGAGCCCGTGATGCAGCGGACCAAGGAACTCGGCGCCCAGGGCCTGATCCTGTCGGGCGACCCGGGCGAGGGTCCGCTGATGGGCAACATCAAGGCGACCAGCCTGACGCCGGGGCGTGCGCACTTCATCACGCGCAAGCGTGGCGCGCAGCTGGTGCAGACCGGGTGGCTGCCGGCGCACAGCGGGTGACGGGCGGTACGGCGGTGCCGTACCGGCTGTGACGACAGCGAGAAGGCGGTGGGGCGCCTCTCCTTCGGGAGGGGCGCCCCACCGGCGTTGCGGGACCTCTACGGGCCGTGTGACGAGGCGCCGGGCTCAGCCGAAGGCGCCGTGGCGGCGGACGTCGGGGTCCTTGGCGGCCTTGTTGTCGGCGGCGGGCTGTTTGCCGGAGGCGGGCTGTTTGTCGGAGGCGGGCTGTTTGTCGGCGTCGCCTCCGGGGGCGGACTGCGGGGCGTCCGTCTTCCGATCCGCCGCTGCCATCCCGTTGGGCGCCTCCCGCGGGGCTTTGGAGGCGCCCGGAGCCGCCGGGTCGGTCGGCGCCGCGGACCCGGCCGGTTCGGCCGTCGTCGTCGGCGTGGCCCCGGGGGTGCCCCCGTCGGCGGCCGCGGACTCCCCCGTACGTACGCCCCCGGCCACCCCCGCGCCGCCCCGCGCGCGCTTCGGATCACCGGTCTGTGGCGGCCCGAAGGGGTCGGGCCCCTGAGGCGCGCCGGAGGTCGCCCACTGCGCGGTCAGCGGGGGCCGCTGCCCCTGGCCGCCCTTGCCGCCCTTGCCGCGGAAGACGCCGCCGAGCGACGTGGCGAGCTGGCCCAGGGCCATGAAGCCGTACGCGGTCTGCGTACCGGAAGACTGCGCGCCGTCGCCCTGGGAACCGGCCGAGGCGGAGTCGTGCGCGCCGGAGCCCGCGCCCGCGTGCGCTCCCTTGTCCTGGGAGGCGTCCTGGGTGGCTCCCTGGGAGGCGGCGTTCTCCAGATCGGCGGCGGCCAGTTCGAAGGCGGGCAGCGTCTCGTCGACGGACCGCTTGAGGCGGTGCCACTCCGCCGCGAACGCCTCGCCCGCGGGGCCGTGCCAGTTGGCGGCCGCCGCCTTGCCCACGTGCCGGTCCAGGTCCCGCACGAGGCCGTCCAGATGCCTGCCCATGTCCCGCCAGCCGGCCGCCGCCTCGTGCAGGGTCTGGGGGTTGCGCTGCTCGCTCACTGGACACCCCGGATCGTCTTGACGAGCTCTTCCTCCGCCGCGTCCGTCGACACGGCGGTCTCCCTGATGCCGCCGGCGACCTCGGCCAGCCGCTCCCGCAGCTGTTCCAGCGCGCGCTCCGCCTGCTCGTACACCTCCAGGTACGGCGCGGCCGCCTCGCGGGAACCGAACCCGTCGCGCAGCGCCTCGGCGTCACCGCGCCGTCTGAATGCGGTCAGCTGCCGGCCCAGGTCGTCCGCGGATATCTCGAACTTGGTACCGAGCTTGTGCAGCTCCTCGGTACTGATCCGGACCTCGTCTGACATCTTTTCTCCCCGAATTGATTGGCGCGGCCCGAATGTCGCGGCTCGAAAGCGCGGCGGACTGCCGGACAAGGCCCCAGGTCTAGCACACCCGGATAGCGGCCGACCGCCGCGCACGAAGCGGCGGGAGGGCATCACGGGGAGGGAAAAGGGACCTATATCCCGCAATGCCAACAACCCTCCTTGACGAGTCGTTCGGATCCGTCATTAGACTCATGACGCCGGTGCAGCTCTCGCGGTTGCTGTACCACCGAGTTCACAGGGGGCAGAAGACATGAGCGGTATGAGTGGCATGGGCAATGAGCGGCAGATCCAGGACGAGGATCTGATGGACGTAGCCCAGGACCCCGAGCAGGCGCACCGGCTGCGCAAGGCCCTGCAGACACTGGCCGGCAACCCCAATGTCGGCGGGAAGCTCCAGGAGATGGCCAAGGAGGTGCTCTCCGGGCGGATCGGCATGAAGGACGCCATCCAGTCCGAGGAGTACATGGGCGCCATCGGGGACCGTATGCAGGAGATGCGGCGGGCCGCGGAGAACCAGACGCAGGCCGAGCGGGAGGCCTCCCGCGAGCAGTTCGCGAAGTGGCAGAAGGAGCAGGAAGCGAAGGAGGACCAGGAGCGCGCCGAGCGCGACGGGCCCTCGGGCGCCATCGTGACGGGGCCGCGGCGGGGCGGCCGGGGCGGCACGAGCCACCGGAACTGAGCCTGCGGGCCCGGTTTTTCACCACCGGGCCCGAAGCCCGGCCCTTGTTCGTGTCCGGCGCCCGCGGCCGGTGCCCGCGGCCGGTGTCCATGACCGGCGCGCGCCCGGCGCCCGTGCCCGGCGCCCGTGCCCGGCGCCCTTGGCCGGTGTCACGCCGGTGTCCACGGTCGGGGCTTATCTTGTCGTTGCGGTACGGGATTCGGATCGGCCGGGGCCTTCGGCCGCCTTCGCCGCCGGCGCCCTCACGACGCCTTCCGTACCTTTCGGACTTCATTCGATATCACGTTCTCCCGCTCGCCCGCGCTCCCGACCGGCGTTTGATCGCATTCGCCGGTTTGCGGCCGCTTCTCGGTGGCACTTGCCGGTCCCTGATGGATCTCGATCGGCGTTGCAATCGTGCGCGGTCGCGTGCCGGAGAAGCGCACGCGGGAGAGAGCGGAGCAAAATGCCACAAATTCGGGTGCTCGGTAAGGGCGCGCGGATCACGGCGGGTACCTTGTGCCTGCTTTTCCTCCTGCACACCCTGTACTGGCTGGGCCATGATCTTGTGACGGCCGGTCCCGGCTTTCTGTGGGATTTGTGGACCGGCGGCGTGTCACCCGGCTCCGGCGGCACTTCCGGCGCTTCCGGTTCGGCCGGCTCCTCCGGTTCCGGTGGCGTTCCGGCGGCCGCCTATCCGGCCACGACTCCGTACGAGCTGGGCCTGGCCCTGGTCCAAGGCGCGGCCGTGGGAGCCGCGTTCGCCGGGCGGCGGGCGGCGGGCGGCCTGCTCGCGGTGGCGACGGCGCTGACGTTCTCCACGCGTGTACAGGCCATCGTCAGCACCGGCAACCACACCTCGACCAACCGCTGGTTCCCCGGCCTGAACCACAGCGACGACTCGGTCCTCCTGGCGGTCTTCCTCTCCGCCGGGCTGCTGGTGCCGCTGGCCCTCGTCGCCGCCGTCGTGCTCCCGGCCGGCATCCGGACCTGGCCACGTCCCGGCACGGCGCCCGGAACGCCGCCGACGCGCCCCGCGGGCCCGGCGGGCCCCGTGTCCGCGATCGTGCTGGGCGTGCTCACGCTCCTCTGGGTGTGCTGGATCTGCTACATGCTGGTGCAGAGCCTCGGCAGCGGATACGGAGTGCCGCTGGACGTCCTGTTCACCGGCCGCGGTCTGCTCGTGGGCCTCCTGGCCCTGGCGCCCGGCTGGGCCTGGCTGACCTTCCTGCCGCTGTCCGCGGTCGGCGCGCTGCTGGCCGCCACCCGCCGGGTCTCCGCCCGCGGCTTCGCCCTCGGACTGGCGCTGACGCTGCTGCCGGCCGCCCTTCTGGGCATGTGCGCCTATCTCCGTACCGGGACGCTCTTCGAGCTGGGCGACGTCGCGCCGGGAGGCGCGCTGCTGAGCCGGGCGCAGACACTGGTCGAGCTGGTCGGTTCGATCGCGCTGCTGGTCCTGATGGGGCGGCGCGGGGTGCCGGTCCAGCCGGGGGTGCCCGGGATGCCGGCGATGCCGGGGCCGGGGGTGCCTGGGTACGGGGGTCCCGCGTACGGGGTGCCCGCGTACGGGGTGCCCGGGGCGCCTGGCCTGCCGGGGCCCATGGGGGCGCCCGCGTATGGGGCGGCCGGCGGGCCGGGGCCGATGCCGATGCCGGGCGCTCCGATGCCGGGCGCTCCGATGCCCGGCGGTTATCAGGGGGCGCCGGGGCACCAGGGGCCGCCGGGGCACCAGGGGCCGACTGGGCACCAAGGGCCGTCGTACTCGCCGCCGGGTGGGTTCCAGACGCCCGGTGGCCAACCGGGTCCTGGCGGCGCTCCGGCGCCCGGCGGGTATCCGCCACCGCAGGGCGGCTTCGGACCGCCGCCCACGGGCTGACCTGGGTCTCGGCGGCGCGACGGTGCCGGTGTCAGTGCCGGATCGTAGGATCGGCCCGAGTCGAGGTACGGGGTTCGGGCCGAGGAACGGGTTCGGGCCGAGGTGTTGGTTCGCGTCGAGGTATCGGGCCGCGTCAAGGTTTCGGTTCGCGTCGAGGAACATAGCGCGAGCCGAGGAACGGAGCAGGGGAAGCGGAACGGAGCACGGGAAGCTCTGACAGCACGAGCGGCGCGGAGCGCGCGGACGGCGCGCGCGGAGCGCCCATCGGGAACGGGACGATCGGCGCGGCAGCCGGCCGGCACGCACACGCGGCGATCCACGACGGTGGAGGGCGAAGGATTCATGGGGGACGAGGAATTCAGGAACGCCTCGGACGAGGAGCACAGCGGTAGGGAGGGGTACGCGCCCCACCCCGCCATCGGCGGCCGCACCGCCGTCCTGCGCGTACTCGCCGCATGGCGCATGCAGTGGCCCGGCGCGCCCCGGGTCATCGTGATCACCGGTAGCCCCGGCAGCGGTCGTTCGCGCCTGGTGGCCGGCTTCCTCATGCTGTGCGACCCGGAATACCGCAAGCGCCTGCCGCTGGACGACCTGGACCCGACCACCGTGCCGCCCGACCTGCCCTCGCCCGCCGTGCCGGACCCCAGGGGCATCACCACCGGCCAGTTCCTGTGGACCATCGCCGACCACTACGGCCTGAGCGCCACCCGCACGGCGGACATCGTCCCCGAACTCGCCGCGGCCGACGATCCGGTGACGGTCGTCGTCCCGGACGTCGACCGGGCCGGCCCGGTCCGGGCCGCCGACGAGCCCGCTCGCCTGGTGCGGGACGCGCTGAAGCCGCTCGCGGAGTCCGGGAGGGTCCAGCTGCTCGCCGATGTACCGCGTGCGCTGGCCGCCCAGGTGATCGAGTCGCTGCCGGCCGGCCAGGGGCAGATCATCGATCTCGACGAGCCGCGCTGGGCCGACCCCGAGGGGCTGGTCCTCCAGGTGGAGACGTCGCTCGACCCGGGTGCCGGGGCCCCGGCACTGCCGTACACAACCGCCCCCGCGGCACGCCGGGCACTCGCCGAGGCCGTCGCGGAGCGCGCCGGGGGCAGCCGCCTGACCGCGCAACTCGCCGTGCAGTGCGTCCTCATGCGGCCGGAGGGCTTCGACCCGGCCGACACGGCGCAGCTGCCGGCCGGTGCGGGTGAGGCTCTGGACTGGCACGCACGGCGGCTGGGCGCCGATCCGCAGACACTGCGGATGATGCTGGCGCCGCTGGCGCTCGCCGAGGGGGACGGGCTGCCCCACGCCCTGTGGGGGCCGCTGGCGACCGCCGTCGCCGGACGCGACCTGAGCCAGGACATCGCGGACGGGATGCTGCTGGCGGGGCCGTTCGTCGAATCAGTCGCGGCGCCGGAGGCCGTGGAGGCCCGGGACACAGCGGAGGGCACGGCACAGGAGGCGCAGAGCGCGGCCGAGTCGGACGGTGAGGTCGTCGCACCACCGGCCGCGGAGGCCGCCGCCGGGAGCGGACGGACGCTGCTGCGCCTCGTGCACCCCGCCCTCGCCGACGAGATACGTGCCGGACTGGCCGACCCGCGCGACACGCAGACGCGGATCGCCATGGCCCTGCTGGAGGCCGTGCCGCAGCAGGACTGGTCCCTGGCCGACCCGTATGTCCGCGATCATCTCGCCGCGCACACCCTCGACGCCGGCCTGCTTCCGCAACTGCTCACCGACCCGGCCCTGTTCGCACACGCGGACCCGGTGACGCTGCGCACGGCGGTCGAGACCGTGCCGTACGAGTCCTTGGGCGCGCCCGCCCGTACGTACCTGCGGACGGCCCCGCTGCTCACCCGGACCCAGGCGCCCGTGGTGTTGCGCGCGGCGCTCCTGGAGACGGCCTTCGTCGAGGACGGCCTCGGACCGTACGCGGAGGCGCTGCACGCGCTCGGCCTCGGCCTGCCGTGGCGCACCCTGTGGAGCGTGCCGCTGCCCGGGGTCACCGGCGTGACGGTCGGCAGCCTGCCGCAGGCCCCGTCCCCCGCGGACGCGGCCCTCGCGGACGGCGATCAGGCGGGCAGCGGGCAGGCGGACGGCGCGGGGGCGATGACCTCCGCCGCGCTGCCAGTAGCTGTCTTCGTCGTCCCCGAAGGCACCCCTGGCTCCCGTACGGTCGCCGCCGACGACAGCGGTACGGGCGACTCCGCCGTGCTCGTCCACCCGTTGCTGAGCCCGGGGCAGGTGGACGCCGATCCGGCGCGGGTCCTGCGGCCCTCGGAGGGCATACGGGCAGCGTCCCCGCTCGCGCTGAGCCGGGGCGCGGACCACCTCCGGGTGTGGGACCGGCAGCGCGAGGAGGCTGTGGCCACCCTCATCGGCGACACCCCCTTCACCGGCGCCGACCTCTCACCCGACGGTGTCCTCGTCGTCGCCACGGCGCGCGGCGTCAAGGCGCTGCAGATCCCGCTGCCCGCCCCCGCGGCCACCGCCCCCGCACCGGCTCCCGCCACCACGGACGCGCCGCAGGCCGCCGCGTCCGACACCTCCGTACCGGCTCAGGCGCGCCGGATCGGCATGGAGTAGTTCGATCTCGGCTGGGTGGTCCGGGCGGCCCCGCCACCCGAGGCCGACCCGGCGACCGGCTGACGACGGCCGTCGCCCGAGGTGCGCGACGCGTGCGGCGTCGTCGACCGCGCTGGTGGCGGACGGTCTGGCCATCCGTACCGGTCGAGGAGGTCGTACGGATGTACCGGTACGCCGCCGACGGCGCGGGCGGCGGCGCGGCGTCGGCGCCCCCCGGAGCCGCCAGTCACCAGCCCCGGCAACGCCGCCGTCGCCACGTACAACGCCCCGCCCAGCGGCACGGAGACCAGCCTCGTACGGGTGTCGGCGCCCGACCTGCCCCGGCCGAGGACCAGCTCGCCGACGAGCTGTGGCGCACCGGCGTGCGCGGCGAGGACGTGAGCGCGGTCCACACCCGCCTTCGCCCGGCACCGCTGCCCGGCAGCTGCACCGGCCACTTCGTCATCCGCGCCTTCTCCAACGCCCGCTTCTCCCGCACCGAAGGCTACGGCCCGCCCCGAGGAACGCGCCCAGAATGTCGCCGGGCTGCTCCGGCAGTCGAGAGGATGCACCAGCTCGCGGAGCAGCCGCAGCCCCGGCCGCACCGGCTCACGGTTCCGCCACCCGACAGCGTGGAGCGGGCAGAGCCCGTACGGGACGTGGAGCTCGGCAAGCGGCTCGCCGAGGGGACGCTCGCCGGCCCGGCGGACCATGTCCGCAGCGACGGGTGGCCACTGAACAGCGACAAGAACTGGCGGCCCCTGATCGTCGAACAGATGCGGCGCGGACTGTTCTGACCGTTCCGACGGCCCCTCTCGGCCTCTCGCGGCCCATCGGCGGCCCCTGGGGCCTGTCGCGGCCCCCTCGCGGCCTGCCGGGCCTGGCGGCCTCCGGTCAGGGCAGCAGCAGCCAGTCCGCGGCGAGGGCCGCCGCCAGCCCGATGCCCAGCAGCCAGGTGCCCAGCCGGGTACGCCCGTGCCGGCTCAGCTCGATCACGACCCCGCAGAGAACCAGCGCGGCGCCGTACACCCCCACGACCAGGACCGACGTACGGCTCGCGAGACGGACCACGAGCACGACCGCCAGCGCGGCCATCAGCACGGAGGCCAGAACGATCCGTACCCGCCGGGCCTGACGAGGCGTCAGCTTTACGCGGCGTGCGGGCACGGGCTGTTCGTCGGCGGGTGCGTCCATGAGCGGGAATGGTACGGGACGGCTGTTCGGCACCGTACGACCGCGTTCGCATCCCGAACTCCCCGGCCGGGGAGCGTGCGCCAGGCCGGGCACCGTACGACAGGCCGGCCCCGCGCGGCTCCGTGCGCCAGGCACCGTGCCCGCCCCGCTCCACGCCCCGCAGGCCTCCGCTTCCGCCTCCGCCTCCGCTACGTGAAGAACAGCACCGCGCCGGACAGCACCGCGCCGATCAGCCCCGCGGCCATCACGCCCACCATGACCGTCCGCAACACGCCGGGACCGACCGAGCGCCATGCGTCGTCGAAAGACGGGGCGCCCCGGAAGCGGTAGCCGGTCACGGTGCAGAGCACGCCCAGGACGAGGACGACCAGCCCGCCGCAGAGGCACAGCACCCCGTTGGCCAGCCGGTTCCAGCTGTGCTGCACATAGCTGGAGCGGCCGACCTGACGGACCTCGATCAGGTCGCCTTCCTTGAACTTGTGCCAGGAGTCGACGCTGGCGTTCAGGTCCTTCGTCCTGCCGTCGTCCGACCGGAAGGTGCCGTAGCACTGGATGTCACGCGTGCGGTTACCCGAGTGCTGCTTGTTCGCGTAGTGGTAGTCCGTGGCGCACGCCTCCACTGTGATCTTGCCGGGGCTGCCGTCCACCCACACCGAGTACGGGCCCACGTAGACACCGATCGCGATCAGCATGAGGCCGGCCAGCAGGACGCCCACCCCGATCAGCCGCCCCAGGCCACGCTTCACGCCGTCCTCCACACCCGGCACGTCGCCCGCACTGGATGCATGGGACGCGCCTGACCTGGTGTGTTCCGACTGTGCTGCCATGGTCAGCGATCCTTTCCAGGGGCGTGCGAAGGTGCGGGACAAGCGATGCGCGCACGACATGGGGCATGTCGCGCGTGCGGGACGTACGGACTTCCGCGATGTGCCGAGCCTACGGCCCGGACGCACCCGCCCGGCCGGCCAGGCGGTCTCCGGCGTCACCCGTAATGCTGCAAAAAGACAAAGACGGCTGCACCAAGGATGCCCACCCCGGTGACGGACAGCAGCAGCGGGCGCAGCACCGGCCCGCCGGGCAGCCCGTCCCAGCTGTCGCCGAACGACCGGCCCCAACGGGCACCGAAGCCGGTCAGCAGGCAGAACGCGCCCGCCGCGAGCATCGGCAGCGCCACGAACACCCCGGCGACATCGCCCCACGCCTGCTCCCAGCCGGCGGCCACATACGTTCCGCCGTCGCCGCTCTGTACGGGGACCCGGGTGCCCGGCGGGTACACCGTGTCGGGGTGGAACGTGCCGAACGGATTGACAGCGCCGTCACCGTCGCCGTCGAGGTCTGCCCGAAAGGACCCCGTGCAGCTGACCGTCCGGCCCGTGTGACGGCCGTCGGCACCGGACGGGTAGCGCTCATGACACGCCTCGACGGTGTACGTGCCGCGCGTGCCTGTGTACCCGGCAGCGAGCGCCGCCCCCTTCACGGAGATCACGCAGACCATCACCCCCAGCACCACCAGGACGAGGCCGGCGGCCCGCCCCACCACGTACCGGGCGGCGTTGCGGCGGCTGGTCACCGCCCCGAGCGCCCGCCCCGTGGAGCGCAGTGCCGCGAGCGGGGTACGGCGCCCCGTCGGCGGCGGCATCAGACGATCCCGTCGACGAGCAGCGCCGCAGCGGCACCGAGCGCGGCCAGGCCGCCGACCCCGGCCAGCACGGCGCGGACCACGGTGCCGCCGGGCATCCGGCCCCAGGCCGCCCGCAGCCCCGGACCGCGGCGGGTGCCGAATCCGGTGAGCAGGCAGAACAGGCCCGCAACGATCGCGCACACCGAAACGCAGACGATCGCCAGGCTCCGCCAGATCCACTGCTCGTCGATCATGACGAACTTGTAGTCCGTCTTCTGCACCGCCAGCTGCTTGCCCGGCTCGAACTTGGCCCCGGTCTCGACCGTCGCGTCCTCGACGGTGGCGCCGTCCCGGTCGGCGCGGAAGGTGCCGGTGCACGTGTCGACGGGCCGCGCGTGCCGGTGGCGGGAGGAGCCGACACGGTCGAAGTGGGTACGGCACTCCTGGACGGTGAGCGTGCCCGTCTCGCCTTTGTGGCCGTTGGCGTAGCCCATGTCCTTGGCGGTCAGCCCGCCGAAGAACAGCCCGGCGAGGACGAGTCCGGCGCCGACGATCCTGCCGGCCGAGGCCGTCAACCGGGCCGGGGACCACGTGCGTATGAAGGACTGCGTAGGCATGGAGGGACCGCGTTGCTGTGGAGGACAGTGCCGGCCTGCTCACAGTCGTACGGACAGGCGCGGGCGCCATGCGCGTACGCCACCGGGGCGCGCGCCGCCGAGGCACAGACCGTCGAGACGCGCACCACCGGGGCGCGCACCGCCGAGGCACACGCCATCGAGGCGCGCGACATCGGTCACGTGCCACTGAGGCTCGCGGCCGCTTGACCGAGCAGGTACCGGAACTTAACCACCTCTTTCCCCGTCCGCACCACTCCCCTCCCGCACCGCATTCCGTCCGCCACCCGCACCTCAGCACGGTCAATCCCCCCGAATTCGAGCCGCATTCGATCGCATTCCCCGCGTCAGCACCTCTCAACAGCGCGCCACAAGCGCCCTGTTGTCCCCACTTTCGACGCCACTGTCCCCCGCGAGGTCCCCCGTCGGCCAGCCGCCGCCCGCACCCGACGACCCGCCTTGACATGCCTGCGTTAAGAGCACATAAAGTGGTCGCGCTGGACGTGTCGAGAGGGAAACGCGCCAAGCGCGAATGGCAGGGCAATGACGGGGGTCAAGGTGACGGACAAGGCATTCGACGTAGATCCTGACGTGCTGCGCACGCAGGGGCACGCGTTCGTGAGCATCGGCACGGAGTTCGGCAAGGCGGCCAAGAAACTCAAGGACGATCTGCACGCCCTCGGGAAGCCTTGGGAGGACGCCGACTTCGGCGCGGCCTTCGACGTCATCTACACCCCGATACGCGACGGCATGTTCGAATCCATGGATTCGCTGGGCGAACGCCTCGAAGACATCGGCGACAAACTCCAGGGCATGGCCCGTACCTACACGGCATCCGACGAACAGGGCGTACACGTCGTCAGCTCGGTCCAGCGCCCCGCCATCTGAGCGGCACCCGCCGGACCGCGCGGCTGCCCGCTCGTCAAGCCGTACAACCGCCCGCGCACCAGACCGTACGGCCGCCCGCGCGTCAGACCGTACGGCCGTCCATGTGTCCGGCCAGGCGTCCGGTCACGCGGCGCGGGCGCCCTTCGGCCCCGTACGAATCGATTCACCGACACACACCAGGGCGCGCACCGCCTCACCACCCCGGCGCCCCGCCCGCACCTCCAGCCCCAGCCACATCAAGAACGAGAACGCTCCAGCCGCACGCACACGGCTGCAACCGCACGGGGGACGATCACTGTGTCACTGACGCTGCCGAGCGAGGTCGCCTGGGTCCTCGGGCTCCTCGGGTACGACTGGCCGGAGGCCGACGAGGACGCGCTCTTCAAGTGCGCCGAAACCTGGCGGAACTTCGCCGCGCAGGTCGAGCAGGCGTCCTCGCACGGCACGTCGGCGGCGAATGAGGTGGTCGGGGCCAATACGGGCGAAGCGGTCGACGGATTCAACAAGGAATGGGGCGCCTTCTCCGGCAGCTCCGGTTCCGACCACTATCTGCGCGACGCCCAGATCGCCGCCGAAACCATCGCGTTGGCTTTCGACGCGGCGGCCATCGCGGTACTCACCGGCAAGATCGCGATCATCGCCCAGCTCGTCATCCTCGCGGTCGAACTCATCGCCGCCCAGGCGGCGGCCCCCTTCACATTCGGCCTCTCCGAAGCGGGCGCGGCGGGCGCGACGCAACTCACCCGCGTCGCCGTCCGCGAGATTCTGAACAAGATCAAACAAGAGGTCGTCCAGGCCGTCACCAAGGCCATGGAACACGCCACAATGGACGCCATCAAGAAGCTGGCGAAGAAGGCGGTGTCCAAGGAGGCCCGGCAGCTGGCGACGGACTACGCCAAGAAGACGGTCAAGGACACGGTCAAGGAGACCGTCAAGGACAAGGTCGTCGAAGAGGGCAAGGCGAAGGCCACCGAAGCCGCCACGGAAATGGGGCAGAACGTCGCCCAGCAGGGCATCGAAAACCACTTCGGCGCCCGTGACGGTATGGACTGGGGCGAAACCGCCGACATCGGCAAGGAAAAGGGCGGCGAATACGTCGACGGCCTGAAGGAAGGCGCCCAGAGCCTCGCCGACCCCCAGACCTACGTCGACCACGCCAGGGAAGACCTGACCAACCGCGGCCTCACCGCGGCCCAGAAACACGCCGACAACCGCACCGGCGGCGCAGCCACCCGCCACCAGGGCGTCACCGACGGTGCGGGGGATTCGGTACGGGCCGTGTTCGGGTGAAGCGGGTCGGATGAAGCGGATCGGGTGCGGCGGTCCTGCGCCATGGGGTTGTGGGGCGTGGGGCCACGGGGCCACGGGGCCACGGAGCGTGGGGCGCGGGCATGGGGCCACGGAGCACGGTGCGTGGGGCGCGGGGATGGGGCACGGGTCGTGGGGCCACGGGGCACGCACGAGGCGCGGGGCATGGGGCGCCGGACGGGGGCGCGGTACGGGGCGGTGCGTACCGGCGATGTGCATCGGCACGGTGCGGGGCAACGTGGGGCCTCACGCCCCGCGGGGCGTGAGGCGGGGCGGTACGAAGGCGATGCGTGGTGAGGCGGGGCGGCGCGACGTTGACTCGCGCGGCACGGCGCGGCGCGGCGCGGCGCGAGCAGCGGGACGCAGGCTCAGCTCAAAAAAATCACACCGTCTCCCTCAGCCAAAAACGCTACGAACATCCTCAGCAACCGCCCCTCCACCAACTCCACCACCCCCACGTCCGCTATCCCCACCATCGCCCTCGCTCCCAGTCACACTCCCGCTCCCGCTCCCTTCCGCCCTCTCCGCCTCCCCCACTCCTCCCCTCCCGCGCTGAATCCCCGCCCGCACCTTCGCCGCCGCGAGGTTGTTCCCCGCCTCGGTCGCCCCGTCGAGTAAGCGCTCACGATGAGTCGTGGGGTCGAGCAGACCCGCCAATCCCCCCTCCCTCTCCCCCGGACCACTCGGCGCGCCGACGACGTACTCGCCGGCCTTGAATTCCCCGCCCTCGATCACGCCGAACTGCTTCCCGAACTCCTCCTTTGCCCCACGCACCGTGTCCCCGAAATCGACGCCGGCGCGGGCACCGAAGTGGCTTTCGATGCCCTGCTGGACAACGCCTTGTCCCGCCCCGGTCACGATCTCCGTGGCCTTTTCCCTGGCGGGATCGACGACGATGTCCCTGACCGCCTTGCGCGCATAGTCTTTCGCGAAGTCCTTGGCCTGGTTCTTCACGAAGTCCGAGGCGATCTCCTTCACCCCCTTCTCCGCGGCTTCCGCGACCGCCTTGGTGACCGCCTCGACGACTTCCTTCCGCAGCGTGTCCAGGAGCCGCCGCACCAAGATGCGGGTGGCCTGAGTAACCCCGAGCGCGCCCACCTCCGAAAGTCCGAACGTGAAAGGTGCGGCGGCCTGTGCCGCGATGAGTTCGACGGCCAGGATGACGAGCTGCACGATGACTTCGGCCTTGGCCGCGAACACGGCGGCCGCCGCCACCTCGAAAGCGAGGCCGATGACATTGGCCGCGATCTGTGCATCGGCCAGATACGAACCCGGCCCACCCGAGAATTCGCCCCACTCCCCCGTGAAGCGGTCCACCGCCTCGCCCGCATTGACGGCGGCGACTTCCCGTACGGCCGATCCGCCCCGCCCGTCGGTCCGCCCGACCTGGGCCGCGAACTGCAGCCAGGCCTGCCCGCACTCCATGAGCTTGTCCTCGTCGGCCTCGGGCCAGGCGTAACCGAGCAGGTCGAGCACCCATACGACTTCACCGGGCAGCGTCAGCGCCACAGCCGCCCCCTCCCCGAGCGCTCGCCCTCATCGCAGTCCCCATCACAGCCCCCAAGGGGAGGGATGCGAACGCGCAACCTGCCCGACGAGCTCCGCCCCTTCCCGCTCGGCGGTTTCGTACATCCTCGCCATCTCCTGCAGGTTCTCCCCCATCCCCTCCATCCGCTTTCCGAGCGATTCCATGGACTTGAACATGCCGTCCCGGACCGGCTCATAAACCATCGCGAACACGTCCGCGAATTCAGCTCCTCGCCACGGCTCCCCCAACCCCTTCAACGTGTCCTGCAACCGTTTCGACGCCACCCCGAACTCCACCCCGATAGCGGAAAACTCCCACCCTTGACGCCGGATCTCCGCGCAATCGACATCAAATGCCGCACCCATCACACAGCCCCCACTCGAACAATCAAACAGCAACAGGGATGGCGAACTCCACGCCCGCCTCATTTCGGCGCCGCGAGCCTTCCACGCCCACACCACAAGCAGCAAACGCCCGAACCACCACCCCAACCGCCCCCACCACCCCCGCGCACCAGACCAACACCCCCCGCACCACCCCGTACGGACAATCAGAAGAAACCTTTACCGCACCGCACTCCGCCTCCACGGCCCCGAATCCCCCGAGCCACTTCCCGCACCGAAACAAAGCCCACCTCGAACCTCAATCCACAAAACGAGTCACTCTCAGCCCCAAAACCGAAAGAAACCAGAACACACCCACACCTACATCAGTCACCACTCATCCGAGCGAACCGCACACGCGCCGATGACGCTTCTGAACCGCAGAGGCTCGGTTGTTGCGACCACCGGAGTTGATCGCCGTGCCGTCTTCGACAGCCCAGGGACGAGGAGGCAGATGGTGCGGGCCGTAATACGAGCCCTCCCTAACCGGTACAAGTACGGGGCCCTGCAGATTGCCTGTAGGGCCCCGCTCAAAACTCACACGTCTACTACTGGTTGGGAGGAACTTGCGGGTAGCCGCCAGGAGCACCGGACTGGTGGTAGGGGCCGGGCTGCTGCGGCGGGTAGTAACCCGGACCACCAGGACCGCCGAAGCCTCCGCCGGGGGGCGGGCCGTTACGCTTCTTCTTTTTCCTCACCACGACGGCCACGATGATGCCGATGATCACCAGGACGATGAGCGAGAAGGCCGCAATTCCGATGGCGGCCTTCGTGTTGCTGTTGTCGTCCTCCTGCCAGCCGTCCCCGTTGGCGTTGCCCGCGGGAGGCTGCTCCTGCCCCTGGGCCTCTGCCGCCTTGAGCGGACCGTTCTTCGAGCCGGCCGGGATGTTTTCCGTCAACGCCTCATACGGGCGGACGACCCCATATCCGTAGTGGGCGTCCGGCCCCTCCCCGGCAGAAACTCCCGAGGGCATCTGAGCAGTCTTGACCAGGCGATTAGCGACCTGTCCAGCCGTCAGGTCGGGGAATTTGGCGCGGACCAGGGCAGCCGCCCCGGATACATAGGCCGCTGCGTCCGAAGTGCCGCTCGCCAGCCGGTAAGGCTTGGTGGCGGCCGCGGAGCGGATGACCTCGCCCGGCGCGGTGAGGAGAAGGTGCGGACCGTAATTGGAATCCTTCCAGATCTTCTGGCCCTCCCCTACGGCACCTACTGCGAGTACCCCCGGCGACGCGGCCGGGTAATTAGGGTTCGCCGATCCTGAGTTTCCCGAACTGGCCACCAACAAGACGTCGTGCTGCACCGCGTACGCGATGGCTGACTTGTCGGCGTCCGTCACGTCGCCGACGCCACCGATCGACATGTTGACGACTTTCGCCCCTTGGTCAACGGCGTAACGCAAGGGTTCGGCAAAGGTGGAGTCGTACGTGTCACCTTCGGAGTCCGAGTGCTTGACCGGCAGAATCTTGGCACCAGGGGCGAGCCCCATCACGCCCTGTGCGTTCCCGGGACCATGGCCATGTCCGGCGATCACCGAAGCCATCGAGGTTCCGTGATTGTTCTTGGTCTCCCGGTCTGCGGGGTCCCCGGTCGAGAAGTTTTTCCCGGGGAGAACATTCCCCTTCAGGTCGGGGTGGTCCCCGTTCACGCCGCTGTCGATGACAGCGACGGTGACACCTTTACCGGTGGACTGCTTCCATGCCTTTTCGGCATCAAGGGAGCGAAGCGCCCATTGGTCGTTACGAATCTGGTCTGCTGAAGCAGCCGGCGCAGTGCCGAAGAGCAGCGCTCCCACCACCGCCGCGCCGCTCACCGCACGCAGCGTCCGCGTGAAGCTCATGCCGTACACCTCTCCTGTGCAGGACGGGGCCCACAGCCCGAGGACTGCGGGCCCCGTCTTGGTTCCGCCGGCTACTGGGCCAGAGCGGCCCTACTCGATGACCTTCGGCGCCACATTACGCTCCGGCGTCCAGGTCTCCTCGTCTTCCACAAGGTAGTCGGGGCGCTCCCCGTTCCGGCCCTTGTCGTCGCCCTTGCCGCCGTGCGCTCCGGGGGCCCCGGCCATGCCCATCGGGCGACGCCCGCCGCCCGCGCCCGACTGCGTACCACCGCGGCTACGGTGCAGTCCGGAACCGCCTTGCCCGCCGGTTCCGGACTTGCCGCCGGTGCTTCCGATGACGCCGCCCTTCTGCCGGGCCAGGGCTCCCCCTCGCCCGGCGGCGGCGCCCTTGGCTCCGGCACCGCCGCCGGCACCGCCGCCCATGCCGGGCATACCCGCGCGTCCACTACGCGCACCGGCGCCACCGGCGCTCCCGCCCGTACCCGAACGGCCGGCCATGGTGCCGCCGGCCATGCCGCCACCACCGGGCATTCCCGTCGCTCCGGAGTTGCCTCCGCTGACATGGCCGCCGCCCGGGGTGCCGTTCAGGCTTCCCCCGCCGTTGAGGCCTCCGGTGCCGCCACCGGTATTGAGGCCCCCGCCGCCGGGACCGCCGGAGAAGCCGTCGAGGCCGGTTCCCACATGCGGAACGGTCGAGGCCTTCGGCGGGATCGTGCTGCCGACACCACCGGAGATGCCCCGCTGGCGGGGTGCCTCCAGGCCACCGGGCGACGTGTAACCCGGCCCCTTCGGGGTGGAGGGGAGGGAACCCTTCGGAGTGGACGGCTTGGGCCGGTTGACCACTCCGTCGGGCAGGGGGACGAAGGGAGGCGGCGGAGGCGTGTCGCCTCGTTCCGGCACCTCGGTGTCCCGTCCACCACCCCGCGGCGGCTTCCCCATGGCCAGTGCGTTGGACCGGTACGACGAGCCCAGGTATTCCATCATGATGGCGGTCTGGAGCTGGCGTTCCTTGCCCTCCGACAGCTCTCCCGAGTTGCCGTTGAGGACGTCCGTGGTGTCCTTGCCCTGCTGGAGTTCGTGGATCGCCTTCGAGTCGTCGCGTCCGCCCTTGGCGCCGAACGTGACCACCTTCAGTGCGTAGTTGCCCACGGCATCGCGGTTGCTCTCCGCGTCTGTGGGCATCTGCATTTCGTCGATCTTCTTCTTGTACTCACTCAGCGTGTGACCGACACCGTCCATGACGTGTCGCATGTTGGACGCGTACGGCGCCGAGTTGCCGATGTTCTGGCTGATCTTGTCGGCGCGCTGCCGGAATCCTTCGGCGGCCTTGCCGCCCCAGTGTTCGAGGACTTCCTTGACGGCGTCGTCGAATTCCTTCCGGAGGCCGCCGCGCCCGTCCTCGCCCACGAGGGTGTCGTGGATCCACTTCCAGTTCGCGGCGACTTCCTTGACCTTGCCGGGGTCGGCGTGGGCCACCATCGCCTTGAGTTCCTGCATGTTGCGCTCGAAGAACTTGGTCTCGTGCTTGGCGTAGAAGCAGCCCTTGTCGGTGGAGACACCGCCGTTGCTTGCCGACATGGTCACTTACCCCCGGGGTTCAGCGCGTTGTGCACGTCGTATTCACGGTCGTGGTACGCGTCCTTCGTCTTGGCCGTCTTCTGGCTCAGATCGTCGACGAGATCGGCGAGCTTCTTCAGAATCTCGTCGTCCATGAACGCCTTCATCTCGTCGTGCGCCCGGCGCAGCTCCTCTTCCTCCCTGAAGCCGTTGCCCAGGGTTCCGGCCGGAAGGTACGTGCTGTGTCCCGCCTTGCTCTTGGCCTCCGTCATGGCCCTGAGCACGCCGTTGAGCTTGCGCCCCACGGTGTCCAACGCTTCGAGATCGACGTAATACTCGTCGTTGCTGCCCATTAATGTCCTCCCCGTGTGTTCAAGGTGTTCTTACGGCGCCAATCGCGCAACGCGATCGAGGTGCCGACGACCGTGGCGACGGCGAGGGCGCCGCCGCCGATGATGTAGATGGCGATGCGTGACTGGCGTTCCTCGGGGGATTCGCCGATGGTCAGGGCGGCCGGCTGGATGTTGGCGCCGGTGTCGGCCGCGTTGGCGTCGGAGTCCGGTTTCGGTTCGCCGGTCGGCTTGGTCTTGTCGTTGAGGGCCGCTACGGGGTCGACGACGCCCCAGCCGATGTTGTGGTCCCGGTTCTTGCGGACGCGCTCGGCGGTCTTCTCCAGGTGCCAGATGATCTCGCGCGGCTTCCACTCCTGGTGTTCGGCCTTGTTGCGGCCGATGAGGAGGGCCGCGGCGCCGGCCGCGTACGGGGCGGCGAAGCTGGTGCCCTGGTCGACGCAGTTGCCGCCGTTGGGGACGGTGGAGACCATGTCCACGCCGGGGGCGGCGATGTCGACGAAGGGGCCGGCCTGGGAGAAGGGGGCACGCTCGTTGTTGCGGTCGGAGGCGGCGACGGCGAGGACGTTGGAGTTCTCGAAGGCGGCGGGGTACATGCTCTGCTCGGCGCCGCTCGCGCCGCCGTTGCCCGCGGAGGCGACGATCAGGACGTTTTGGGCCTCGGCCTTGGTGACGGCGGCGCGCAGGCCGCCCAGGAGCGCGGGGTTCGCGTTGGTGCCCTGGGAGATGTTGATGATGTCGGCGCCCGCGGCGACCGCGTCGTCGATGGCCTTGGCGAGGCTGGCGGCGGTGCCGCCCTTTTCCTTGTCGGTCTGCTGGAAGGGCAGGATCTGCGCCTTCGGGGCGAGGCCGTAGAAGCCGGAGCCGCTCTTGGGGCGGGCGGCGATGATGCCGGCGACCTTCGTGCCGTGACCGACCTGGTCCTCGGTGGGTTTGCCCTTGTCCACGTAGCTCTTGCCGCCGCTGATCGCGCCGCGCAGCTGTTCGTTGCCCGCGTCGACGCCGGTGTCGATGACGGCGATCTTGATGCCCTCGCCCTGGCCGTAGGCCCACATCTGCTTGGTGAGCAGGCGTTGCAGCGACCACGGGGTCTCTTTGATGTCGTCGGTGCCGAACGTGCACTGGCCGCTGTTCAGGGGCACGTTCGGGTCCGCGATCGCCGGCGCGGCCGTCGCGCAGGACAGTGCGACGGTGCCGGCCGCACCGGCCAGTGCTACCGCCGCGCGTCGGCGGTGACCGGCTCGGTGACCATTGGCGCGAGATCCCACGAGGTGTCTGCTCTCCGTGTGTGGCGGATTCGAGAAGGTGAAAGGGAGGAACCGGGGAGGCGGTGGAGGAAGTGGGTGGACTGCGTGAGGGCGAGCGCACTGGTGCAGCGCGCCCGCCCTCATTCACCACTGTGCGAGCCTTCGTGGCTGCTCAGCCGTTGTGCCGTAGCCGTTCCCGTCGGTGGACGGTGACGGGTCAGCCGCCCCAGATGCTGGCGTTCTTGGACTCGGTGCTCTGGTAGTTCTGAGCGGCCTGGTCCAGGGCCTTCGCGATGGCTTCCAAGGTCGAGTGCAGGGAAGCGGCGCGCTGGTCCCACTCGCGCTGACGGGCCTGGTAGCCCTCCTGCGCGGCACCTTCCCAGCTGGCGGCGATCTTCTTGACACCCGACTCGAGGTCGTCGAGCTGGGTACGGATGTTGTTGGCCGTTCCGCGCACGTCGGAGGCGGCCTGGGAGATCGTCGCGAAATTGACGAGGATCTGGCCGGACATATGGTCTCCTCGGGGAGTTGAGCTCTGGTCGATTCACATGCCGCAGCAGGCCGGCCGGCCCAGGGGCCGCCGGGGCGGTGGGCCGGTGCGTGCTGCGGCGAAGTGGGCGCGCCGCGGAGGGCGGCGCGGTCCCGTCATCCGAAGGGCGAAGCCTGCGCGGAGACGTGGGACATCGACTGGGCCTGCTCCTCTTCCGAGGCCACGTAGTTCTTCGTGGTCGAGTCGATCGCTTCCTTGATCTCGTTCAGCAGCTGGTTCAGGCGCTTGGCGTCGTCATTCACCTGAGTCTGCAGCTGGTGGTACGAGGAGGCAGCAGCGCCCTTCCACCCAGACGTGATGCCCTCGACGACCCCGTTCAGGCGAGTGATCTCGCCCTGGATCGACTGGTTGACGGAGGAGATACGGCCGCTGAATGCGACCATCTCCTCCTCAGTGGTTGTGAACTGCTGACCAGCCATAAGTCAACGTCCCCCATGAGACTCGTACGTCGTGCCGGGGGACCCACGTGAAGAGCTCCCCCGGTCGGCATCTTCTGCTGACGCCTTCCGCCACTTTAACCACTCCATACGCCTGTTCCCAACAGCGGGTGGGCGGTTGTGACGGGATCACAACAAAGGCAACTGACCGGCTCCGAATGTCAATTCGATGGAACCGGACAGATGCCTTTCTTTCGGTCAAGCGTGAAGCCGGAACCGCTCCTTCGGATGTGAAGGAGCGGTGCGGATCGGGGCGTCAGGAGCTCTGCGGCTTCTTCGCGCTGTCGACGTCCAGCGACGGCCCTTCGGACAGCAGTTGGGACCACGCCTTGTCGACCGTCGGCGGATGCACGCCCTCGTATCCGAGGTGGATCTGCGCCTGGTCGCGCGCCTTCTCCGCATTGCCCGCCTTGGTGGCGCTGTCGTTGCTGCGGGGCACCGAATAGCGCAGGCCGGTGTCGGTTACCAGGAACAGCGTTCCGCTCTTGACGTTTCCAGTTACCTGCTGATAAAGGAGGCCGCTGCCCGGCGTTACGTACGAGGCCGAGCCGGAGGCAATGGTGGCCGGGTAGTCCTTGCCGACCCAGGTGGTCATTTTGGGGACGCCGCCCTCGAAGCCGAGGGCCTTGCCGGCGCCGTTCGCGTACTCCGTACTGGTGCCGTGGTAGACGCTGCACGCGACGTCCGCGCCCTTGCCCGAGTCGCCGATACCGGTGCTGCGCCGCGTCGCGGCGGCGTTGGCCATGGTGACGGCCTCGGAGGGCCACAGGGCCGCGCCCGGGTACCTGGACATGAACTGGACGACCTGGTCCTTGTCGTCACGCTTGGGGGTGATGCTGTCGGTGGAGACATTGATCGCGTCCATCTTGTCGCCGCCCTTGTTGACGGCGGTCGCGTTCGGCCCCTCCAGCAGCAGCTTGGCCTGGAAGTTCGTCACCTTCTCCAGGCCGTCCGCGGTCACGACGTACTTCTGGCTGTCACCGGCCTGCAGGACGTTGCCGATGACGCTGTACTTGCTCGGCACCCCCTCGACGGCCGCCCGCGTGCCCGCCTTCTCCACGCGGGGCATGATGAGCGGCAACTGGCTCTTGATGAGGGTGTTCATCCATTCGGAGGTCACCTGCTGCGGCTGCGCGTCGCCGAAGATGACCTGGCGCAGCTTGTCGTCCTGCTGCTCCTTCACAGCCGGCGAGGGGGCCGTGCCACGGAGGGCGTCGAACTTGAAGGCCACGCCGTTCTCGTCGACCAGGTACTTCTCGCCCTGCGGGTCCTGGACGTACAGCGCCTGGTGCAGGTCCAGCTTTCCGTGGTCGAGCACCCGGGCCTTGTCCTTGCCGCCGAGGACGAACACGGCCTGCTGGGACTTGCTGTTCTCACCGCTGCCCGGACGGTCGCACACCGCCCAGATCTTGGGAGTACCGGCCTCCTTCTCGGTGGGCAGCCGGTCGGGGGCGTACGGGATTCCGATGGCCGGGCCGTGCGGAATCTTTCCGTCGAGTTCCTCTTCCTTCACCTTTACGACCTGAAACTTCTTCGGGTCCAGAAGGAGTTTGGCGGACGCCAGGTTGAGGATCGGGTGGAGGAGTTTCTGATTGCTTCCGTTTTCGCCCTTGTTGTTCAGCACGACATACCGGGTGGTGGACTTGTCGCCGACGATGACGTTTTGCGCCGGGGTGTCCCAGCCCTTCGGCGCAACCGGCTTGAGGATGCCGCAGGCGCCGAAGCCCACGGTGACCACCAGGCCGAGCAGGATGCTCGGGAGCACTGCCTTCAGCGGTCGCGGCGCACTCTCGATCGAGCCGTTCGGCAGCGGCTTCAGAAATGCCGCAGTCGTCCGCTTTCGAGCGAACGAATACGCATTCAGCTCGTCCCGACGTGATGCCATTGTTGCTTTCTCTCCCCGCCTGTCGGATCCACCGTGGACCGCCCCCGGCACTCAGGCCGCAGCGCCCTCTACTATGCCGTGTGTCGATCGACCCGTACGGTACGGGTGCCACCTTCCGGCGCACCAGTCCCGACGACGGTACCGAGGCCGGGAAGACATACCGCTCAGAAGCACAATGCTCGGAGCCACATCATCAGCAGAGGAGCAGGCCGGGGGATGTCCAGCGCCACCAGGGCTCGACGCCGCAATGGGCGGCAGCAACAGCAACAGCCTTCCGTCGCGCCGCAATACGCGGGAAATGCGGACCAAAACGGTATAGCTCCGGGCAATGGAGAAAATCGGGGCCGCGGAACGGCGGCCCGGCCGGCCGGGCCGGTGGCACCCCGGCTGCGCGCGCAGGCCGGAAGCATCGGCGGCGTCCGCGTACAACAACTCGCGATCATCGAGATCGCCGCGGCGCTGGTGCTGGTGGGCTGGGCGATCCACCCCGTCGCCCTGACCGTCGCGGCGGTGGTGGCGGCCGTCCTCGTCGTCTTCGCCCTCGGCCGGCGCCGGCGGATTCCGCTGCCGGAGTGGATCACGACGGTGCGCGCGATGAAGCGCCGCGCCAAGCGCAGCGGTTCGGCCGCGGGCAGCGGCGGCGTCGATCCGGCCTTCGCGCCGCTGGTGGAGTGCGACCCGGCGCTGCGGACGTACGAGTACACCGACTCCGAGCAGCGGGCGATCGGCTTCGTCGGGGACGGTACGTTCCTGACCGCCGTCGTCCAGGTGGAGGGCCGCGACGAGCCGCTGCGCCCGGCGAGCGGCAGCCGCCCGCTGCCGATGGACGTGCTGCACACCGCGCTGGACGTGGAGGACATCCACCTCGAATCGGTGCAGTTCGTGCAGTACACCCAGCCCGCGCCGGCCCCGCACCTGCCCGAGCAGGCGGTCGCCGCCCGCTCATACGCGCCGCTCCAGGCGCAGACCAGGACGCCCGCGCTGCAACTCACCTGGATCGCGCTGAAGCTCGACCCGGAGCTGTGCGCGGAGGCCATCGAGGCACGCGGCGGCGGCCTGGAGGGCGCCGAGCGGTCGCTCCTGCGCGCCGCCGACCAGCTCGTCAGCCGGCTCTCCGCGCATGGCGTACGGGCCAAGGTGCTCGGCGAGCGCGAGGTGGTGGCCGCCGTCGGCACCGCGGTGTGCGTCAGCCCGCGGGCCGCGAACGGCGCCATGGGGCGGGACGGCCGCGCCGCACGCCGCACCCAGGAGACGGTCCGCGCCATGCGCTGCGACGACCGCTGGCACACCACGTACTGGATCGGCCGCTGGCCCCAGCTGGGCCAGGGCGGTACGCCGCTGGCCGGCATCGTCCAGCTGCTGACCAGCACCCCGGCAATGGCCAGCACCTTCTCGCTGACCGCCACGCACGGCGGCGGCCGGGCACCCGCCATCTCGGGCTACGTCCGCCTCTCGACCCGCAGCGAGAACGAACTCACCGCCGCACAGGGCGAGTTGGAGCGCCGCTCCGGTTCCGCGAAGGTCGGGCTCGTACGGCTGGACCGTGAGCAGCTCCCCGGTCTCCTGGCCACGCTCCCCCTCGGAGGTACCCGCTGATGGCGACGCCCACCTACCAGCCCCGCGCCACCCCGAGCAGCGACGGCTGGCGCAATCCCCCCATCGGCGGCGCGCCCGCGGGCGGCGGACGGCGGCTCTCGCACGAACCCCGGCCCGACGAGCGGCAGTCGGCGCCCACCGGCCCGCGCCCGCAGCCGGGCTTCGGTCTGCGCGGCCCGCGGCGCAGCCCGCACGTCCTGACCGCCGAGTCGCTCGGCTCGCTGTCCCTGCCGGTCGCCGAGGACGGCGTCGTCATCGGCATCGACCCGCAGAACCAGCCCGCCGTGCTGAGCCTGCTGCGGCCCAGCCCGCTCGAAGTGGTGCTGGTGGGCAGCATGTGGCTGGCGCAGGTGCTGGCGCTGCGTACGGTCGCCACCGGCGCACGGGTCGCGGTCGAGACCGCGCGCCCGCCGGCCTGGGCGCAGATGGCGCAGGCCGCGGGTGGCGGGCAGCAGTGCGTGTCGGTCCACGACGTACGGCAGATCGCGCCGCAGGGGCCGTCGGTTTCCAGCCCGGTCCTGGTCGTACGGGACATGGGCGCGCGCCCGCCGCGCAACCAGCTGGCGCCCGGCCCCTGGCAGTCCGTGCTGACCGTGCTGCCCTTCCTCGGGCCGCGCTCGCCGCAGCTGCTGGCCCGCGCCGACCTCGTCTGCCTGCAGCGGCTGTCGCCGGAGGAGGCCGAGGTGGTGACGCGCATCATGCGGCTGCCCGCGCAGATCGGCGGGGTGCTGCCGACGCTCAGCGACAACGCGATGCTCTGGTGCACGCGCGACAACCACCAGTTCGTGATGACGCAGCCCACCGACGCGGAGACGAATCTGCTCGGCGGGGCGCGAAGGATGGACTGACGGAGCGGCATAAGTACGACATACGTACGGCGCGGGCTTTCGCGGGTCCCTCTTGAGGGTGTCCGCGAGCCCGCGCGCGACTGCTTCTCGCGCCGGATCGCATGCCGGGGCGAACCGCGTAAGAGCGCGGCAGCGGGCCCGTACCACGGCGCGGCGGGCGGTGTGCGGGCGGTGTGCGTCCGCGGTGCGGCCGGGTTGCCAAGACGAGATGACATCGACTGCCGTTCGAGGCCGACTGTTGATTAGTCTGTATTGGAGAGCCGCAGGAGCACACCGACGGCTGCCGATACGGGGATGGAGACAGTTAGTGTTGGCGCTACCCGGGGTGGTGTGGTCCGACGTCCGCTACATCCGATTGATCCGCCTGTATCCGGTCCTGCCGTTCAGGTGCGTTTCAGTACACCAGGAGGCACAGTGAGGGAGCAGGAGGCTTTCCGTCCGGACGGGAACGATCCTGACGACGACCAGTCCGAGTTCGATCTGACGGGTGAGTTCAAGATCGATTTTGCGGCTCCGGCCTGGTACGCGAGCAACGACACCAGCGGCGGCGGTTCGGCCGCGGCCGCCCCGGCCACACCTCCCGCTGCCACGCCCTCCACGCCGCCCACCGGCGCGCCGCTGACCGGGTCCGCGCAGACAGGCCCCGGCCAGGCGGCGCCGCAGGGCGGCCCGGCCCACGGTGCCCCGCATGGCGCGCCGCAGGGGGCTCCGCATGGTGCACCGCAGAGCGCCCCGCACGGCGCGCCGCAGGGCACTTCGGCGCCGCCTGCCGCCCCGCCCGGGTTCCCGACGCTGCGGCCCGACGACGGCGCCGCCCCCACCACTCCGGCGCCCGCGCCCACCGCGCCGCCGGTTACGCCGGCCCCTGTCGCGCCCGCGCCGCCCGCTCCCGAGCCGGTGGCCCCCGTGACGCCTCCCGCCCCCGTCGCCGAGGCGGCGCCCGAAACGCCCGCCGACCCCCCGAAGACCGACGCGCCCGCGTCCGGGAACGTACGGGCCGGCAGCGGCGTCGACCCGTCCGCGTCGCTGTGGGACGACGACCCGGAGCCCGAACCGGCCCCCGCGCCCGCCCCGGTGGAGGCCGCGCCGGCCGCCGATGAGCAGCAGACCGACGAGGCGGGCCGGTCCGGCGGTCCCGTCGAGGCCGAGGCATCTCCCTCCGCCCCCGCTCCCCTGGCGCAGCCCGAGGCCGAAGCGTCGGTGGCCGCGCCGCAGCCGCCCGTACAGCAGCCGGTGGAACAGCAGCCGGTGGAGCAGCAGTTCGCGCCCGAAGCGCAGCAGCAGCCGGAGGCCGTGCGGCAGGACGTACCGCAAGACGTACCGCAGGAAGCCCCGCAGCAGGGCGTTCCCCAGCAGCAGACGCCGCAAGAGCAGTTGTCCCAGCAGCAGATGCCGCAGGAGCAGCCCGCGCCCCAGCAGGTGCCGCAGCAAGGCGCTCCCCAGCAGGGCGCGCCTTGGGGCGCCGCAGCAGGGCAGCAGGCAGGTGCGCCTGCGCACCTGCCGCCGCTGCCTCCGGAGTACCAGCCTGCGGACCCGCGTACGGCTCAGGGACAGCAGCAGCCGTACCAGCAGCAGGCAGCGTACGGCTATCCGCAGCAGCCCCAGCAGCAGGCGTACGCACAGCCGCAGCCCCCGCAGCAGCCGTACCAGCAGCAGCCCGGCTACCCGCAGCAGCAGGCACAGCAGCCTCAGCCTCAGCAGCAGGCGCCCCAACAGGCCCAGCAGCAGGCCGCTTACGGCTATCCGCAGCCCGCCTACGGCTACCCGCAGCAGGGCACCCCGACGCCGCAGCAGGCGCCGGCCGACCCCAACTCCGCAGCTGCACAGGGCGGTTACGGTTACCCGCAGCAGCCCCAGCCGCAGCAGCAGACGCCTCAGCAGCCGCAACAGCCCGCGTACGGCTATCCGCAGCAGGGCGCCTACGGCTACCCGCAGGCCGCCCAGGGGTACCCGCAGCAGGCCGCGCCCGCACAGCAGCCTCAGCAACAGCAGCAGTACCCCGGCTACCCGCAGCAGCAGGCTCAGTCCCAGGCGCAGCAGGCTCAGCACCCCCAGGCCCAGCACCCGCAACAGGCCCCTCAGCACCCACAAGCCCAACAGCCCCAGCAGCAGCCCCCGCAGCAGCCGCAGCAGCCCCAGGCCCCCACCCCCGTCCAGGGCGCCGACCCCAACGCCGCGGCCAACTACGCGCAGTACTCGCAGCCGGGCCAGCAGCAGCCGCAGCAGCGCGCCGCCCCCGGCGCCCCCCTGGGCTACAGCGCCGCCGTCGAGCTGACCTCCGACCGGCTGCTCCGCAACCAGCCCAAGAAGAAGAAGCCGGGCGCCAACGCTCAGCCGTCGCGCTTCAAGCTGGGCGCGAAGAAGGAGGAGCAGGAGCGCCAGCGCAAGCTGGAGCTGATCCGTACGCCGGTGATGTCCTGTTACCGGATCGCGGTCATCAGCCTCAAGGGCGGCGTCGGCAAGACCACGACGACGACCTCGCTGGGCGCCACGCTCGCCTCCGAGCGGCAGGACAAGATCCTGGCCATCGACGCGAACCCGGACGCCGGCACGCTCGGCCGCCGGGTCCGCCGCGAGACCGGCGCGACCATCCGTGACCTGGTGCAGGCGATTCCGCAGCTGCACAGCTACATGGACATCCGCCGGTTCACCTCGCAGGCGCCGTCCGGCCTGGAGATCCTCGCCAACGACGTGGACCCGGCCGTCTCGACGACGTTCAACGACGACGACTACCGGCGGGCGATCGACGTCCTCGGCAAGCAGTACCCGATCATCCTCACCGACTCGGGTACGGGCCTGCTCTACAGCGCCATGCGCGGGGTGCTGGACCTCGCCGACCAGCTGATCATCATCTCCACACCGTCGGTCGACGGTGCGTCCAGCGCCAGCACCACGCTGGACTGGCTGTCCGCGCACGGCTACGCCGACCTGGTGCAGCGCGGTATCACGGTGATCTCCGGGGTCCGCGAGACCGGCAAGATGATCAAGATCGACGACATCGTGTCGCACTTCGAGACCCGGTGCCGCGGTGTGGTCGTGGTCCCGTTCGACGAGCATCTGGCCGCCGGTGCCGAGGTCGACCTGGACATGATGCGCCCCAAGACCCGCGAGGCGTACTTCAACCTGTCCGCGCTGGTGGCCGAGGACTTCTCCCGGACCCAGCAGGCGCAGGGCGGGTGGAACGAGGCCGGTGTCCAGCAGCAGATGCCGCCCGCCGACCCGAACGCCCAGCAGTACGGGCAGCAGCAGTACGGCCAGCAGCCCTACCCGCAGCAGGGCCAGGAGGCGCAGGGCCAGCAGCCCCCCGCCGGGTACCCGCCGCAGCAGGGCGGTTGGACGCAGCAGCCCCAGCAGCCCCAGGGACAGCAGCCTCCGCCCGGCTGGCAGCAGCCCCCTCCGGATGCGCCCCAGGCGCCCGGTCAGCCCGGCCTCCAGCCGGGTTGGACGCAGCAGCCCCCGCCCCAGTAGGGAGCCCCCGCCGCAGCGAGCACCTGCCGCCGTCCCGGCCCCGCACCCACGGAAGCCCGGACGGCGGCCCGCACGCCGCCGGCGCCGAACGGCACGCGACGGCACGCGACGGCAACAACAACGAGGCCCGGCACTTTCCCAGTGCCGGGCCTCGCCCCGTCCTCCCCGACGGCCCCGACGGCCCCGACGCGGGAATCGCCGGGCTCCGCCGCGTACCGCCGTCAGCCCTCGGCCGACGCGATCAGCTCGCGCGCTTCCTTCACGTCGACGGCCATCCGCTCCAGCAGCCCGTCGAGCGTCTCGAACTTCTCCATCCCGCGCAGGTACGCGTAGAAGTCCACCGCGACGTGCAGGCCGTACAGTTCCAGGCCGACCCGGTCGATGGCGTGCGCCTCGACGGTCCGCACGGTGCCGTCGAACTGCGGGTTGGTGCCGACCGAGATCGCCGCCGGCATCGCCTCGCCCGCGGCGTGCAGCCACCCCGCGTACACCCCGTCCGCCGGGATCGCGGTATGCGGCAGCGTCTCCACGTTCGCCGTCGGGAAGCCCAGCTCCCGGCCGCGCTGCGCGCCACGCACCACGACGCCCTCGACACGGTGCGGCCGCCCCAGGACCTCCATGGCGCCCGCGACGTCGCCCTCGGCGACCAGGCGCCGGGTCAGGGTCGAGGAGAACGGCACGCCGCCGCCCGCCGCCCCGCGCTCGAACAGATCGACGACCTCGACCGCGTAGTCGTAGGTGCCGCCCAGCTCGGCGAGGGTCTCGACGTTGCCCGCCGCCTTGTGCCCGAAGCGGAAGTTCGGCCCCTCGACGACCAGCTTCGCGTGCAGCTTGTCGACCAGGACCTTGACCACGAAGTCGGCCGGGGCCAGCTTCGAGAACTCCTTGGTGAACGGCAGGATCAGCACGGCGTCCACGCCGAGCCGCGCCATCAGCTCCGCACGGCGCTCGTGCGGCGCCAGCAGCGGCGGGTGCGTGCCGGGCCGTACGACCTCGCTGGGGTGCGGGTCGAAGGTGACCACCACGGCCGGTACGCCCAGCTCCCGGGCGCGCTCCACCGTCTTCCCGATGATCAGCTGGTGCCCGCGGTGCACGCCGTCGTAGGAGCCGATGGTGACGACGCTGCGTCCCCAGCCCTCGGGGATGTCCTCCAAGCCACGCCAGCGCTGCACTGTGCCCGCTCCTCGCCAGAACTCTCGTCCGTCACTGCGCCGGAAGAACCCGGTCGGATCCGGGCACCCTCGGCCTTACGCAGGTCTAAGACTGCCATGCCGCGCGCACCGCTTCGCGGGAAGGGTCGCCTCGCTTCTGTGGAGTGCGGCACCCGCGGGCGTACGATCCGCCGCCCCGGCCCGCCCGTGTCACCGGCGCGCCGGAGCGCACCACCGCCGGCCGCGCCCCGCCGACCTCGCCCCGCCGCCCGCGCGAGCCCGTCCGTACGCATCGGTGCCGCCCCATGCTGCGGATACGGCGGCGGGCGGCGCCATGGGCATGGCGCCGCCCGCCGTACTGTCCGCGGCCTGGGGCCGTACGCCCGTGCTCCGGGGCACGGGCGGCGTGCGCCGCGACCCGGCCTTCGCTACGACGCGAAGACCGCCAGGCTCTTCGCTCGGCCGCCCTGGTTCTCCAGCAGCGCCAGGAACGTCCCGTCCGGCGCGAACGCCGCGGCGGGCCGCGCCGGGCCGTCGCCCTCCTCGTCGAACCGCGGCATCGGGATGCGTACGCCGTTGGTGAGCAGCCGTGCCTGGTCCAGCGTGACGTCCCAGCGCGGGAAGGCCGCGGCCGCCGCCTCGCCGATCGGCATGACGGGCAGCCCGCCGCCCGCCTCGTCGTCCACGGCCGTCTGGAGCTGCTCCAGCGTGCGGGCCCGGTCGAGCTTGTACGGGCCGACCCGGGTGCGCCGCAGGGCGGTCAGGTGGCCGCCGACGCCCAGGGCCTCCCCCAGGTCGCGGGCGAGCGCCCGGATGTACGTACCGGAGGAGCACTCCACCGAGACCAGCAGGTCGGTCACGGGGGTGCCGTCCGCCGCCTCGGTCTCCTCGGCCGAGTACACGACGAAGGAGGAGACGGTGACCGGGCGGGCCGGTATCTCCACGTCCTCGCCGTTGCGCACCCGGGAGTACGACCGCTTGCCGTCGATCTTGATGGCGCTGACCTTGGACGGCACCTGCATGATCGCGCCGGTCAGCGCGGCGACACCCGCGTCGATCGCCGCCCGGTCCAGGCCGTGCGCGGCCTTGGCGGCGGTGATCTCGCCCTCGGCGTCGTCGGTGACCGACGTCTGGCCCAGGCGGATCGTGCCGACGTACTCCTTCTCGGTCAGCGCCAGGTGCCCGAGCAGCTTGGTGGCGCGCTCGATGCCCAGGACGAGCACGCCCGTCGCCATCGGGTCCAGCGTGCCGGCGTGCCCGACGCGGCGGGTGCGGGCCATGCCCCGCATCTTGGCCACCACGTCGTGGGAGGTGAAGCCGGCCGGCTTGTCGACGATGACCAGGCCGTCCGGCGCCCCCTGCTTGGCGCGGGTCCGCTCCACGCGCTTCGCGCCGGTGTTCTCGCGCTTCATTCCGCCGTGGTGTCCTCGTCCTCGTCGCCGGGCTTGCGGTACGGGTCCGCCTCGCCCGCGTACTTCGCGCCCGAGGAGGTCTCGCGCACCTTGGCGTCCGAGGCCCGTGCCTTGTCGAGCAGGTCCTCGATCGTCTTGGCGTTCTCCGGCAGGGCGTCCGCGACGAAGGTCAGGGTCGGCGTGAACTTCACGCCCGCCGCCCGGCCGACCTCGGAGCGCAGGATGCCCTTGGCGCTCTCCAGTCCGGCCGCCGCCTCGGCGCGCTCCTCGTCGTCACCGTAGACCGTGTAGAAGACCGTCGCCTCCCGCAGGTCGCCGGTGACCCGGGTGTCCGTGATGGTCACGTGGCTGCCGAGCCGCGGGTCCTTGATACCGCGCTGCAGCTTCTGGGCGACCACCTCCCGGATGAGGTCCGCCAGCTTCTTCGCCCGCGCATTGTCGGCCACTGGTCCGTCTCCTTCTGTGTCTTTCACCATGGTGCATGTGGCGCCGACGACCCGCTCAGTCGTCATGGTCACCGTGGAGCCGCCGCCGTACCGACAGCAGTTCCACTTCGGGCCGTGCGGCGACCAGGCGCTCGCAGCGGTCCAGTACGTCTGTGAGGTGCTCCGTGTCCCCGGACACCACCGCGAGTCCGATGGTGGCTCTGCGGTGGAGGTCCTGGTCACCGACCTCCGCCACGCTGACCGCGTACTTGCGGTGCAGTTCGGCGACGATCGGGCGGACGACGGAGCGCTTCTCCTTCAGCGACCGTACGTCGCCGAGGAGGAGGTCGAAGGACAGCGTCCCTACGTACATGCGATGCGGGTAAGGCCACCCGTGGGGCACTAGACGCCGGATGTACGAGCCATCCGAATGTACGAGCCATTCGAACCGTACACGCAACGGCCGGGGCCGATCGACGGAAATATCTTCCGCCGACCGGCCCCGAGCGTGCAGAGCGTGATCAGCCGCGCGGCTTCTCCCGCATCTCGTACGTCGCGATGACGTCGTCGACCTTGATGTCGTTGAAGTTGCCGAGGTTGATACCGCCCTCGAAGCCTTCGCGGATCTCGGTGACGTCGTCCTTGAAGCGGCGCAGACCCTCGATGTTGAGGCTCTCCGCGATGACCTTGCCATCGCGCACCAGGCGGGCCTTGGTGTTGCGCTTGACCTCGCCGGAGCGGATGAGAACACCCGCGATGTTGCCCAGCTTGGACGACTTGAAGACCTCGCGGATCTCCGCCGTACCGAGCTCGACCTCTTCGTACTCCGGCTTGAGCATGCCCTTGAGGGCCGCCTCGATCTCCTCGATCGCCTGGTAGATGACCGAGTAGTAGCGCACGTCCACGCCCTCGCGCTCGGCCATCTGCGTCGCGCGGCCTTCGGCGCGGACGTTGAAGCCGATCACGATCGCGTCGGAGCCGGACGCCAGGTTGATGTCGGACTCCGTGACCGCACCGACGCCGCGGTGCAGGACCCGGATGTCGACCTCTTCGCCGACGTCGAGCTGGAGCAGCGAGGACTCCAGGGCCTCGACCGAACCGGACGCGTCGCCCTTGATGATGAGGTTGAGCTGCTGCACCTCGCCGGCCTTGAGCACCTTGTCCAGGTCCTCCAGCGACACCCGGCGGGTGCGCTTGGCGAACGCGGCGTTGCGCTCACGGGCGGCGCGCTTCTCGGCGATCTGGCGGGCCGTGCGGTCCTCGTCGACGACCAGGAAGTTGTCGCCGGCGCCCGGGACGTTGGTCAGACCCAGGACCAGGACGGGGGTCGACGGACCCGCTTCCTCGACGTTGTTGCCCTTGTCGTCGAGCATCGCCCGGACACGGCCGTACGCGTCGCCGGCCACCATCGTGTCACCGACGCGCAGCGTGCCGCGCTGGACCAGGACGGTCGCCACGGCGCCGCGGCCGCGGTCGAGGTGGGCCTCGATCGCGATGCCCTGCGCGTCCTGCTCGGGGTTGGCCCGCAGGTCGAGCGAGGCGTCCGCGGTCAGGACCACGGCCTCCAGCAGCTCCTCGATGTTCTGGCCCTGGCGGGCGGAGATGTCGACGAACATCGTGTCGCCGCCGTACTCCTCGGCCACCAGGCCGTACTCGGTGAGCTGGCCGCGCACCTTGGTCGGGTCGGCGCCCTCGACGTCGATCTTGTTGACCGCGACCACGATCGGCACGTCGGCCGCCTTGGCGTGGTTCAGCGCCTCGATCGTCTGCGGCATCACACCGTCGTTGGCCGCCACCACGAGGATCGCGATGTCGGTCGACTTGGCACCACGGGCACGCATGGCGGTGAACGCCTCGTGACCCGGGGTGTCGATGAAGGTGATGCGCCGCTCTTCGGCGTTGACCTCGGTCGCGACCTGGTAGGCACCGATGTGCTGGGTGATGCCGCCGGCCTCGCCCGCGATGACGTTCGTCTTGCGGATCGCGTCGAGCAGTCGCGTCTTACCGTGGTCGACGTGACCCATGACGGTCACCACCGGCGGACGCGCGACGAGCATCTCCTCGCCGCCCTCGTTCTCGCCGAAGTCGATGTCGAACGACTCCAGGAGCTCGCGGTCCTCCTCCTCCGGGGAGACGATCTCGACGACGTAGTTCATCTCCTCGCCGAGGAGCGTGAGCGTCTCGTCGGAGACGGACTGCGTCGCGGTGACCATCTCACCCAGGTTCAGCATGACCTGGACGAGCGACGCCGGGTTGGCGTTGATCTTCTCGGCGAAGTCGGTCAGCGAGGCACCGCGCGACAGGCGGACCGTCGCACCGTTGCCACGGGGCAGCATGACGCCGCCCACCGACGGGGCCTGCATGGCCTCGTACTCCTGGCGCCTCTGCCGCTTCGACTTGCGGCCGCGGCGCGCGGGGCCGCCGGGACGGCCGAAGGCGCCCTGCGTGCCACCACGGCCACCGGGACCACCCGGACGGCCGCCGAAGCCGGGACGACCGCCGAAGCCGCCGCCACCACCGGGACCGCCGCCACCGGGACGACCGGCGAAACCGCCGCCGCCACCCGGACGACCGCCACCGCCGCCACCGGGACGGCCGGCGAAGCCGCCGCCACCGGGACGACCGCCGCCACCGGGACGACCGGCACCGCCGGGACCGCGGCCACCGCCGCCGGGACCCGGACGCGGGCCGGCAGCCGGGCTCTTCGGCATCATGCCGGGGTTGGGGCGGTTACCGCCGCCGGGACGCGGGCCGCCCTGGCCGGCGCCCTGCGGGCGGGGCATGCCGCCCGGGGTCGGACGGTTGCCGCCGGGAGCCTGCGGACGGGGGCCGCCCTGGCCACCCTGGCCGCCGCCCTGCGGACGCGGGCCGCCGGGGGCACCCGGGCCGCCGGGGCGCGGGGCGCCGCCGGGACGGGGCGCCTGCGGGCGCGCCATGCCGGTGGAGCCGCCGGAGGTGAAGGGGTTGTTGCCCGGACGCGGGCCGGACGGACGGTTGCCGCCGGGGCGCGGGGCGCCGCCCTGGCGGTCGCCGCCGGGACGGGGTGCGTTGCCGCGGCCCTGACCACCCTGGTTGCCGCCCTGGCCGCCCTGCGGGCGGGCCGGACGCGGGCCGGGGGTGGCGCCCGGCTTGGGAGCCGGGGCCGACGGCGGGGCCTGGAACTCGGGCTGCGCGGGCGCGGCCGGAGCGGGCTTGGGCGCCGGGGCCTTGGGGCCCGGCGTGGGGCGCGGACCCGGGGCCGGGGCCGACTTCGGGGCCTCGGCGGGAGCCGCCGGGGCCTGGGACTGCGGTGCCTCGGGGGCGGCCGGCGCCGGAGCCGCGGGGCCCGGCTTGGGGGCGCCCGGCTTCGGGGCGGCGGGACGTGCAGCCTGCGCCGGGGACGGCGCGGACGGCTTCGCAGGCGCGCTCTTGCGCGGCGCCGCGGGCTTGCCGGCGGCACGGCCGTTGCCGTTGCCCGCCTGGAAAGCGTCGGTCAGCTTACGAACAACCGGCGCCTCGATCGTCGAGGACGCCGAACGGACGAATTCACCAAGTTCTTGGAGCTTGGCCATGACGACCTTGCTCTCCACTCCGAACTCCTTGGCGAGTTCGTATACCCGGACCTTAGCCACTTCGCTCCTTCTAGGTCCGGGTGTCCACCGGACCGTCGCTACTTCATGGGCGTACTCATCGCGTACTCATCGAGTGCTCATCGCAATCTCGACCTACTTCCGACTCGCGAGGTACCTGACCGCACGGTTTTCCGTGCGCTGTGCTTCTTACGGTGTTGCCTGATCAACCGGTGCGGCTTGATCAACATGCGCCCGTTCGACGAAGCGGCGCAAGGCCGTCACATCGAACGGTCCCCGGCCCCGGAAGGCCCGGGGGAAGACCCGGCGGCGGACCGCCAGGTCGAGACAGACCCGTGTCCGGTGCACATAAGCACCCCGGCCGGGCAGCGTACCGCGAGGATCGGGGACACACTCACCCTCGATCGCCACGATCCGCAGCAGATCGCCCTTGGCCGCTCGCTCCCGGCACCCCACACAGGTGCGCTCAGGGCATACGCGGGCATGCGTCCGGCCAGACACTGCTTAAGTCTACCTCCCCGCGCCGGCCTCACCCCTACGGGGTAATGCCCGAACGGTCGCTCAAAATTCCGGTGGGCCGCCACCGATTTTCGGCTGCGGCCGCACCCCCATGGGACCCGGACCGCCGCCGGGCGCGGGTCGTGACCCGTACCCGGCGGCGCCCCGGGGTTCAGTCCTGGTCCGCGCCCTGGTCGGTGTCCGGACGGATGTCGATGCGCCAGCCGGTGAGCCGGGCGGCGAGCCGGGCGTTCTGCCCTTCCTTGCCGATGGCCAGGGAGAGCTGGTAATCGGGGACGGTCACCCGCGCGGAGCGCGCCGCGAGGTCGACGACCTCGACCTTGCTGACCCGGGCGGGCGACAGCGCGTGCGCCACCAGCTCGGCCGGGTCGTCCGACCAGTCGACGATGTCGATCTTCTCGCCGTGCAGCTCGGCCATGACCGCGCGCACCCGGCCGCCCATCGGGCCGATGCAGGCGCCCTTGGCGTTCAGCCCGGAGCGGGTCGACCGTACGGCGATCTTGGTACGGTGACCCGCCTCACGGGCGATCGCCGAGATCTCCACCGAGCCGTCGGCGATCTCCGGTACCTCCATGGCGAAGAGCTTCTTCACCAGATTGGGGTGGGTGCGCGAGAGGGTCACGGACGGGCCGCGCACGCCCTTGACCACCCGTACGACGTACGAGCGAAGCCGCGTGCCGTGCGCGTACTCCTCGCCGGGGACCTGCTCCTGCGCCGGCAGGATGGCCTCCAGCTTGCCGATGTCGACCAGCACGTTCTTCGGGTCCCGGCCCTGCTGGACGACGCCCATGACGACGTCGCCCTCACGCCCGGCGTACTCGCCGAAGGTGATCTCCTCCTCGGCGTCCCGCAGCCGCTGGAGGATGACCTGCTTGGCAGTGGTGGCCGCGATCCGGCCGAAGCCCGACGGGGTGTCGTCGAACTCACGGGGCTCGGCGCCCTCTTCGAGGTCGGCCGGGTCCTCCTTGGCCCACACCGTCACGTGCCCGGTGTTGCGGTCCAGCTCCACCCGCGCGTGGCGGCGGCTTCCCTCGGTGCGGTGGTACGCGATGAGGAGGGCCGACTCGATCGCCGCCACCAGCAGGTCGAACGAGATCTCCTTCTCCCGTACCAAACCCCGCAGGGCACTCATGTCGATGTCCACGGCTACGCCTCCTCCTGGCTCTCGTCGTTCTGCTCGGCGCGCTCGTCGCGCCCCTTGTCCTGCTTACGGTTGAACTCGATCTCCACGCGTGCCTTGGCGATCTCGGCGAAGGCGACCCGGCGGGCGGTGGGCTTGCGCCCCTTCACACCCGGGACCTCCAGGTCCAGGCCCTCGTCGTCCATGGCGGTGATACGTGCCACCAGCTCGCCGCCCTCGTGGAGTTGAGCCCTGACGAGGCGGCCGACGGCGCGGCGGTAGTGCCGCGGCTCGGTCAGCGGGCGGTCGGCTCCGGGGGAGGTGACCTCCAGCGTGTACGGGGCGCCGCCCATCACGTCGGAGTCGTCGAGTGCCTGCGAGGCCTCCCGGCTCAGCTCGGCACACTCGTCCAGCTGCACGCCGTCGTCGGAGTCGACCACGATCCTCAGCACACGCCGCTTTCCGGCCGGTGTCACCTCGATCTCTTCCAGATCCAGGTCTCGCGCGGCGACGAGCGGTTCAAGCAGTCCGCGCAGCCTCTCGCTCTGGGTGGTGCTCATCCGGGTGACTCCTCGGCCGCGTGTGCTGTTGTGGGAAGGTCGCGTGTCGGGTCAAAGCCTAGCTGTTCCGGCGGGGTACTGACGATTCGGTGGCCCGTCACGGATACGCTCGCCTGCGGTGATCACTACGGACGCCCCCACCGAAGACCCCGGGAAGTCACACGTGCACAACGTCGCGCTCACGCGCAGGAGAACCTTGCTGGCCGGCTCCGTGCTCGGCGGGACGGCACTGCTGCTCTCCGGATGCTCGGAGGATTCCGGGCCCGGCAAGGGCAGGCAGGACGCGGACGCGGCGGCCGAGGCACGGCTGCGCGGGCAGGCCGCGCGGGACAGCGCCGCGCTGCTCGCCCGGTACGACGCGACGCTCGCCGCGCATCCAGGCCTCGACGAGCGGCTGCGGCCGCTGCGTGCCGAAGTGGCCCGGCACGCGGCGGCGTTCGGGGCCTCCCCCGCGCCGTCCGCGTCCGCCGCGCCGTCCACGCAGCCCCGTGCAGGCGCGTCGGCGTCCGCCCCGGCGTCCTCCGCCCCTCCCGCGCCCTCCGCGCCCCCTGTCGCGCCCGACGAGAAGCAGGCGCGTACGGACCTCGCCACGGCGGAGCGGCGCACGGCGGACGCCCGTGCCGCGGCTCTCGTGAGCGCGCCTCCGGAGCTCGCCAGGCTGCTCGCGTCGGTCGCGGCGGCGGGCGCGGCGCACGCGTACCTGCTCACGGAGGCCGGCGCATGAGGCGCGCCGGAGCGGCGGCCACACGCGACGCGGGACAGCAGCCGGGACCGGACCCGGCCACGGAAGGGGCACAGCGATGCTGACATCCACGGCGACGGAGAACGGCGCGCACGGCGCCGGGCTGCGGGCGCTCCAGTCCGCGCTGGCGGCCGAGCACGCGGCCGTCTACGGCTACGGCGTGGTCGGCGGCCGGATCGGCGCAGACCGGCGCAAGGAGGCGCAGGAGGGTTACGACGCGCACCGTGCGCGCCGGGACGAGCTGCGGCGCGGAGTCCGGGACCTGGGCGGCACGCCCCAGGCCGCGGCGGCCGCGTACGAGCTGCCGTTCCCGGTGCCCGACGCGGCCGCCGCGGTCCGGCTGGCTGCGGAGCTGGAGGACCGGGTGGCGGCCGTCTACGCCGATCTCGTACGGGCCGGAGACGGCGCCCGGCGCCGGGACGCGGCCGGGGCGCTGCGGGAGGCCGCGGTGCGCGCGGTGCGCTGGCGCGGCAGCGGCGTAGCCTTCCCTGGGCTCACGGAGCGGGCCCAGGGCGCCGGTGCCCCGTCCGGCGCGGCGCCCGGCGCCGCCGCGGACCGGCACTGACGTACCGCCCGCACCAGGGCCCCGCACCAGGGCCCACCGAACGTCCACGCGAAAGGGACAGCACAAGCATGGCTACGGCACCCATCGAACCGCCGCAACGGCTGGTGAGCTCGCTCGGCGGCGATCCGGACGGCCCGGCCGGTGCCTGGCTCGAAGCCCTGCCCGGCCTGGTGCAACAGCTCCTGGACGCCTGGGGGTTGACGCTGGAGCGGGTGCACGAGCCGGGCGGGCGCAGCAGCCTGCTCGTGTACGTACGGCAGGCGGACGGCACGTCCGCCGCGCTGAAGTTCCCGGCTCCGGGGCGCGCGCCGGCGCACGAGGGCGCGGCGCTGGCACAGTGGGACGGCTGGGGCGCGGCACGGCTGCTGCGCGCCGACGCGGACAGCGGTGCGCTGCTTCTGGAGCGGTTGCGGGGAGCGGTGTCGCTGCGTTCGTTGCCGGAGGCGAAGGCCCTGCTGGAGGCGGCGGGCACGGTACGGCGGCTCTGGGTGCCGCCGGCCGACGGGCATCCGTTCGTGTCTCTGGCGGGCCGTACGGAGGAGGCCGTCGAGGAACTGCGCGCACTCGGGGCGACGACGCGGGCCGAGGGGCCGTTGCTGGACGAGAGCCTGGAGCTGCGCCGGGCGCTGCCGGCCGACGCGCCCGAGGAGGTGCTGCTGCACGGGGCGTTCCGGCAGGGCAAGGTGCTGGCCGGGGAGCGGGCGCCGTGGCTGGCGGTCGGCCCGTCGCCGGTGGTCGGCGAGCGGGCGTACGACCTGGCGTGGCTGGTGCTGGACCGCTTCGAGGATCTGGCGGCCGGCTCGGGGGCCGCGTCGGCGGCCCGGCGCCGGGTGGCCAAGCTGGCGGACTCCCTGGACGTGGACCGCGACCGGCTGCGCAGTTGGACGCTGTACCGGGCGGTGGACTCCGGGGTGCGCGAGATGACGACGACGGGCGGCGACGTGCAGCGCGGCGAACTGCTCCTGGAGTTCGCCACGTGGCTGTAGGCACGGCGCGGCGACGCTGACGGACGGGGCCGGGCGACCCGTCGGGCCACGTACGCGACGGTGTCCGGCCTGACGCGGCCCCCAGGCCGTACGCGCCGGTGCCCGGCCCCACGCGGCCCCGTACGCGCCGGTGCCCGGCCCCGTATGCGACCGTGCCCGCCCCACGCGGCTCCCCGGGCTACGCGTCGTGCCCGGCCCCACGCACGACGGCGCCCCGCCCCACGCGGCTCTCCGGCCGTAGGCAACGGTGCCCGGCCCCACGCGGCCCCGTACGCAACCGAGCCCGCCCCACGCGGCTCCCCGACCCGCCCCACGCGCTCCCCGACCGTACGCGCCGGCGCCCCGCCCCACGCGGTCCCCGGCCGTACGCGACGTGCCCGGCCCCACGCACGCCGCTGCCCCGCCCCACGCGCCTCCCCCGCCATACACAACGGTGGCCGGGCGGAACCGTCCACACGGTTCCGCCCGGCCACCGGGCCGCTCTCTGCCGGTTACGCGCTCAGCCGGGCCACGGCCTCCTCGACCGTCAGCTCCTCGCGCTCGCCCGTGCGGCGGTCCTTCAGCTCGACGACGCCCTCACCGGCGCGGCGCCCCGCGACCAGGATCTTCGGGATGCCGAGCAGCTCAGCGTCGGTGAACTTCACGCCCGGCGAGACGCCTGCCCGGTCGTCCACCAGCACGCGCAGGCCCGCCGCGCCGAGCTTGTCGCCGACCTCCAGGGCCAGCTCGGTCTGCTTGGCCTTGCCCGCGGCGACCACGTGCACGTCGGCCGGGGCGATCTCGTCCGGCCAGCACAGGCCGGACTCGTCGTGGGTCTGCTCGGCGAGGGCCGCGACGGCGCGCGAGACGCCGACGCCGTACGAGCCCATCGTGACGCGCACGGGCTTGCCGTTCTGGCCGAGCACGTCCAGCTCGAAGGCGTCCGCGTACTTGCGGCCCAGCTGGAAGATGTGGCCGATTTCGATCGCCCGGTCGATGCGCAGGCCCGCACCGCACTTGGGGCAGGGGTCGCCCGGCTCGACCACGACGACGTCCAGGTACTCGTCGACCTCGAAGTCCCGGCCCGCGACGACGTTGCGCGCGTGCTTGCCGTCCTTGTTGGCGCCGGTGATCCAGGCGGTCCCGGAAGCGACCCGCGGGTCGGCGAGGTACTTGAAGGACTTCCCCGCCAGGCCCTGCGGGCCGACGTAGCCGCGCACCAGGTCGTCGCGGCCGGTGAAGTCCTCGGCGGTGACCAGCTCGACCGTGGCCGGGGCCAGGTGCTCGCCGAGCTTGCCGAGGTCCACCTCGCGGTCGCCGGGCACGCCCACCGCGACGATCTCGCCGTCGACCTTGACCAGCAGGTTCTTCAGCGTGGCGGAGGCCGGGACGCCCAGGTGCTCGGCGAGGGTCTCGATGGTCGGGGTGTCGGGGGTGTCCAGCTCCTCGACGGAGCCGTGCCCGGAGCCGTCGACGGCGGGGACGGTGACCGTGACGGCCTCCGTGTTGGCCGCGTAGTCACAGGCCGGGCAGTCGACGAAGGTGTCCTCGCCGGCCGCGGCCGGGGCCAGGAACTCCTCGGAGGCCGAGCCGCCCATGGCGCCGGAGACGGCGGAGACGATGCGGTAGTCCAGGCCCAGGCGCTGGAAGATCTTCTGGTACGCCTCGCGGTGCAGGCGGTACGACTCGGCCAGGCCCTCGTCGGTGGTGTCGAAGCTGTACGAGTCCTTCATCTGGAACTCGCGGCCGCGCAGCACGCCGGAGCGGGGGCGGGCCTCGTCGCGGTACTTGGTCTGGATCTGGTACAGGGTCACCGGCAGGTCCTTGTAGGACGTGCACTGGTCCTTGACCATGAGCGTGAAGATCTCTTCGTGGGTGGGTCCGAGGAGGTAGTCCGCGCCCTTGCGGTCCTTGAGGCGGAACAGCTGGTCCCCGTACTCCTCCCAGCGGCCGGTGGCCTCGTACGGCTCCTTGGGCAGCAGGGCCGGCAGCAGCACCTCCTGCGCGCCGATCGCGTCCATCTCCTCGCGGATGATGCGCGACACGTTCTCCAGCACCTTCTTGCCCAGCGGCAGCCAGGACCAGATGCCGGCGGAGGTGCGGCGGACGTAGCCGGCGCGCACGAGCAGCTTGTGGCTGGCGGTCTCGGCGTCGGCCGGGTCGTCGCGCAGCGTCTTGATCATCAACCGGGACATGCGCTGGACCTGGGCCATGGTGATTCTCCTGCGTAAGAAAGGTGACTTCCGCGAGGTTATCCGCAGGGGCACGCCCCATGGAAATGGGATCCGCCCCCGCCTGGTCGCGTTCGTCAGCGTTTGAGCGGCAGGGGCGCGCCCATCACCGCGTACGGGAGCGGGGCGCTCGGGAACAGGACGCGGCGGGCCAGGTCCTGGTAGCCCAGCGAGCGGTACAGGCCGCGGGCCGGGCTGTCGGTGTCGATGGCGGACAGGATGCTGCGGGGTTCGGCGGCGCCGTCCGTGATGCGGGTGATCAGTGAGCGGCCGATCCGCCGGTTCTGGAAGGCGGGCAGCACGTGCAGTTCGGTGATCACGAAGGAGTCGTCGAGCCAGTGGTCCAGTTCGCGGGAGCGCAGGTACGGCTCGACGACCGTGGACCACCAGTGCGTACGGCTGTTGGGCATCCCGTAGACGAAGCCGACCAGGCGTCCGGCCGGGGTGGTGGCGCCGAAGGCGCGGGCGCCGGGCCCGGCAAGGTGCCGCAGCACGATGTGCCGGCGGACGCCGATCTCGTCGTCGGTCAGGCCGAAGGCGAGCGCCTGCACGGCGAGCGCGTCGTCCACGCGGGCAGCGAGATCCAGGGGGCCGACCGCGACGTCATCCATGGTCGGGAGCGTACAAGGCGCCGGGGCGTAAGACGATCGGCGGGCGGGCGCCAAGGGCGCGGGTGAGCCGCCGTGACGATTCGCCTGACGGCGGTCTCAGAAGAGCACGCTCATGAAGGCGCCGGTCTCCTCGAAGCCCACGCGCCGGTACGCGGCCCGCGCCGCCGTGTTGAAGTCGTTCACGTACAGCGAGGCGACCGGCGCGACCTCGGTGAGGGCGTGGCGCAGCACGGCGGCCATGCCCGTCTCGGACAGGCCCTTGCCGCGGTATTCGGGGGCGACCCAGACGCCCTGGATCTGGCAGGCCTGCTGGGTGGCGGCGCCGATCTCGGCCTTGAAGACGACCTTGCCGTCGTCGACGCGGGCGAAGGACCGCCCGGCGGCGACCAGCTCGGCGACGCGCGCCTGGTAGAGCAGCCCGCCGTCGCCGGCCAGCGGCGAGATGCCGACCTCCTCGGTGAACATGGCCACGCACGCGGGCATGATCACGTCCATCTCGTGCTTGCCGACGCGCCGTACGTACGGGTCGGGCTCGACCTCGGTGGCGAAGGAGGACGTGACCATCAGCGGCTGGCGGGCGCGCACCTCGCGGGCCGGGCCCCAGGCGGGCTCCAGGAGGGACCACAGCTCGGCGGTCGGGCCGGCCGGGCCGACGATGGAGGAGCAGCGGCGGCCCTGGCGGCGGGCCCGCTCGGCGAAGCCGCGTACCGCCTCGGGGGTGGCGCAGACGGGGACGAGGTTGGCGCCCGCGTAGCACAGCGACTCCAGGCGACCGCCCGCGTACCAGCCCCACATCTCGCCGCCGAGCCGCCAGGGGTCGAGCCCGGCGACCTGGACACGGGCGGCGACGAAGGCGTTGGCGACCGGGTCGCGGTCCAGGACCGCCAGCGCGTCGTCGAGCTCCCCCGGTTCCAGAACCTTGGTGGTCGTGGTCGTCAGCACGTCTCGGAAAGCCTCACCTTTACGGGCCTGGGAGGCCAGGCGATAGCAGGTCCTGGAACTTTACCTCCCCTGCGGCGGAGCAGCGTTTCTGCTGCGGGTACCGCTCCTGACGCGGTTCACGCACGAGCCCCGCCACCGGTGTGGTCCGGCGGCGGGGCTCGTGGGGCGCGCGAGGCGCCAGGGGCTGTACGGGGCGCGGAGCTGTGCGGGGCGCGGAGCTGTACGGAGCGCCGGGGAGTGTACGGGGGCGTCAGCCGGCGACGGCGATGGTGGGCTCGCCGGACGCCACGCCGTCCTTCTCCATCTGCTCGGCGATCTTCATGGCCTCTTCGATGAGCGTCTCGACGATCTTCGACTCGGGCACGGTCTTGATCACCTCGCCCTTGACGAAGATCTGGCCCTTGCCGTTGCCGGAGGCCACGCCGAGGTCCGCCTCCCGGGCCTCGCCCGGACCGTTGACGACACAGCCCATGACCGCGACGCGCAGCGGCACCTCCATGCCCTCCAGGCCCGCGGTGACCTCGTCGGCGAGCTTGTACACGTCCACCTGGGCCCGCCCGCAGGACGGGCACGAGACGATCTCCAGGCGGCGCGGGCGCAGGTTCAGCGACTCCAGAATCTGGAGACCGACCTTGACCTCCTCGGCCGGCGGGGCGGACAGCGAGACGCGGATGGTGTCGCCGATGCCCTCGCTCAGCAGCGCACCGAAGGCCACCGCCGACTTGATCGTGCCCTGGAAGGCCGGGCCCGCCTCGGTGACTCCGAGGTGCAGCGGGTAGTCGCTCTGGGCGGCGAGCTGACGGTACGCGTTGACCATCACGACCGGGTCGTTGTGCTTGACCGAGATCTTGATGTCCCGGAAACCGTGCTCCTCGAAGAGGGACGCCTCCCACAGGGCGGACTCGACGAGCGCCTCCGGGGTGGCCTTGCCGTACTTCTGGAGCAGGCGGCGGTCGAGGGAGCCGGCGTTCACGCCGATCCGGATCGGGGTGCCGGCGTCGTTGGCCGCCTTCGCGATCTCCTTGACCTTGTCGTCGAACTGCTTGATGTTGCCCGGGTTGACCCGGACCGCGGCGCAGCCGGCGTCGATCGCGGCGAACACGTACTTCGGCTGGAAGTGGATGTCGGCGATGACCGGGATCTGCGACTTGCGGGCGATGACCGGCAGCGCGTCGGCGTCGTCCTGGGTCGGGCAGGCGACCCGGACGATCTGGCAGCCGGAGGCGGTCAGCTCGGCGATCTGCTGGAGCGTGGCGCCGATGTCGGACGTCCGCGTGGTCGTCATCGACTGCACCGAGACCGGTGCGTCTCCGCCCACGGCGACCGGTCCGACCTGGATCTTGCGGCTGACCCGGCGGTCGGCCAGCTTGGTCGGTACGTCCGGCATTCCCAGTGAAATGGCAGTCATCTGGCGAGCAACCCCAAGGTGTGGATCTAGGTCCCGAGATCGGCGGGCTCCGGCCTTCGAGATTACGGCACGAGCGTTGCGGTGGGCACATCGATCCCCTCCAGCCCCCCGTTGGGGGGCGGAGGAGCACCCATGTGCGCGGTTTGCCCCGCTGGCAGGCGGGGCAGCGGCCCGGTACCTAGGTCAGCTTCACCGGATTCACCACATCCGCCACCAGTACCAGCAGCGTGAAGCAGATGAAGATCCCGGCGACGACATAGGCGACCGGCATCAGCTTGGCCACGTCGAAGGGGCCGGGGTCGGGGCGGCGGAAGACGCGGGCGAAGGCGCGGCGGACCGATTCCCACAGGGCGCCCGCGATGTGACCGCCGTCCAGCGGCAGCAGCGGGAGCATGTTGAACAGGAAGAGGGACAGGTTGAAGCCCGCGACCAGGAAGAGCATGGTCGCCACCCGCTGCTCCGGGGGGATGTTCAGCGAGAAGACCTCGCCGCCGACACGGGCGGCGCCGACCACGCCCATCGGGGAGTCCTGTTTGCGCTCGCCGCCGTTGAAGGCCGCGTCCCACAGGTCGGGGACCTTGGCGGGCAGGTTGACCAGCGACTGGACACCCTGTTCGACCATGCTGCCCATCCGGTCCACGGACTGGCCGAAGGACTGCGGGACGATGCCGGTGGCCGGGGTGAAGCCGAGGAAGCCCGCGGTGACGTACTCGCCCGGCACGTACGCGCCGTGGCCGTCGGTCTTGGCGACCTTGTTCTCGATCAGGTCGGCGTGCAGCTGCTGCCGCTTGCCGTCCCGCTCGATGGTGATCGTCGCGGGTCCCGTGGTGTCCCGGATGCTCTGCTGGAGACTGGCCCAGTCGGGCACCGGCTTGCCGTTGAAGTCGACGATCTTGTCGCCGGCGCGCAGGCCGGCGGCCTTGGCCGGGGAGTCCTTGGCGCCGCCGGTGCACTTGTCGGTCTTGGCGGAGGCCGCGATGACGCAGTCCGAGACCGAGCCGACCTGGGTGGTCTGGGTGTTGATGCCGAAGCCCATCAGCACGCCCATGAAGATCACGACCGCGAGGATCAGGTTCATGAACGGCCCGGCGAACATCACGATGACGCGCTTCCAGGGCTTGCGCGTGTAGAACAGGCGCTTCTCGTCGCCCGGCTGCAGCTCCTCGAAGGCCGCCGAACGGGCGTCCTCGATCATGCCCCGCCAGGGCGAGGTGGAGCGGGCCTGCAGGGCGCCGTCCTCCCCCGGCGGGAACATCCCGATCATGCGGATGTAGCCGCCCAGCGGTATGGCCTTGATGCCGTACTCGGTGTCGCCCTTGCGGCGCGAGAAGATCGTCGGCCCGAAGCCCACCATGTACTGCGGCACCCGGATGCCGAACAGCTTGGCCGTGGACAGGTGCCCGAGCTCGTGCCAGGCGATCGAGAAGAGCAGGCCGACGACGAAGACGACTATGCCCAAAATGGTCATCCAGGTCGTCATGCGCGAGCCTCCGATGTCGTACGGGCCGCACGGGCGGCCAGCTCACGGGCGCGGGCGCGCGCCCAGGTTTCCGCCTGCAAGACGTCCGCGACCGTCAGGGAGGTTCCCCGGGCGGGCTCACCGTGCTCCGCGACCACCTCGGCGACCGTATCGACAATTCCTGTGAACGGCAGCCCGCCCTTCAAGAACGCGTCGACGCATTCCTCGTTGGCGGCGTTGAAGACGGCGGGCGCGGTGCCGCCCAGATCGCCGACGTGGCAGGCCAGCGGCACGGACGGGAACGCCTCGGTGTCCAGGGGCGCGAACTCCCACTGGTGCGCCCTGGTCCAGTCGATGCCGGGCGCGGCGTCCGGGACCCGGTCCGGCCAGCCGATACCGAGCGCGATGGGCATCCGCATGTCGGGCGGACTGGCCTGGGCCAGGGTGGAGCCGTCGGTGAACTCCACCATCGAGTGGATGTAGGACTGCGGATGGACGACGACCTCGATGCGGTCGAACGGCACGTCGTACAGCAGGTGCGCCTCGATGACCTCCAGGCCCTTGTTGACCAGGGTCGCGGAGTTGATGGTGATGACGGGGCCCATCGCCCAGGTGGGGTGGGCGAGCGCCTGCTCCGGCGTGACGGACGCCAGCTGCTGCTTCGTACGTCCGCGGAACGGCCCGCCGGAGGCGGTGACGACGAGCTTGCGCACCTCCTTGCGGGGGCCGCCCAGCAGGCCCTGGAAGAGGGCGGAGTGCTCGGAGTCGACGGGGACGATCTGGCCGGGGCGTGCCTGCTCCTTCACCAGCGGGCCGCCGACGATCAGCGACTCCTTGTTGGCGAGGGCCAGCGCCCGGCCCGCCTTCAGGGCGGCGAGGGTGGGCGCGAGGCCGATGGAGCCGGTGATGCCGTTGAGGACGGTGTGGCAGTCCGAGGCGGCGAGCTCGGTGGCCGCGTCGGGCCCGGCGAGGATCTCCGGCAGCGGCTCCCCCGCCCCGTAGCGGGCGGACAGTGCCTCGCGCAGGGCGGGCACCACGTCCTCGCGGGCCACCGCCACCGTACGGACCCGCAGCTGGTGGGCCTGCTCGGCCAGCAGCGCCACCCGGCCGCCGGCCGCGGACAGCGCGGTCACGCGGAACCGGTCGGGGTTGCGCAGCACCAGGTCGATGGCCTGGGTGCCGATCGAGCCGGTCGAGCCGAGGATCACGATGTCACGCGGTCCGTCGCCGTCGCCGGTGAGTGGGGCGGGGGTGAAGCGCAGATGCGGGTCAGCGAGGGTGTCCGTCATGGGGACCATTGTTGCCGGTCCGGACCCGGTCGTGAGCCGCAGGGGATTGTCAGTGGCGCGTGCGACCGTACGGATATGGAACGAACGATGTCCCCGCCGGAGCGACTGGCCGCCGCGCATCTGCCCGCGGGCGTGGCGGAGCGCTGGACGGCGCTGCTGCGGCCCGCGGTGCGGCTGACGCGGCCGGATGACCGCCGCAGCCCGATGTCCGGGCCGGTGGTCGGCCATCTCGGCGGCCTTCCGGAGCTGCCGGCAAACGAGCCGTGGCCGGTGTGGGAGGGCAACGGGCCGCTGAGCTTCGTCGCCTCGGTGTCACTGTTCGCGCTGGGCGGCGCGGCGCTGGACATACCCCTGCCGGACGAGGGCACGTTGCTGTTCTTCGTGTCCTACGGCCCGGGGCAGGTCGGCGACGGCGTGCCCGGCCTCGGTCCGGAGGGGCAGCGGGGAGCCCGCGTGCTGTACGTCCCCGAGGGCACTCCCGTGGCCGAGCGCGGGGCTCCCGAGGGCATCGAGCCGTACCACCGGGTCCGGCTGTCGGCGGAGCCGGAGATGACGTTTCCCGACCGCGAGGACTTCTGGCTGGGGGATCTGGTGGGTGCGCAGACCCTGGACGATCTTCCCGAGTGGGCGGACGTCTTCCGGGACGCTCTGGACGACCTCGGCCCCGACGTGCGGCACCGCATCGGGGGCCATCCGACGGGCGTGCAGGGCGGAGTGGGCCTCGACGACCTCGGCGAGGACGAGGACCCGGACGACTGGGTGCTGCTCGCCCAGATCGACACCGACCACCGGGCCTGGATGGACTGGGTCCACCAGGGCACCCTGTACTGGCTGATCACCCGGGCGGACCTGGCCGCGCGGAACTTCGCGGCGGCGCGCTTCACCTGGCAGTTCCTCTAGGGCCGCCCCGGTCGGCGGCTCCTGCGGGACCGCTCGGTGCGGCGCGCCGCGCGCGGGTCACCGGATCGGCCGGTGGACGTTCTCCTTCGCCGTCGGTCCGGGTGTGGCGTCCGCGATCCAGGGGCCGTCGCCGCTCGGGTCCACGACGCCGTCCTCCAGCCAGGTGTACGTGCCGGTCAGCACGCCGGAGACGACCTTGCGGTCCAGGTCGTCGGTGTTGGTCCACAGCCGGCCGAAGAGTTCCTCGACGCGGATGCGGGCCTGCCGGCAGAACGCGTCGGCGAGCTGGTGCGCCTCGCGCCCGTGGTCGTCGGTGGCGCGCAGGTGCTCGGCGCGTACGACGGCCGCGCTCATGGCGAAGAGTTCGGCGCCGATGTCGACGATCCGGCCGAGGAAGCCCTGCTTGGTCTCCATCCGGCCCTGCCAGCGGGACATGGCGTAGAAGGTGGAACGGGCCAGCTTGCGGGCGGCGCGCTCCACATACCGCAGGTGCCCGGCGAGGTCGCCGAACTCCGCGTACGTACGGGGCAGCTGGCCGGGACCGGCGACCAGCTTGGGCAGCCACCGGGCGTAGAACGTACCGGCCTTGGCGGCGGCCTTGCCCTTGTCGGTGAGCGACGTGTCGGGGTCGATGAGGTCACCGGCCACGGACAGGTGCGCGTCCACCGCCTCGCGGGCGATCAGCAGGTGCATGATCTCCGTGGAGCCCTCGAAGATCCGGTTGATGCGCAGGTCGCGCAGGATCTGCTCGGCGGGCACCGCGCGCTCGCCGCGGGCCGCGAGCGAGGCGGCGGTCTCGAAGCCCCGGCCGCCGCGGATCTGCACCAGCTCGTCGGCCATCAGACAGCCCATCTCGGAGCCGTACAGCTTGGCCAGCGCGGCCTCGATGCGGATGTCGTTGCGGTCCTCGTCGGCCATCTGGGAGGCGAGGTCGACCACGGCCTCCAGGGCGAAGGTGGTGGCCGCGATGAAGGAGATCTTGGACCCGACGGCCTCGTGCCGGGCGATCGGCTTGCCCCACTGCTCACGGGCCGCCGACCACTCGCGGGCGATCTTCAGACACCACTTGCCGGCGCCGACGCACATGGCGGGCAGCGACAGGCGGCCGGTGTTGAGCGTGGTCAGCGCGATCTTCAGGCCGGCTCCCTCGGGCCCGATGCGGTGGGCGGCGGGCACCCGTACGCGGTGGAAGCGGGTGACGCCGTTCTCGATGCCGCGCAGGCCCATGAAGGCGTTGCGGTTCTCGACCGTGACGCCCTCGGCGGCCGCCTCGACGACGAACGCCGTGATGCCGCCCTTGTGGCCCTCGCTCTTCGGCACGCGCGCCATGACCACGAGGAGGTCGGCGACGACCCCGTTGGTGGTCCACAGCTTCACGCCGTCCAGGACGTAGTCCTCGCCCTCCGGTACGGCGGTGGTGGCCAGCCGGGCCGGGTCGGAGCCCACGTCCGGCTCGGTGAGCAGGAACGCCGAGATGTCCGTACGGGCGCAGCGCGGCAGGAAGACGTCCTTCTGCTCCTGCGTGCCGAACTGTTTCAGCGGCTGCGGTACGCCGATGGACTGATGCGCGGAGAGCAGCGCGCCGATGGCCGGGTTGGCCGAGCCGACGAGGGCGAGCGCCTTGTTGTAGTAGACCTGGGTGAGGCCGAGGCCGCCGTACTTGGTGTCGATCTTCATGCCGAGCGCGCCGATCTCCTTGAGACCGTCGATGGTCTCGTCGGGGATCTGCGCCTCGCGCTCGATACGGGCGCTGTCGATCTTCGTCTCGCAGAAGTCGCGGAGCTTGGCGAGGAACTCCTCACCACGCTGGGCGTCCTCGGTGGCGGGGGTCGGGTGCGGGTGGATGAGGTCGAGCCGGAAGCGGCCCAGGAACAGTTCCTTGGCGAAGCTGGGCTTGCGCCAGTCCTGCTCCCGGGCGGCCTCGGCGACCTGCCGGGCCTCGCGCTCGGACACATTGCGGGTGGATGGAGCGGTCATGAGGGGCTCACCTCGCCGCGGAGTCGGGTCTCGGTCTCGGAGTGGGTCGTCGCTCTGTGGGGACCTGCGGTCGGCGGGTCACGGAATCCGGCGTTCCGTACCGGTCGGCGCCGGGCCGGCAGGCGTACGGCGTCCCGCCGCCGTCCGGCTACCGGCCAGTGCTACTTGTGAGTCTCTACCCGTTCCGTTCGACTTGCACCAGACTTCGCGGCACGGACACGGGCGGACGGGCGAGCCCGGGCGTCCGGTTTCCGGCGGGCCGGTGGTTCATGCGGCGCTGTTCGGTGGCTGGTTCGTGGGTGGCTGGTGTCCGGCTTCGTGGGTGGTCGGTGCTCCATGCGGGGCCGCCCGGGGCCCGGGGGCACAACCGCCCCGTGCCCGGCTTCACGGGCGGCGGGCGCCTCATGCAGGGCCGCCCCATGCCAGGGTCACGGTCGCCCCGTGCCCCGTTTGCGGGCTGCCCCGTGCCCCCGCTTACGGGCCCGCGCCCCATGCCAGGTCCACCGCCGCCCCATGCCCCCCTTACAGCCGCCCCATGCCCGGTGTGACCAGCCCCGTCTCGTACGCCAGCACCACGGCCTGGGCCCGGCTGCACAGGCCCAGTTTGGCCATCGTCCGGTTCAGGTGGGTCTTGACCGTGGCCTCGCTGATGACCAGCCGGGCCGCGATCTCGGGGTTCGACAGGCCCTTGGCGGTGTGCCGCAGCACCTCCAGTTCGCGGGCGGTGAGCGCCTGGAGGGTCTGCGGCCCGTCGGCCGCCTCCGGGGCGGGCTCGGCCGCCCGCTGGGCGTACGCCTCGACCAGCCTGCGGGTGACGCTCGGCGCGAAGAGCATGTCGCCGCCCGCGACGGTGGCGATGGCCGTGAGCAACCGCTGCGGCGGGGTGTCCTTCAGGAGGAAGCCGCTGGCTCCGGCGCGCAGCGCCGCGTACACGTACTCGTCCAGGTCGAAGGTGGTCAGCACCACGACGCGTGGGGCGGGACCGTCGGCCCCGTGCGCGGCGCGCAGGATGCGTTCGGTGGCCGTGATGCCGCTGACCCCGGGCATCCGGATGTCCATCAGGATCACGTCGGGACGGTGTTCGGCGGCCAGCCGGACCGCCTCCTCGCCGTCCGACGCCTCGGCCACCACCTCGACGTCGGGCGCGGCGCGCAGCAGGGCGGCGACGCCGGCCCGGATGAGGACCTGGTCATCGGCCACCAGCACCCTGATCATGTCCCGTCGTCCCTTTCCGCGGCGGTGCCGGCCCCGCCGCGGTGTGGACAGGCAGGGTGAGCCGCACCTGGAAGCCGCCGCCCGGGAGAGGACCGGCCCGCAGACTGCCGCCGTAAATCCTGGCCCGCTCGCGCATCCCTATCAACCCGTGTCCGGTGGAGGTCTGGCCGGAAGTCGCCGGTGGCACGGCTCCGGCGTGCAGGGCGTGCGCGGTGCGCCAGGCAGGCGGCGTGCGCACGGTGCGTGGGGCGGGCGGCGTGCGTGGGGCAGGGGGCGTGTGTGCGGCGCGGGCGGCGGGCGTGCCGCCGTCGTCCCGTACCTCGATCGTGAGGCGGTCGGTGCCGTGATCGATCCGCACCTCGACGTGGGCGGCCGACGCGTGCTTGAGGGCGTTGGTCAGCCCTTCCTGGACGACGCGGTAGGCGCACTGTTCCAGCCCCGGCGCGTACGGCCGCCGCTCCCCCGCCGTACGGAGTGCGACCGGCAGCCCAGCGGCCCGTACCCGCTGGACGAGGTCGCCGATGCGGTCGAGCCCCGGCGCCGGGGCGTAGGCGTCGGCCGCTTCGCCCGCGCCCGTCTCCCCGCGGTCCGCGGCGGCCGGTCCACCGGCCATCTCCCGCGGGTCCACGCGCAGTACGGCCAGCAGCCGCCGCATCTCCTCCAGGGCCTCGCCGCTCGTCCCGGCGATGGTGCCGAGCGCGCGGCGGGCGGTGTCCGGGTCGGAGGTGAAGACGTATCCGGCCAGCCCGGCCTGTACGGAGATCACGGACATGTGGTGGGCGACCACGTCGTGCAGTTCGCGGGCGATGCGCACCCGTTCCTCGGCGACCGCGCGCCGGGCGTTCTCCTCCTGCTCGCGGCGCAGCTGCGCGGCCATCTCGGCGAGCCGGACGTTGCGTTCGGCGGAGGTGCGGGCGATGTTGCCGAACCAGCACAGGATCACCGGGTACAGGACGCTCTGCCCGAGCGTGGTCGCCCAGGAGCTCTCCTCGCCCGTCAGCCCGGCGAAGTTCCACAGGGCGGCCAGCAGGACCGAGCAGGCGGCGGCGACGCGCGGCGGGCGGTGCGCGGCGACGGTGTAGAGGGCCATCAGGCCGGCGAGGCTGTTGACGACGGGCCAGTAGTCCAGCGCGATGTAGCCGAACCACAGGAGGAAGACGCCCAGGCACACCGCGACGGGGGCCTGCCTGCGGGCCATGATCAGCAGGTTGGTCAGGCAGGTCAGCGCGGAGCCGAGGCCGTCCAGGCGCTGCCAGCCGGCGGGCACGTTGTCGTGGCCGAGCAGCAGCGAGACGGTCGCGAAGGCGGTCGCGACCGCCGCGTCGAGGATGAGCGTCGGGGGCCTTCGCACCCGCCGTCGCACCGCCCCGGCCACCCCGCCCCTGCGCACGGCCGCAGCGTAACGCGGGCCGCACGGCGCGGCATCGAACCGGAGCAGGCCGTCCGCATACCGCGGAGGTTGTACGTCCGGGACCGGGCTACCGCGGAAGTCACGCCCGGGTTTCCACCTGTGACGGGACGCCCCGGCGGGCCGCGGAAGCGTACGGTCGCAGCACAACACCCCAGACGTGCGGGGGCACGGGGGAAGAACGGCCCTGCCGCACGGGGGAAACGGGGGAGGCAACGCGCTCCGGGACAGGGTGCCGGAGCGCGTTGCTCACCGTCCGCGCCACGCCGCCCGGTGGCGGGCGACGGCGGGGGCGGCGCAGGGCGTCCTTAGAGGTCCAGCCCGGTCAACACGAGCACCCGCTCGTACGTGTAGTCCTCCATCGCGAAGCGCACACCCTCGCGCCCCACGCCGGACTGCTTGGCACCGCCGTACGGCATCTGGTCCGCGCGGTAGGACGGCACGTCGCCGATGATCACGCCGCCGACCTCCAGCGCACGGTGCGCCCGGAAGGCGGTCTGCACGTCGTGCGTGAACACGCCCGCCTGGAGGCCGTACTTGGAGTCGTTGACGGCGGCGAACGCGGCCTGCTCGCCGTCCACCTTCGTCAGGCTGAGGACGGGACCGAAGACCTCCTCGCAGGCCAGGGTCGCGCCGGCGGGCACGTTCTCCAGCACGGTCGGCGCGTACGAGGCGCCGTCGCGCTTGCCGCCCGCGAGCAGCTTCGCGCCCGCCCCGACGGCCTCGTCCACCCACGCCTCGACGCGCTTGGCGGCGTCCTCGCTGACCAGCGGGCCGACCTCGGTCGCGTCGTCCGACGGGTCGCCGGTGACCTGCGCGTTGACGGCCGCCACGATCCTGGGCACCAGCCGGTCGTAGACGGACGCGTCGGCGATCACCCGCTGCACGGAGATGCAGGACTGTCCGCCCTGGTAGTTGGAGAAGGTGGCGATGCGCTGCGCCGCCCAGTCCAGGTCGGCCTCGGAGGCGTAGTCCGCCAGGATCACGGCCGCGCCGTTGCCGCCCAGTTCCAGGGTGCAGTGCTTGCGCGGCACCGAGTCCATGATCGCGTAACCGACCTGCTCGGACCCGGTGAAGGAGATCACCGGCAGCCGCTCGTCCTGGACCAGCGCCGGCATCCGGTCGTTGGTCACCGGCAGGATCGACCAGGAGCCGGCCGGCAGGTCGGTCTCGGCCAGCAGCTCGCCGAGGATCAGACCGGACAGCGGGGTGGCCGGGGCGGGCTTGAGGATGATCGGCACGCCTGCCGCGATCGCCGGGGCGATCTTGTGGGCGCAGAGGTTGAGCGGGAAGTTGAAGGGCGCGATGCCCAGGACCGTGCCGCGCGGGAAGCGGCGGGTCACGGCGAGCCGGCCGGCGCCGCCCGCGTCGGTGTCCAGGCGCTGCGCCTCGCCGCCGTTGAAGCGGCGGGCCTCCTCGGCCGCGAACCGGAAGACGGAGACGGCACGGCCCAGTTCGCCGCGGGCCCACTTCATGGGCTTGCCGTTCTCGGCGGAGATCAGCCGGGCGATCTCCTCCGTGCGCTCCACCAGGCGCCGCTGTACGTGGTCCAGGGCCGCGGCCCGCACGTGGGCGGGGGTGGCCGCGAACTCGTCCTGCACGGCGACGGAGACCGCGACGGCCTCCTCGGTCTGCGCCTCGGTGGGGACGCTCACCGTGCCGACGAGACGGCCGTCCCAGGGGGAGGTCACATCGAAGGTGTCCTCGCCGGTGGCCTGGCGCCCGGCGAGCCAAAAGGCGGTGGGAGAAGTCACAGTGGGTCCCGGCCCTTCCGAAGTGGGGGTGGTACGAACGGCCCGCACGGGCCTGGCTCCACCGTAGGGGCGGGGTGGAGTCACGGCGTTTGTCCGACGCGGAGTAGTCGTACGGCGCGTCCCGCCGCATTGGCGTACGGCCTGCCGCGGCGGCGTCCGACGCGGCGGCGCCCCCTACGCGCGGAGCCGTCCGGCCCGGTCGCGCCCCGGACGCGCGGCCCCGGCCTCATCCCGGACGCGCCGCCCCGTCCGGCCCCGGCCTCGCCCCGGACGCGCGGTGCCGGGCCCCATGCCACGGGGCCACGGGGCCACGGGGCCACGGGGCCGAGGGGCCGAGGCTACGGGGCCACGGGGCCGAGGGGCCGAGGCTACGGGGCCACGGGGCCGAGGGGCCGAGGCTACGGCTGCTGCTCCCTCGCAGCGCCGCCCCCGTACGGTTCCGCGACCGCCGTTGTCGTCTTCAGGGCGAGCCACAGCTCCATGCGCACGTCCGGGTCGTCCAGCGAGCGGCCGAGGATCTCCTCCACCCGTCGCATCCGGTAGCGCAGCGTGTGGCGGTGCACGCCGAGGTCGGCGGCGGCCGCGTCCCACTGGCCGTGCCGGGACAGCCAGGCGCGCAGGGAGGCGACGAGGTCGCCGCGGCCGGTGGCGTCGTGCTCGCGCAGGGCGCGCAACAGGCCGTCGGCGAAGGCCCGTACGGCGTCGTCGGCCAGCAGCGGCAGGACCGACCCGGACGCCACGTCCTCGTGCTCGACCAGCACCCGGCCGCGGCGGCGGGCGACGGACAGGGCCTGTTCCGCCTGGCGGTGGGCGTGCGCTGCGTCCCGCGGCCCGGAGGGCGCGGACAGCCCGACGGCCAGCCCCTCGCCGGACCGCCCGGCCTCGGCCCGCGCGGTGCGCCCACGCGGCAGCGGCTGCCCGCCGTATCGCGCCTCGGCGACCGCGGCGTGCTCCGCGCACGCCTCGACGGCGGCCCCGCCGTCGGCGGCCAGCACGACCAGCCGGGTGCCCTCCGGCACGGCCAGCACCGTTTCGCCGGTACGGGCCGCCGCCGACTCCATGGCGTCGGCGAGCGCGTCCAGGGCGGACGGCGCGTCGCCCGGCTGCTCGGCGTCCGCGGCGACCGGCTCGGCGACCACCACCCGGAAGGGGGCGTCCAGGAGCCCGCCGTACAGGCGGCCCGCGACCGCCCGCGCGTGGTCCGGTTCGCCGGCCAGCAGCATCCGCAGCACCGCGGCGCCGAGCCGCTGCTCGGCCTCCTGAAGGGCGCGGGAGCGTTCGGTGGTCAGGGTCAGCAGGGCGACGGCGGAGTGCACGGCGAAGCGCTCGGCGGTGCCCAGCGGCGCGCCCGTGCCGACCGCGAGCACGCCGCGGGCGCGGCGCCCGGTGCCCAGGGACTGCAGCTCGACCCGGTCGTCGCCCTCCGCCTCGCTGACGACGGAGCTGGCGGGCGCCGGGCGCTCGCGCAGCCGTCCCACGTCGCCGCCGAGGCGCGCCGCGCGGCGTGCGGCCCAGTCGGGGGCCGCGGCGACCACCGCGCCGGAGGCGTCGTACAGCGCGGCCCAGCCCTTGAGGTGCGCCGCGAGCCGGGCCAGCAGTTCGGCCGGCCCCTCGGTGCCGAGCGCCGCCCGGGTCAGCTCGCGCTGTGCCTCGAAACCCTCGGTCACGGCGCGGTACTGGTCGGCGGCGACCGCTGCGGAGACGGCCTTGCTGATGGCGATGAACGGGGTACTGCGGGGCACACCGAACAGCGGCAGCCCCTCCTCTGCTGCGGCGGCGACCAGTGCCTCCGGCACGTCCTCGTAGTTGACGCCGACCGCGAAGCCGAGCCCGACGACTCCGGCGCCCGCGACCCGCCGCACGTACCTGCGGGCAGTCTCCGGGTCCTCGGCGTCCAGCTTGAGGGCGGTGATGAGCAGCAGCTCGCCGCCTTCCATGTACGGCACCGGGTCGATCAGCTCGCTGGCGTGCGCCCAGCGCACGGGGGTGTCCAGCCGGTCCTGGCCCGCGAGCACCGTCAGCTTGAGCGCGGAGTGGTGGGCCAGGGAGGCGAGGGTGTGCGGCATGGGACCTTCGGTGGGGCGTCGGCGGGCGGGCTGTCGGCGGGGGTCGTCTTCGCCGTCCCGTATGAACGGTCGCTGCCGATTCTGCCTCAGTGGTGGGGTGCGGGGATGGGTTCGTCCGTGAATGCAGCCGTACGGGGGCAGTCCCGGCAGCGCGGCGCCCGCGGCTGCCGGGGAAAACGGGTGGACGCGCCCGGCCCGGCCGTGAACTGATCGGCACCGACCGGTTCTGCAGCACGCCGACGACCGTTCCGGAGGAGTCCCGATGGCCCGCTTCACGACCGTGCCCGGCCTGTTCCCGCCCCCGCGCTACTCGCACGCCGCCGTCGTCGAGGCGGGTGAGCGCCTGGTTCTCACCGCGGGCGCGGTCCCGCTCGACGCGCACGGCGCCCTCGTCGGCCCGGACGACCTCGCCGCCCAGACCCGCCAGGTCCTCACCAACCTCGCCGCCCAACTGGAAGCGGCAGGCAGCGGCCTGGACCAGGTGATCGCCAGCACCGTGTACGTGGTCGGCAGTGCCAGGGAGGACCTCTCCGCCGTCTGGGAAGAGATCCGCGCCTCGGACCTCTCCACGGGCCCGCATACCTCCACGATCGTGGGCGTCACGGTCCTCGGCTACCCGGGCCAGCTGGTGGAGATCACGGCGACGGGGGTGGTGCGAAACGACCCGGTCGATCCGGCATCGCGCGCCGCCGCTCGGCCGACGGAGCGGGAAGCCGTCTCGGCGCGGCACGGCCAGATGGCCGACCGGGGCGACTTCGACGCGTTCACCGGCAGTGAGGCGGCACACCACCCGGGAGCGGAACCCCCGGCGGCGGATCACACCTCACCCGGCGCGATGGTCGGCTGACCACCTTCGGTACCGGCCCCAGGGGCCCTTCACCCCCGCAGATCCACCAGAACCGGCGGCGCATGCTCGCCCCGTACCGACGTCACCGACAGCACCGCGTGTCCCGGGGGGACCGAGTTGGCCAGGTCGGAGGCGGACCAGCGTTCGCGTTCCACGGTGCGGACGGTGACGGCCTTGGCGGTGGCCGCCTTGCCGGTGACCAGGTGGCGGAAGATGTGGAACGCCTTCATCGCCGCGCCCTCCGCGATGATCTGCCGGTCGGTCACATCGCGTGTCTCGACCCACTCCTTGCCCCACACCTCGGCGAAGCGCGCCCCGTCCCAGGTCGTCACGCCCGCGAACGCCATCCGGCAGCCCACCGCGCCCAGCAGCGCGCTGCGCAGGGTCTCGGGGACGTCGTCGAGGGAGCGCAGGGTCATCAGGACACCTGCGTTGGCGGCGCGCAGCCGCTGCAGGCCGCGCAGCGACTCGGCGGTGACGGTGTGCGCCGCGTCGTCGAGGACCAGGCAGGCGAAGAGCGAGCGGTCGGTGCGGGCGGCCGCGCATTCGGTGAACTGGGCCAGCACCAGCCGGGCCAGGATGCGCGACGCCTCCGCGTGCCCGCGTTCGGGCAGGTCGATACGGACCCGCAGCGGATGGTCGAGCGTGCGCAGCGAGAGCTGGCGGTCGCCGCCCTCGGGGTCGAAGTACGGCGCGAAGGCGGGGCGGTCGAGGAGGGCGACGCGGTCGGCGAGGAGTTCGCCGATGTCACCGGGGCGGCCGGACTGCCGTTCGCGGGCGTCGAGTTCGCGCAGCAGCGCGTGCGCCTCTGCGGTCTTCAGCGCGGTACGCAGGGCGGCGAGCGCCGTCGCCGTGCCGTCGAGGAGTTCGCGCAGTTCGGGTACGGAGGGGAAGCGGCCGTGCGCGGCGCGGAACGGGCCGAGCAGCTGGCCGAGCGCGGTCGCGGCGCGCCGGCTGTCGCCGCCGGGCAGGGTGGCGGCCAGATCGCCGACCAGCGCCTCGGCGAGGACGCCGGCCGCCTCGTCGGGGTCGGTGGTGCCGCCGTACAGGTCGAGGTCGCAGTCCGGTTCGGGGGCGCCGATCCGTACGACCACGTCGAACGCGTCGTCCGGGCCGAGCGTGGAGCCGGCCGCGCCGACGGCGACCACCGCGCCGCGCCCGGCCAGCGCCTGGAGGCACATGGCCTCGACGACGGGCCGCACCACGCGGGTGGTCTTGCCGGCGCCGGGCGGGCCGACGGCCAGCAGTGAGGTGCCGAGCAGGGCCGGGTCGAGGGCGAAGCCGGTGCCGCGGTGCTGGTGGGGGTTGCGCGGGTGGTCGGTGGCGGTGCCGATGCGTACCTGGTGGGCGAGCAGGTCGTGGTGGGCGGAGCGGGCGGGCAGGTCGCGCAGGCCGGAGGGGTGGGCGCAGGCGGCCGCACCATGCCGCAGGACGGTGTCGGTGAAGGAGGCGAGGGAGTTCCTGCCGGAACGCACGGAGTGCCAGGCGCGTTCGATGCGGGCTGCGTCGACGTCGTTCATGCGGCCGGCGAGGGTCTCGGCGGCGAGCTTGTCGGCGGCGTCGGGCGCGCCGCCCGCGCGCAGGGCGGGCCACTGGGCGCGGTCCGCCTGCGGCTCCGGTACGGCGTCGGGGGCGCGTTCCCGGGCGCGGCGCAGCACCGGCCCCAGGCAGCGCCGCCCCAGCTCGGCCCAGCGCCCCAGGCGTCCGAAGACGAGGACGAGGGCGGCCAGGAAGAGGGCGTAGTAGAGGTAGGTGACCCAGACGTAGATCATCTTGTCGCCGCCGGCCGCACGCCAGGAGTCGGGCGTGAGCAGCAGCAGGGGGTAGAGCCAGTAAGGGCCGAGGTAGCCGTTCCAGAGCAGGGACCACAGCAGCCAGCCGCACAGGAACGAGATCAGCGCACCGGTGACGAGCTGCCGGGTGGGCACCCGGTCGGGGTTCTCCGCCGGTTTGGGGACGTGTCCGTATGTCCAGATGCCGGGCGCGGCGGCCCGGCGTGGGGCGCGCAGCCAGCGCAGGAAGGTGCCGTCCTCGTAGGCGGCGGGCGGGCCCGGCGGCACCGGCGGGATTCCCGGAGCCGGCGGGGCGGACGGGGCCGGTGGTGCCGTGGGGCGGGGTACGGGGTGGTCGGTGCGGGTGTGCGGTGCGTCGTGCTGCGTGCCCTCGGTGTCCATCCGGTGCCCCTCGTCCCCCTTGAGACGTTCGGACGCGGGACGGAAACGGTTCCGCCCGCGCGCCCTGCTGTTCCCTGCCGTTCCCTGCGTACGCCGCTGTTCCCCGCGTGCGCCGCCGCTCAATCTACTGGCCGTGGCGCGCCGCTATGTCCGGTGCGGACAACGCAACACGCGCACTTCTCCCGAACGGAACATGCCGACGCCCCGCTCCTCCCCCTAGCCTGCGAGCACAACCCCTTCAGTACGTCCCGTTCCACCCCCAGGAGACTGCCATGACCGAACTGTCCGGAGGCCCGGCCCTCCCCCAGGAGCGTCGCGTCGTCACCGCGATCCCCGGCCCCAAGTCCCAGGAGCTGTGGGCCCGTAAGCAGGCCACGGTGGCCGGTGGCGTAGGGGCGGTGCTGCCCGTCTTCGCCAAGCGCGCGGGCGGCGGCATCCTGGAGGACGTCGACGGCAACTCCTTCATCGACTTCGGCTCCGGCATCGCCGTGACCTCGGTCGGCAACAGCGCCGAGGCCGTGGTGCGCCGCGCGACCGCGCAGCTCGCGGACTTCACCCACACCTGTGTGATGGTCACGCCGTACGAGCCGTACGTGGAGGTCTGTGAGCAGCTCGCCGAGCTGACGCCGGGCGACCACGCCAAGAAGTCGGCGCTGTTCAACTCGGGCGCGGAGGCCGTCGAGAACGCCGTCAAGATCGCCCGTGCGTACACCAAGCGCCAGGCGGTCGTCGTCTTCGACCACGGCTACCACGGCCGGACGAACCTGACGATGGCGCTGACCGCGAAGAACATGCCGTACAAGCACGGGTTCGGCCCGTTCGCGCCGGAGGTCTACCGGGTGCCGCTGGCCTACCCGTACCGCTGGCTGACCGGCCCGGAGAACTGCGCCCAGGAGGCGGCGGACCAGGCCATCTCGCAGATCACCAAGCAGATCGGCGCGGAGAACGTGGCCGCGATCATCATCGAGCCGGTGCTCGGCGAGGGTGGTTTCATCGAGCCGGCCAAGGGCTTCCTGCCCGCCCTCGCCAACTTCGCGAAGGAGAACGGCATCGTCTTCGTCGCGGACGAGATCCAGTCCGGCTTCTGCCGTACCGGCCAGTGGTTCGCGTGCGAGGACGAGAACATGGTCCCGGACCTGATCACGACCGCGAAGGGCATCGCGGGCGGCCTGCCGCTGGCCGCCGTCACCGGCCGCGCCGAGATGATGGACGCGGCGCACGCGGGCGGCCTCGGCGGCACCTACGGCGGCAACCCGGTCGCCTGCGCGGCGGCGCTCGGCTCCATCGAGACCATGCGCGAGCTGGACCTGAACGCGAAGGCCCGGCGGATCGGCGAGGTCATGAAGCCGCGCCTGCAGGCGATGGCGGACAAGCACGACATCATCGGTGAGGTCCGCGGCCGTGGCGCGATGATCGCCATCGAGATCGTGGAGTCCGGTTCCAAGGAGCCGAACCCGAAGGCGACCGCGGCGCTCGCCGCGGCGTGCCACCAGGAGGGCCTGCTGGTGCTGACCACCGGCACGTACGGCAACGTACTGCGCTTCCTGCCGCCGCTGGTCATCGGCGAGGACCTGCTGAACGAGGGTCTGAACATCATCGAGAGCGCCCTCGCGACGGTCTGACCCGAGGTGCCCGGAGGCAGGACGTGAAGAATGTGTGCGGGGCCCATGGCGGGCAGGTGATCTGGCTGTCCGGCCCCGCCTCACTGCCGTACGGTTTCTGCAGATGAGAGAAACACCCCGCTCACAGGGGACTGTGAGCGACGCCCGGTCGGGGCTTCCCCAGCTCCGGCCCGGCCGTGCCTTCGCGCACGACTCCGGGGCCCCGCGCCCCGGGAATCCTCACCGATCGGACGGCCGCCCGCCCCAGACCCCCCGGGGCGCGCGGCACTCCAGTCAGCCCGGCCGCCTCGGAACCACCCCCCCTGTTCCGAGGCGGCCGACCTTCTTCCGCCACCGCCTTCTGCGGGTGGGCGTGCTGTGCGCCGTGCTCTTCGCGGTTCTCGCCTGGCAGGTGGCTTCCGACGGCCCGCTGCGCGCGCTGGACGAGCGCCTCGGCCGCGCGGTCGTCCACAGCCTCATTCCCGCGCCGCTCGCGGAGTTCTTCGCCGACCTCGGCAACACGGCCGTCGCCCTGCCGGTGCTGGCCCTCGCGGCGCTGTACGCGGCCTGGCGCGGGCGGCGGGGCGCCGTGCCGCGCTGGTGGCTGCCGCCGTCGGCCGCCGTGCTGACGATGGCCGTGGTGCCCGCGCTGGTGGTCCCGCTCAAGACGTGGCTGGCCCGGCCGGGTCCCCCGGAGATGGCCGGCGGCACACACGGCGGTTTCTTCCCGTCGGGGCACGGGGCGACGGCGGCGGTGGCGTACGGGGCGGTGGCCCTGCTGCTCGCCCGGCCGCGGCACGCTCGCCCGGCACGCGCGCGCAGGCCGATGACGACCGGTCTCGCAGCCGGTGTCGGGCTGCTCAACCTCGCGGTCGGCATCGGCCTGGTGCGCCGCGGCTACCACTGGCCGCTGGACGTACTGGCCAGTTGGTGCCTGGCCGGGGTGCTGCTCGCGGCATGCGCGGCGGCGTGCGGGCCGTGGGCGCATCCCCCGAAGAGACGCCCACAGCACCCGCAGCACCACCCGCACCGGCAGGACGGTCAGCTCGCCACGCCGAACAGCTCCGACGCGATGTAGTGGCTCGGGCGCCAGCTCGGGCCCGCCGGAATGCCGACCCGCTCCGCCTCATGCCGCTTCATCAGCCGGAAGCGGTCCACGCCGGTCTGCACGACGACGGCGTGCCAGGGCGTCAGCCAGTTGTCCGCCGCCTCCAGCAGCGCGATCCCGAACTTCGCCGAGCCGCAGTCCTGCGGGTGGATGGACAGCCGTACGGTCTGCCGGTAATGGTGGGCGATCAGCTCGCCCCATGCGCGGCTGCGCCGCAGGACGCCGTACGCGCGGCTCCGGCACTCGCGCTGCAACTGGGCCTTGGAGCCGGTCCAGTCCGCGGTGTCCTCGACGAGGAAGCGGATGGTGCCGCGGTAGTGGCTGAGCGCCGGGCCGCCGGCCCGTACCTCGGCCCGCAGTTCCTCCACGCTCTGTGCGAAGTCCCGCTCCAGCAGGGCGCGCTTCTCGTCGTAGGTGCGCTCCTCGTAGACGTGGTCGAGGCCGAAGGTGTCGATGTGCCGCAGACCGTTGGCGTCGATCATGTCGCGCAGCGCCTTGCCGTACGCGTCGATGTGCGCGTCCGGGACCCGTATCAGGTCGCCGAAGACATGGCCGTCCGAACAGATCAGCAGCCGGGCGCCGGGCGGGTAGACCGCGCCGACGGCCGCGCACAGGTCGTCCAGGAAGCGCAGCGAGAGCAGTTCGCCGAGGTCGGGCAGGTGGCCGGCGACCTTGGCGGGGTTGGGCGACTTGCAGGGGAAGGCCGGCAGGGTCAGCTGCACCGGTTCGCGGCGGGCCACGAAGCCGCGGATCTGGGCGAGCTGTTCGGCGAAGCACTCCTCGGGGCGGTGACCGTAGTGTTCGCCGTCGTGGTGGCCGCCATCCTCGGCGCGCGCCTCGGCCGGTGCGCCGACGGGCCGGCGGTGCGGCAGCAGCAGCTCCAGGATGCGGGCGCAGTACTGCTCCGTGCGGGCCCCGTACGCGGCGTCCCCGTCGTCCTCCCCCTGTTCCTGGTGCTCGGCGTGCTGCTCGTACGTCACGGTCATGCGGTCCCCCGCTGGGTGTCGGTCCCGGTGGTGCCCTGTTGGTCGTGGATGTGGCTGGGCAGCGGGGGGTCGCCCAGGACGTGGACGCGGCGCAGGTGGCGCGGCAGTCCGCGGCGGTAAGGCACACGGGTGTGCAGCAGGGTGTAGTTGTCGGCGACGACGATGTCGTCCCGCTGCCAGGCGTGGACGTACACGTGGCGGGGGTCGTACGCGGCGTCGCGGATGGCGGCCAGTTCGGCGGCCGCCGCCGCGCCGTCGAGTCCGTCGACGCTCACGTCGGGCTCGTTGATGATGTGTTCGCCGTCCGGCACCGGTTCGAGGAACCGCATGACCGGGAATCCGGCGTCGGGGTGCGGCTCGATCAGGGGCGAGACGACGAGCCCGCCGTAGTGGGAGACCTTGGCGTTGCGGTAGCGCAGGGTCAGGCCGCGCCAGCGTTCCAGGGTCTCGGGGTCGGCGTCGGCGAGGACGCGGGTGGTGTCGCAGAAGAGCGTGCCGCCGCCCTCGGCCGGGCCGGGGGCCGCGACGCAGTGGAAGACCTGGAACTCGGGTACGAAGTCGACGTACATCCCGTCCCAGTGCAGCGGCATGAAGCCGGTGTCGAAGACGTGGTCCTCGGGGTCCTGGTGGGCGCGTACGTCGAAGACCGTGCCGAACGGCCACTCCATCACCTCGCCCCAGGTGCGTGCGTACGCGTCGAGGGCCGCCGCGTCGGCGGGGGCGGCGAATCCCCTTAAGGCCACGAGGTGGTGGCGGCGGGCCAGGTCGCGCAGCCACGGCACGGGAACGGCGGTGACCGGGGTGCCGGACTCGGTCGCGGTGATCAGGACACCGAACGGGCCGGGTTCGGCCGTCGTCCAGGACCGGGTGTCGTCAGGGGCGTCGGCGGCGGTCGGGCCGGACGCGTGGACGGCTTGGGACGTCATGGTTCCTCTCCGGGAAGCGGCGCGCCGGACCGGTCGGTCCGTGCGCGGTGACAGCGAGAGTACTTGAGAGTTCAAGATCTTCGCACGTCGCGGTGACATCTCGCTGACACGGACGACTTTTGCCGCCGCCGCCCCGTGCGGGGAAGGCGCGGGCGGTGGCCCGAACCGGCCCCGGCCCGTTCAGGTCCGAGCTGCCGGGCGGGGCGCCGTGGGCGGGGCCGTCGGGGGTGGTCTCGCCTGGGGCGGTCTCGGTCCGCGCGGCCCCGTTCCGTGCGGCCCCGTTCCGTGCGGCCCCGTCCTGTGCGGCCCCGTTCCGCGGCCTCGTCCCCGACCCGGGCGGGTCCAGTTCGGCGTTGTCCCCGCGTCGATCCCGTGCTGTCGGGCCCCGGCGCCTGCCAGGCTCCGCCCCATGCGGCCCGCCCCATGCAGCCCCAACCCCGCCCCGTCAGGTCCCGATGCCTGCCAGGCTCCGCCCCATGCGACCCACCCCGCGCGGCCCGCTCCGTCAGCCCCCGGCGCCTCCCAAGCTCCGCCCCATGCGTCCCGCCCCATGCAGCCCCAGCCCCGCCCCGTCAGGTCCCGATGCCCGCCAGGCTCCGCCCCATGCAGCCCGCCCCGTGCGTCCCACTCCATGCAGCCCCGCCACCCCGTCAGGTCCGGACGCCCCTCAGACCCCGCCCCACGCAGCCCCGCCCCACGCGATCCAAGCCCCGTCAAGACCGGGCGCCCGTCAGGCCGACGACGCCGGGAGGTAGCCCAGCTGGGCCGCGAGCACCCCCGCCTGGAACCGGCTGCGTGCCTTCATCCCCGCCATCGCGTCGGTCGCGATCCGGCGTGCCGTACGGGGCGAGACGCCCAGCCGCCGGGCGACCGAGGCATCCGTATGGCCTTCGGCGAGCAGTTGCAGCGCGGCCAGGTGCTGCCGGGTGAAACCGTCCGCCACGCGCCGGGACGGCGGCGGGCCCAAACGTTCCGCCGACGCCCAGACCGCGTCGAACAGCGTGCTCAGCGCGGTCACCACGCCGGGCACCCGCACGGAGACGGCGGCCTCCGCGGCGCCCTCTCCGGCGGTGAAGACGACCGCGGCCCGCCGGTCGACGACGGCCATACGGGTGGGCAGCACGGCGGCGGTACGGACCTCCGCACCGGCCGACGCCAGCCACTCGGCGTGCGCCACGGCCTCCGGGTCGTGCCGCGCGCTGTCGAGGCAGACGGCGCGCACCCGTACGCCCCGCGCGAGCAGGCCCTCGTACAGCCGCCGGGAAGCCAACGGTTCGGGCAGCCCCACCGCCGCACACGGCCGCCCGGCGGCGAACACCTGGAACTCCTCCTCGGCGACGGCGCCGAGTTCCGTCAGATGGTCGGCGATCCGGTCGGCCCCGGCCAGCCGGGCCACCCCGTGGTCGGCGGCGGACCGCTGGTGCGTGGCGAATTCGGAGACGAGCCGGGCGGCCGCGGCCCGGCCCTCCTCCACGCGCTGTTGCTGCGCGGCGAGTTCGGCCTGCTGCCGGGCGAGCAGGATGTCCATGCCCAGGCGCGGGCTCACCGCGTACAGCCGGCCGGGGTGCTCCACCGAAAGGCGCACCAGCGAGAGGGCGGCCAGCCGCTCCAGGCACCGTTCGACCTCCTGCTCGGCCATCCCCGTGCGGGCCGCCAACTCGGACGCCTCTGCATGCGGTTGGGTCAGCAGGGCACGGTAGACCGCTTCCGTAGTCGGCTCGACTCCCAGCCGTCCGAGGACGTGCTCCGACGTGCGCATGATTCTTCCCCCTGAGGTGCTGCGCCTGCCCCCGGCCGGGCGCCCCGCACGCCCGGACCGGCGGGGAGCCCCGGCGGGCGTCCCTCCAGAGGCACGCGCCCGGCGCCCGGGCGACTCAACTCGGCTCCGCCGGGAGGGTGTTTGTGTCGCGCCTCACGCTGCGACGCCCCGGCTCCGGCCCCTCACCCGTCGGCGGCGAGTGACGCGGCGGCCTCGTGCATCGCCAGTTCGAGCACCGCCGGTTCGGTGAGGCGGCCCGTACCGTCCGGGACGACGAGCCAGCGCACGCCGCCCGTCACCCGCCCTGGATACGGCACCACGATCCAGCTGCCGTCGCCCGCGCCGCGCACCCCCGTGCCGAGCCAGCGCGCGGCCGTACCGGGCGGCACGAAGAACCCCGTACGGGCGTCTCCGAAGTCCCCGAGGACCGGCCCCGGCCGGTCCAGCACGCGGGTCAGTACGTCCAGGGTGGGGCGTCCCAGCGCGCCGGGCACGATCAGTACGTCCCAGAGCCTGCCGGCCGGAAGGAGAGCGACCCCGAGGGGGTTGCGCTCCCATTCCCACCGGCAGGCGTCCGGGTCCGCTGCTGCCGTCACCAGCCATTCCACTGCGTTCTTGGCCCCCGCGGCGTCCATGTCTCCTCGCTTCCGCGGTCCGCTCGGACCGCTGTCCGCCCGGTGAGAGACAGCGACGGCGGCATCCTTACACGGGTTTGCCGGGGTTTTTCGCGGGAGACGGAAGCGGTTGGGGGCGTGGGGTGGTGCGGGGAGGCACTTGGGGCACATGGCGGGCGCGCCCGGAAGACGGCAGGCGCGCTCCCGGAGACGGCAAGCACGCCCGAAGGCCGTACACAGCCGCCCCGCCCCATGCACGGCCGAGCCCCCCGGACGGGGCCAGCCCCCATGCACGGCCGATCCCCCTCCCGTACGCGGCCGCCCCGCCCCACGCACGGCCGACCGCCCCCCATGCACAGCCGATCCGCCCCACCCACCCGCGGCCAGCCCGCCCCATGCACAGCCGAGCCCCCCTCCCGGACGGGCCCCACGCACGGCCTGCCCCCTGCACAGCCGGTCCCCCTGCTCCCCCTCAGCTGTCGAAGCCCAGCCCCGCCCTGTCCATCGCCCGCAGCCACAGGTTGCGCCGCCCCCCGTGGGTGTCGGCCCGCGTCATGGACCACTGCGTCAGGCCGATCCCGGCCCACCGCAGCGGCTCCGGCGGGAACGGCAGCGGCTTCCTGCGGACCATTTCCAGCTCCGTGCGCTCGGTGCGCTCCCCCGCCAGCAGGTCGAGCATGACCTCCGCGCCGAAGCGCGTGGCGCCCACGCCGAGGCCCGTGTAGCCGGCGGCGTAGGCGACCCGCCCCGCGTGCGCGGTGCCGAAGAAGGCCGAGAAGCGCGAGCAGGTGTCGATGGCGCCGCCCCATGCGTGTGTGAAGCGCAGGCCCGCCAGTTGCGGGAAGCACTGGAAGAAGTGCCGGGCCAGCTTCTCGTACGTGGCGGGGCGGTGGTCGTACTCGGCGCGGACCGTCGCGTTGAAGCGGTAGACGGCGTCGTATCCGCCCCACAGGATGCGGTCGTCGGCCGTGCGGCGGAAGTAGTGGAAGTGGTGGTTGCTGTCGGACAGGCCCTGGCGGCCCTGCCAGCCGATGGCGGCGAGCTGTTCGGCGGACAGCGGCTCGGTCATCAGCGCGTGGTCGTAGACGGGCACGACGTACGGGCGGACGCGGCGCACCAGGGAGGGGAAGACGTTGGTGCCCAGGGCGACCCGGCGGGCGAAGACGCGGCCGTACGGCGTGCGGGCGGCCATGCCCACGCCGTCGGCGGCGAGGGCGGTGGCGGGCGTGTGCTCGTAGATCCGTACGCCGAGGTCCAGGCACGCCTTCTTCAGGCCCCATGCCAGGCGCGCGGGGTGGAGCATGGCGACGCCCGTGCGGTCCCAGAGGCCGGCGAGGAAGGTCGGTGAGTCGACCTGGGCGCGCAGCGCGTCGCGGTCGAGGAACCGGATGCCGGGCAGGCCGAGTCGGGCGGCCTGTTCGGCGTCTTCCTTGAGTTCGGCGACCTGGTGGGGTTCGGTGGCGACGTTGATCTCGCCGGTGCGCTCGAAGGCGCAGTCGATGCCGTAGCGGGTGACGGCGTCCTCGATGGCGTCGAGGTTGCGGGCGCCGAGTTCTTCGAGCTTCGCCAGCTCGTCCGGCCAGCGGTCCAGGCCGTTGCCGAGGCCGTGGGTCAGGGAGGCGGCGCAGAAGCCGCCGTTGCGGCCGGACGCGGCCCAGCCGACTTCCTGGCCCTCCACGAGGACAACATCGCGTCCGGGATCGCGTTCCTTGGCGATCAGGGCGGTCCACAGGCCGGAGTAGCCGCCGCCGACGACGAGGAGGTCGGTCCGTTCGTCGCCGACGAGGGCGGGGAGGGCTGCGGGGCGCGCCGCGTCGTCCAGCCAGAAGGAGGTCGGCGCGGCGTCCGCGAGGGCGTGGACGGGGGTGGTCATGGCAGCTCGTGCCATGGTTCTCAGCTCCTCTTCCGGCGTCCGGAGAGCAGCTGGGCCCCCAGGACGCAGAGCACGGCGATCAGGAACATCGCCGTTCCGATGACATTGATTTGAACGGGTGTGCCACGCTGCGCCGATCCCCAGACGAACATGGGGAACGTCACAGTGGAGCCGGCGTTGAAGTTCGTGATGATGAAGTCGTCGAAGGACAGCGCGAAGGAGAGCAGGGCGCCGGCCGCGATGCCGGGCGCGGCGATCGGCAGGGTCACCCGCAGAAACGTCTGTGCGGGGGACGCGTAGAGGTCCTGGGCCGCCTGTTCCAGGCGTGGGTCCATGCTCATCACGCGGGCCTTGACCGCGGTGACAACAAAGCTCAGGCAGAACATGATGTGTGCGATCAGAATCGTCCAGAACCCGAACCGAATGCCCATGTTGAGGAACAGGGTGGCCAGCGAGGCGGCCATCACCACCTCGGGCATCGCCATCGGCAGGAAGATCAGCGTGTTGACGGCGGGCCGGGCACGGAAGCGGTACCGGGCCAGCGCGAAGGCGATCATGGTGCCCAGTACGGTCGCGCCCACCGTCGCCCAGACGGCGATCTGCAGGCTCAGCCCCAGCGATCCGCACAGGTCGGCGACGCCGCACGGATCGGCCCAGGCGTCCGCCGAGAAGCGCTGCCACTCGTAGTTGAAGCGGCCGTTGGGCTTGTTGAAGGAGAAGGCCAGCACGACGAGGTTGGGCAGGATCAGGTACCCCAGCGTGCCGAGGCCCGCGAGTACGACGAGGTGGCGGCGCAGCCACCGGAGCACGGCCATCAGACCAGGTCCTCCGTCCCGGACTTGCGGATGTAGAGCGTGACCATGGCGAGGATCGCCGCCATGAGGATGAAGGAGAGCGCGGCGGCCGTCGGATAGTCCAGGACGCGCAGGAACTGCGACTGGATGACGTTGCCGATCATCTTCTGGTCCGTGGAGCCGAGCAGTTCGGCGTTGATGTAGTCGCCGGCGGCCGGGATGAACGTCAGCAGCGTGCCGGCCACCACGCCCGGCATGGACAGCGGGAAGGTCACCCGGCGGAAGGTGGTGACGGGCCGGGCGTAAAGATCGCCGGCGGCCTCGTGCAGCCGCGGGTCGATGCGCTCCAGCGAGGTGTACAGCGGCAGCACCATGAACGGCAGGAAGTTGTACGTCAGGCCGCAGACCACCGCGAGCGGCGTGGCCAGCACCCGCTGCCCTTCGGTCAGGCCGAGCCAGCTGGTCACGTCCAGGACGTGCAGCGAGTTCAGTACGCCGACGACCGGGCCGCCGTCCGCCAGGATCGTCTTCCAGGCCAGCGTGCGGATCAGGAAACTGGTGAAGAACGGGGCGATGACCAGGATCATCACGACGTTGCGCCAGCGGCCCGCCTTGAAGGCGATGAGGTAGGCGAGCGGGTAGCCCAGGACCAGGCAGAGCACGGTCGCGGTGGCCGCGTAGCCGACCGAGCGCAGGAACTGCGGCCAGTACGAACCGAGTGCGTCCCAGTACGTCGCGAAGTGCCAGGTGACCTTGAAGCCCTCTTCGAGGGAGCCGGTCTGCACGGACGTGGACGCCTGGTAGACCAGCGGCGCCGCGAAGAAGACGACCAGCCACAGGATGCCGGGGAGCAGCAGCCAGTACGGGACGAGCCGCTTGCGCGTGGCGCGTCCGCGGACCTCCGGTACCTCCTCGGCGGCGGGCGGTGGCGGCGCCCCGGTGGTCGTCGTCATGCGGCCTCCTCGCCCGTGTCCGCTCCGGCCCCGATGTCCTGGGAGGCGTCCAGGCCGAAGGTGTGGGCGGGGTTCCAGTGGAGGACGACCTCGGCGCCGGGCACCAGGCGCATGTCGCGTTCGACGTTCTGCTCGTAGACGGCGAGGCGCCCCGCGCCCGGGGACTCGATGACGTACTGCGTGCTGACGCCGAGGAAGCCGGCGTGCGCGATGCGGCCGGGCAGCCGGTTGCGGCCGTCGGCGATCGTGCCCGCGTCGTCGGCGTGGGTGAGGCCGATCTTCTCCGGCCGGACGCCCGCCAGGACCTTCCCGCCGGTACGGACCGTGGCGCGACATCGCCCGGCGGGCAGCCGCAATTTGGCCCCGCCGGCGGTGAGCAGCAGATCGTCGCCGCCGGCCGTCACCACCTCGGCCTCGATGAGGTTGGAGGTGCCCAGGAAGTTGGCGACGAAGGTGGTGCCCGGGTTCTCGTACAGGTCGGCGGGGGCGCCGAGCTGCTCGACCCGGCCGCCGTTCATCACCGCGACCGTGTCGGCCATCGTCATGGCCTCCTCCTGGTCGTGGGTGACGTGCACGAAGGTGATGCCGACCTCGGTCTGGATGCGCTTGAGTTCGAGCTGCATCTGGCGGCGCAGCTTGAGGTCGAGGGCGCCCAGCGGCTCGTCGAGGAGGAGCACCTGCGGGTGGTTGATCAGGGCGCGGGCGACCGCGACGCGCTGCTGCTGGCCGCCGGAGAGCTGCTGCGGCTTGCGGCGCGCCATGGGGCCGAGCTCGACCAGGTCGAGCATCTCCCCGACCTGTTTCTGCACGGATTTGATGCCGCGACGGCGCAGGCCGAACGCGACGTTTTCGAAGATGTCCAGGTGTGGGAAGAGCGCGTAGTTCTGGAAGACGGTGTTGACCGGGCGTTTGTACGGGGGCAGCGCGGTGACGTCCCTGCCGTCCAGCGCGACGGTGCCGGTGGACGGGTCCTCCAGACCCGCGATCATGCGCAGCGTGGTGGTCTTGCCACAGCCCGAGGCGCCCAGCAGCGCGAAGAAGGAGCCCGCCGGGACCGTCAGGTCGAGCGGGTGGACGGCGGTGAAGGAGCCGTAGGTCTTGCTGATCCCGGAGAGGCGGACGTCGCCACCGGAGGTCTGTGTCATGGGTGGTCCCGTGGGTCGGAGGGCGGGCGCGGGCTGGGGCGCGACCGGTGCGGGGCGGCGTGCGGGGGCGGCGTGCGGGCGGTACGGGTCCGGACGGGTACCGGTCTGTACGGGTAACCGTCCGAACGGGTACGGGCCCGAGCGGGGCTCACGCGCCCGTGAGGTCGGCGAATTTCTGGGCGAAGACCTTGCTCTCCTCGCCGTCCAGCGCGCGGAAGGAGTGCGACCGGGCGGCCATCTCCCGGTCGGGGAGGATCAGCGGGTTGTCCGCCAGGCCCCGGTCGATCTTCGCCAGTTCCTCGCGTACGCCGTCGACGGGGCACACGTAGTTGATGTACGCCGCGATCCGCGCCGCCGCCTTCGGTTCGTAGCAGTAGTCGATGAGGCGTTCGGCGTTCTTCTTGTGGCGGGCCCGGTTCGGCACCATCAGGTTGTCCGTGGACGTCATGTATCCGGCGCGCGGCACGGCGTACTTGATGTCCGGATTGTCGTGCTGGAGCTGGACGACGTCCCCGGCCCATGCCACGCATGCCGCGAGGTCGCCCTTGCTGAGGTCGTTGATGTAGTCGTTGCCGGTGAAGCGCCTGATCTGCTTGCTGTCCACGCCCTTCTGGAGGCGGGCGACGGCCGCGTCGAAGTCGTCGGCCGTGCAGTCCTCCGGGCGCTTTCCCATGTCCAGGAGGGTCAGCCCGACGGTGTCGCGCATTTCGGAGAGGAAGCCGACCCGGCCCTTGAGCCGCGGGTCGTCCAGCAGCTGGCTCACGGAGTCGACCGTACGGCCGCCGGTGGCCTTCGCGTTGTACGCGATGACCGCCGGGATGCCCGTCCAGGGGTAGGAGTGGGCGCGGCCGGGATCCCAGTCCGGGTCACGGAACTGCGGGGAGAGCCGGGCGCGCGCGTGCGGCAGGGCGGCGGCGTCCAGCTTCTGGACCCAGCCGAGCCCGATCATCCGCGCGCACATCCAGTCGGTGAGCACGATCAGGTCCCGGCCGGTGTCCTGGCCCGCCGCCAGCTGCGCCTGGATCTTGCCGAAGAACTCGTCGTTGTCGTTGATGTCCTCGGTGTACTTCACCGTGATCCCGGTACGGCGGGTGAAGGCGTCCAGGGTCGGCCGGCTCCTGCCGTCGTCGCCGACGTCCAGGTACTCCGTCCAGTTGGAGAAGACGACACGTTTCTCCTGGCCCGAGAAGTCCGCGGACCGTCCGGCGTCCGTTCGGCCCGCGGGCGGAATGCCGCAGGCCGACAGCGCGCCGAGACCGCCGAACGCGAGCGCCCCCGCCCCGCTCGCGCGCAGCAGCGCACGCCGGGTCATGGCCAGCCGCCCGTCGGTGAGGCTGCGCCGCACGGCGGCGAGTTCGGGCGGGGACAAGGTCCCGGGCTGCCGGGTGTCCTCCATACGCGGTGCCCTTTCAGGATGAGCCCGGTGGTCGGCCGGTGCGGCCGTGCGGCGGCCGCCGCTTTGCGTCGGCGCCTGTGCTGGTGCTGCCCCATGCCTCAGGCGCGGTCCCCGAAGACGGTGCGGTGCCAGTCCTTCCTGACGACCCCGGTGTTGTCGTACATGACGTGCTTGACCTGCGTGTACTCCTCGAAGGAGTACGCAGACATGTCCTTGCCGAAGCCACTGGCCTTGTAGCCGCCGTGCGGCATCTCGCTGAGGATCGGGATGTGGTCGTTGACCCAGACGCAGCCCGCTTTGATCTCGCGGGTGGCGCGCCCCGTGCGGTAGACGTCCCGGCTCCATGCGGAGGCCGCCAGGCCGTACGGGGTGTCGTTGGCCAGCGCGATGCCCTCGTCGTCGCTGTCGAAGGGCAGCACGACCAGCACCGGGCCGAAGATCTCGCACTGTACGGCCTCGCTGTCCTGCGCGGCGCCCGTGATGAGCGTGGGCCGGTAGTACGCGCCCTTGGCCAGGTCGCCCTGCGGGGCCTCGCCGCCGGTGACGACGGTGGCGTAGGAGCGGGCGCGCTCGACGAACCCGGCGACCCGGTCACGCTGGGTGTGCGAGATCAGCGGGCCGAGGTCGGTGGCCGGGTCGAACGGGTCGCCGAGCCGGACCGTCGCCATCAGGTCGGCGACGCCGCCGACGAACGCGTCGTACAGCGGACGCTGCACGTAGGCGCGGGTGGCGGCGGTGCAGTCCTGCCCGGAGTTGATCAGGGCGCCGGCCACCGCGCCGTGCACCGCGGCCTCCAGGTCGGCGTCGTCGAAGACCACGAAGGGCGCCTTGCCGCCGAGTTCCAGGTGCAGCCGCTTGACGGTGCTCGTGGCGATCTCGGCGACCCGCTTGCCGACCGGCGTCGAACCGGTGAAGGAGGTCATGGCGACGCCCGGGTGGGCGACCAGGTGCTCGCCGGCCTCCCGGCCCGCGCCGGAGACGATGTTGAGCACCCCGTCCGGGATGCCCGCAGCGGTCGCCGCCTGCGCGAACATCACCGAGGTCAGCGGGGTGATCTCGGCGGGCTTGAGGACGATCGTGTTGCCTGCCGCGATGGCCGGCAGCACCTTCCAGGCGGCCATCTGGAGCGGGTAGTTCCACGGCGCGATCGAGCCGACGACGCCGATGGGCTCGCGGCGGATCACTGAGGTGTGGTCGGGGCTGTACTCCCCCGCCGACCTGCCCTCCAGGTGCCGCGCGGCGCCCGCGAAGAAGGCCGCGTTGTCGACCGAGCCCGGTACGTCGAACTCCGCGCTGAGTTTGACCGGCTTGCCGCACTGGAGGGACTCGGCGTACGCCAGCTCGCCGGCCCGCTCACCGAGGACGGCGGCGAATCGGTGCAGTGCGTCGGAGCGCTCGCCGGGGGTCGCGCCCGCCCAGGCGGGGAAGGCTTGTTCGGCGGCCCGTACGGCGGTGTCCACATCCGCCGTCGAGGCCAGCCGGTACCCGTACACCTGCTCGCCGGTGGCCGGATCGACCACGTGCTGGGTACGGCCGGAACTGCCGTCCCGCAGCTCGCCGGCGATGTACTGCGCCCCCTCGGCGAATCGTTCGTTCACGTCGAATCGCTCAACCATGGTGCTCTCCTCCGCCGGGCGCCGGGGCCGCTCGGCGGCACACCCAGGCGTAGCTCTTTCCGGAATCGATGGCTGATCTTGACAGAGGGGAAGGGCCTCAACAAGGGATTTCGTTGTTGCCTTTTGGTTACGCGACGGATTCTGCGATTTCCGTCGTAGGACACCCCGACACGTTGTCAGTGCCCGCTGACAGAATCCCGGCATGATGCACGACAGCACGGGGGGTGCGGGGATGATCGAGCCACGGGGTGAGTCGGCGCGGGACGCGGTGGTCGCGGCAGGGGCCGGTGCGGCGGGAGCCGACGGGCCGCGGACGGTGGCGGAGCTGACGGCGGGTGCAGCCGCCGGGAAGCGTTACAAGTACGTCTTCTTCTGGGGCCATGCGCCCCGTCGCGACGGGCAGCTCGGCGCGAGCTGCTTCAGCCAGTGGTGGCCCGCGCCGTTCACGGTCGACGGCGTGCGGTACGCCACCGCGGAGCACTGGATGATGGCCTGCAAGGCCCGCCTGTTCGGCGACTCGGAGGCGGAAGAGCGGGCGATATCCGCCGCGCACCCGAAGCAGGCGAAGGACGCGGGCCGCTCGGTGCGCGGCTTCGACGGCGCACAGTGGGAGCGGCATCGCTTCGGGTACGTGGTCGAGGGCAACCACCACAAATTCGGCCAGGACACCGCTCTGCGCGACTATCTGCTCGGCACGGGCTCCCGCGTACTCGTCGAGGCCAGCCCGCTGGACCGCATATGGGGCATCGGCCTGACCGCCGACGACGAGCGCGCCCCACACCCCGCACGCTGGCGCGGCCTGAACCTGCTCGGCTTCGCCCTGATGGAGGCGCGGCAGCGGCTGAGGGCGGGGGTGGCGGCGGCGCAGACGGGGGCCGTGGAGGGCTAGGCGAGGACGACGAGCCGAGTCCGGGACGGGGCCGAGAAGCCCGGGAGAGCGGTCGGTCCGGGGGCGGACGCGGCTTCGTGCGTTCGGGGGCCGGGGGCTGGGGCGTTCTCGTACGTTCGGGGGCCGAGTGCGGGGGCGGCCTCGTACGTGTGAGGACCGGCGGGTGTGGAGGCGGCCTCCTCGTACGTACGGTGCTCGTACGTACGGTGGCCGGGCGCGGGCGCGGCTTCGTACGTGTCCGGGCCGTCGTCGGAACCGGAGTCGGAGCCGCCGGAGCCTGAGCCACCGGAGTCCGAGCCGTCGGAGTAGCCCGGGTCCCACGGGTCGTCCCCTCCCTCGTAGGTCGCGCTCGACACCACGAGGAAGCAGACCATGAGCACGCTCAGCAGGATCGCCACGCCGCCCAGGATCATTCCGGCCAGCGCGCTTCCGCCGTTGTCCGCCTCACCCCTGGTCGCCCTGCCCCGCCCGACACCGCCGAAAATCACCGCGAGCGTACCGAGGAGGATGCCGAAGACCACAGTGACGCCGAGGACGGCGGCCACGATCCCGAGGACGAGAGCGGCCGTACCGAGCCCGTTGCTCGGTCCGGCGGGCATCCAGTACGGCTGATAGCCGGGCGGCAGTTGCTGCTCCGGACGGCCGGTCGCAGAAGGGGAGCCACCCCAGCCGTATCCGGCGGCGCCGTACGGGGGCTCAGGGGTGCCGTACGGGGGCGCGGCGGTGCCGTACGGGGGCGCGGCGGTGCCGGAGACGTGACCCGCGGGGCCGTGAGGGCGGTGGCCGTCGCTGTACTGATGCCCTCCCGGGCCGTACGGGGCGTCGGGCCGCTGCCCGTTCGCCGCGGCGCCGGGTATCGGCGGCACGCCGGAACCATGCGGCGCGTACGCGGGTGCCCCTGCCGTGCCCGGCGCGGGTGGGGGCGGCGGAACGTCGTACCGACCGGCCCGGGCAGCTCCCGGATCGGCCGGATGGCCCGGCGCGGCGGCCGGAGTCCCGGCCGGGGCAGAGACGTGCGTCCCCGGCTCAGCCATCCCGGGCTCAGCCGCCTCCGGCCCTGTCGCCCCATGCACAACGGCCCCATGCACAACCGGCCCCGGCACCGTCGTCCCCGGCCCGGCCGGCTTGCTCCCGCCCGGCTCCGGTGCACCGGTCCCCACCGCCCCGGCGGCCATCGGCGCGCCCGCCAACGGCGCGGCCAGGGGCTCCCGGTCCTCCGGCGGTGCCCACGGGTCGCGCGGCCCGGGCTGCTGACTGTCGGACATCGACACCCCCACATTCCCCCACATTCGCTGTACGCCAATGCTAAGACCTGCACCGTTCGGGGCGGCGGGCCCCGCATACGATGAACACCGTCCGCGGCATGCCCAGCTCGACCCTTCGACCAGGAGGAACCGTTGTCCGATCTCGACGCTTTCATCGCCGGACTGCCCAAGGCGGAGCTGCACGTCCATCACGTCGGATCGGCGTCCCCCCGCATCGTCTCCGAGCTGGCCGCCCGCCACCCGGACTCCGCGGTCCCCACCGACCCCGAGGCGCTCACCGACTTCTTCACCTTCCGCGACTTCGCCCACTTCATCCAGGTCTATCTGTCCGTCGTGGACCTCATCCGCGACGCCACGGACGTCCGGCTGCTGACGTACGAGATCGCCCGCGACATGGCGCGGCAGAACATCCGGTACGCCGAGCTGACCGTCACCCCGTACAGCTCCACCCGCCGCGGCATCCCCGACGAGGCCTTCGTCGAGGCCATCGAGGACGCGCGGCGGGCGGCGGAGGCCGAGCTGGGCGTGGTGCTGCGCTGGTGCTTCGACGTCCCCGGCGAGGCCGGGCTCCAGGCGGCCGAGGAGACCGCGCGCATCGCCTGCGACCTGCGGCCCGAGGGTTTGGTGTCCTTCGGGCTGGGCGGCCCGGAGATCGGTGTGCCGCGTTCGCAGTTCAAGCCGTACTTCGACCGTGCCATCGCCGCGGGCCTGCACTCCGTCCCGCACGCGGGCGAGACCACCGGCCCGCAGACCGTCTGGGACGCGCTCACCGACCTGCGCGCCGAGCGCATCGGCCACGGCACCAGTTCCGTCCAGGACCCCAAGCTGCTGGCCCATCTGGCCGAGCACCGCATCCCGCTGGAGGTCTGCCCGACCTCCAACATCGCCACCCGCGCCGTGCGCACCCTCGACGAACACCCGCTGAAGGAGATGGTCGACGCGGGTGTCCTGGTGACGATCAACAGCGACGACCCGCCGATGTTCGGCACGGACCTGTGCGTGGAGTACGGCATCGCCGCGCGCCTGCTGGACCTCGACGCCACCGGAGTCGCCGCCCTGGCCAAGAACGCCGTGGAGGCCTCCTTCATGGACGCCTCCGCCAAGGCGACGCTGGCCGCCGAGATCGACGACTACACCGCGGCGTGGCAGCGGTGAGGGCCGGGCGTTCCGCTCCGGCCCCGGCCCCCGGGGCCGCTCGGGTTCCGGCAGCTGCGCCGGCCCCTGTCTCCGCTCCTGTTCCGGCGTCCGCTCCCGCTGCGGCGGTGCGGGCGGCGTCCGCGGGCGCGCGGGTCGCGGTCATCGGCCATCGCGGCGCCCCGTACGACCACCGCGAGAACACCCTCGCCTCGCTCCGTGCGGCGCTCGAAGCGGGCGCCGACGCTGTCGAGATCGACGTACGGCTGACCGCCGACCGCGTCCCGGTCCTGCTGCACGACGCGACGCTGGAACGGCTGTGGGAGCACGACCGCCGGCTTTCCTCGCTCACGCACGCCCAGGTGGAAGAGGTCACGGCGGGCGGCGTCCCGACTCTGCGGGAGGCCCTCGCCCTCACCGGCAAGTACCCGTCCGCCCGCGCGCTGATCGACCTCCCGGCCCCTTCGGCCGCGCAGGGCGCCGTGACCGAGGTGCGCGAGTCCGGCGCGGCCGACCGCGCGTACTACTGCGGGGGCGGCCTGTCCATGCTCGCCGTTCGCGCCGCCGACCCGGCCGCCGAACTCGCCCTCTCCTGGCGCCGGACGGCCCCGCCCCGCCCCGAGCTGCTGGCCCGCGTCCGTCCCCGCTGGCTCAACTACCACTTCGGCCTGGTCACCCCTGGCATGGTGGAACGGGCCCACGGCGACGGTTACTTGTTCGCCGCCTGGACCACCGACACGCCGCGCGCCGCGCGCCGCCTCATGCGCGCGGGCGTCGACGCCATCACCACCAACCGCGTGGCCGCCGTGCGCGCCGCGCTCTGACCCGTACCGGGCCCCTCCCCAGGCTCAGCGCCCCACCAGGCGCCGCGCCACGAAGTGGGACAGCACCGTGGCCGCTCCGGCCGTGGCCAGTCCGCCCACCATGCCGCGCACGTCCGTGGGCCTGAGCCGCCCCGCGCGCCGCAGCCTGCCGCGCGCCCACACGGCGTACGGGACGACGATCAGCGGTGAGGTGACCGAGCCGGGGGTGTAGCCGCGTACTGCGGCGGCCTGCGCGAGGTGCACCAGGCCGTGCAGCCCGAACCCGTCCACGGCGCCCTGGAAGAAGGCCGAGCGGCCGCCGGTGCGGTGCCCCTGCACCGAGGCGGCGGCCACGATCGCCGCCATGATCCCCACCGCGACCGTGAACTCCCGCTGGTCGACTCCTTCCAGCGCGCGCCAGAGACGCTCCGGCACCCCGGGGAACCGTTTCCTCAGCTCCGGCAGGTGGTTACGCATCCAACGCGGCCCGAAAGCCACCTCCTCCGCGTCATGCAACGCCCAGGCGACGAGCAGCCCGAACGTAACGGCGGGCGGCACGGCGGGGTTCATGTCCTGCGCGTTCCGTGCGTTCTGCGCGTTCGGTCTGGTCTGCATGCCCCGTGCGTTCCGCGTGGCCCGCATGTGCTGCGTGTTCTGTGTGATCCGCATGTGCTGCGACATGTCGGCCGAGTCTGGCATGAGCGCCGTCTGGGGCCGCAATCGGGCGCCATGCGGCTGCACTTGACCTTGCCACGGTGTCAGGCCGTCCACTGAGAGGCGCCCGGCAGATACCGACGGGCCCCGGCGAGCCCCGGTGGACACCCTGAGCCTGACCACCCACCGCGCGCCCCCGCCCTCCGTCTCTCCTGCCTGTCCCCTCTCCTTCGACCAAGGACCTCCATGCTCACCTGCACCGGCTACACCACCAGTCACACCGATTACACCGGCTCCGGACCGTACTGCTACAGCAGTTCCCTGGCGATGGTGCTCGGCCCGGACTCCGCCCCGTCGACCGCCGTCATCGAAACCCTCACCGGCTCGCCCTTCGGCGTACAGCTCGTCGGCGGCACCATGCCGCTGTTCGACCCCTACGCCTGGGACCCGGAAATCGGCCTGGATGCCGCCGTGTCGGCTCTCGGCCTGCGCTGTGTACGCAGTGCGGGTGGCACCCAGGAAGAAGCGCTGGCCCGGCTGGGTGCCGCCTGCGCCGAAGGGCCCGTTCTGGTCGGCCCGCTGGAGATGGGCCTGCTGCTGTACCAGCCCGGCTCCGGCGCCGCGACCGGCGCCGATCACTACGTGGTGGTCCTCGCGGTCGAGAACGGCACCGTCCTCCTCCACGACCCGCACGGCCATCCGTACGCGACGTTGCCCGCCCCGGCGTTCGCCGCCGCCTGGCGCGCGGAGACGGTGCCGTACACCGACGCCCCGTACGTGATGCGTGCCGCCTTCGTACGGGAACGGGCGACCGATCCGGCCGAGGCCCTGTGGCACTCGCTGCCCGGCGCCGTACGGTGGCTGGCCGGCCGTGACGATCTGCCGGTGCCGCCCGACTCGCTGGGCGGGGCCGACGCGGTCGAGGCGCTGGCGGATCAGGTCGCCAAGGGCCTGCCCGCCGACACCCGCGATCTGCTCGGGGTGTTCGCCGTCCAGGTCGGCGCCCGCCGCCTCAATGACGCGGCAGCGTGCCTGGCCCCGTTGGGCCTGAGCGGCCCGGCCGCCGTCCTGGCCGAGCAGTCGCGCCTCCTCGGCAGCCTGCAGCACCCGCTGGTCGCCGGGGACGACCGGACGCTGGAAGCGGGCCTGCGTCAGCTCGCCCCCACGTACGACCGCCTGCGCACCACCCTCGAACAAGCCCTCGTCTCCAGCCCGCCCCACTGAAACCACGCGACACCGGACACCTCACAGCACGCCCCGCCTGCACCACGCCACGGGGAACCTCACAACCCCCGCGCCCTCACAACCCCACGATCCCGTTCCACTCCTTCGCGAACGCCGGGCGCTCCTTGGACGTGATGTCGCGGGCGATGGCCAGGCGCCTGCGCATCGCGTCGTCAGGGAAGACCAGCGGGTCCTCGGCCAGCGCGGCGCGTTCCCCGTCCTTGGAGGAGGCGAGGACGTCCCGCGCGGCCGGCACCGGGCAGACGTAGTTGACCCAGAAGGCCAGTTCGGCGGCTGTCTCCGGACGGTAGTAGAAGTCGATCAGCCGTTCCGCGTTGCGCTTGTGCTCCGCGCGGGCGGGGATCATCAGGCTCTCCGCCCACAGTTCGGCGCCCTCCTGCGGCACCACGAACTCGATGTCCGGGTTGTCCTCCCTGAGCTGGATGACGTCACCCGAATACGCCTGCGCCGCGAGCACGTCTCCCGAGGCCAGGTCCTTGATGTAGTCGTTGCCGGTGAAGCGCCGGATGTGCTTCTTCGCCACGAGGCGGCGGATGCGGCCCGTCATCCGGTAGAAGTCGTCCTCCGTCCAGCGCGTGATGTCGGCTCCGTCGCCCTGCATGAGCATCGCGAAGGACTCGTCCAGCCCGGACAGCAGCGTCACCCGCCCCCGCAGGTCGTCCTTCCACAGGTCGGCGGTGTGCTGGATCTCCCGTCCGAGCTTCCTGCGGTTGTACGCGATGCCGGTGATGCCCGACTGCCATGGCACGGAGTGCTTGCGGCCGGGGTCGAAGTGCGGGGCGCGCAGCAGCGGGTCGAGGTGCCGTGCGACGTTCGGCTGCCGCTCGCGGTCCATCTCCTGTACCCAGCCGAGCCGTACGAAACGGCCGCACATCCAATCGCTGATGACGATCAGGTCGCGACCGGTCGGCTGGTGGTTCATCAGCGCGGGGCTGATCTTCCCGAAGAACTCGTCGTTGTCGTTGATCTCTTCGGTGTACGTCACGGAGATGCCGGTGTGCTTCTCGAACGCCGCCAGTGTGGGCCGCAGCTGCTTGTCGCGCTCGTCCACGTCGATGTAGAGCGGCCAGTTGGCGAAGGTCAGGCGCCGGTCCCGGGCCGAGCGGTCGGGGGCGGCGCGGTCGGCCGGGGCGACGTACGCGGCGGGCACTCCGCATCCGGCCGCCAGCAGGGCCAGCGCCCCGGCCGCTCCCGTACCGACCGTGCTCCGTAGCAGCGAACGCCGTGTAAGTTCAGCCATGGCGAGCACTCTCACGTGGCGTGGGCAGCGGCGGCAAGCGACAGAACGTCGACTGCCGGGGCACTGCCCACGACGGTGTGCCGAGCGCGGGGCGTGGGGCCCCGGGCATGGGGCGCCAGGCGCGGGGCCGCAGCACGGCGCACGGGGCACCCGGCCCCGCCGCCCACAGCCGGGCCCCCGCCCTGGGCCCCGTCCTCCGTGGCTACGCGCTCAGCCGTCGAGCGACGTCATCACGTGCTTGATGCGGGTGTAGTCCTCGAAGCCGTAGCCCGACAGGTCCTTGCCGTAACCGGACTTCTTGAAGCCGCCGTGCGGCATCTCGGCGACCAGCGGGATGTGGGTGTTGATCCACACGCACCCGAAGTCCAGCTTCTTGGACATCCGCATGGCCCGCGCGTGGTCCTTGGTCCACACCGAGGACGCCAACGCGTACTCGACGCCGTTGGACCACTCGACGGCCTGGTCCTCGTCCCGGAAGGACTGGACAGTGATGACCGGGCCGAAGACCTCCTGCTGAATGATCTCGTCGTCCTGCTTGAGGCCGGAGACGACGGTCGGGGCGTAGAAGTAGCCCTTCTCGCCGACCTGGTGGCCGCCCGCCTCGATCTTGGCGTGCGCGGGCAGGCCGTCGATGAAGCGCTTGACCTGCGCGAGCTGGTTGGCGTTGTTCAGCGGTCCGTAGAGCACGTCCTCGTCGTCGACCGCGCCGGTCTTGGTGTCGGCGGCGGCCTTGGCGAGCGCCGTCACGAACTCGTCGTGGATGGTCTCGTGGACGAGGACCCGGGTCGCGGCCGTACAGTCCTGGCCCGCGTTGAAGTAGCCCGCCACCGAGATCTCCTCGACGGCCTTGGCGATGTCGGTGTCCTCGAAGACCACGACCGGGGCCTTGCCGCCCAGCTCCAGGTGGACCCGCTTGAGGTCCTTCGAGGCGGTCTCGGCGACCTGCATGCCGGCCCGTACCGAACCGGTGATCGAGGCCATCGCCGGGGTCTTGTGCTCGACCATCAGGCGGCCGGTGTCCCGGTCGCCGCAGATGACGTTGAAGACGCCGCGGCTGTGCCCCAGTTCGTCCAGCACGCCGCCGATGATCTCGGCGATCAGCACGGTCGAGGCGGGCGTGGTGTCGGAGGGCTTGAGGACGACGGTGTTGCCCGCGGCGAGCGCCGGCGCGAACTTCCACACCGCCATCATCATCGGGTAGTTCCACGGCGCGACCTGCGCGCAGACGCCGACCGGCTCGCGGCGGACGATGGACGTGAAGCCGTCCATGTACTCGCCGGCCGCGCGGCCTTCCAGCATCCGGGCGGCGCCCGCGAAGAAGCGGATCTGGTCCACCATCGGCGGGATCTCCTCCGAGCGCACGAGCGCGAGGGGCTTGCCGCAGTTCTCCGACTCGGCGGCGATCAGCTCCTCGGCCCGCTCCTCGAAGCGGTCGGCGATCTTGAGCAGGACCTTCTGGCGCTCGGCCGGTACCAGGTCGCGCCAGGCGGGGAAGGCGGCCTCGGCTGCGGTCATCGCGGCGTCGACGTCCGCGGCGGCGGACAGCGGAGCGGTGGCGTACGCCGCACCCGTGGCCGGGTTGACCACCTCGGTGGTCCGCCCGTCGGCGGCGTCCCGGAACTCCCCGTCGATGTAGTTGCGCAGCCGACGCAGTTCGGTGGTCACGAGCGACCCCTCCTAGTCAGGTGTCCAGTGGTTGAGATGCCCACCCTAGCCAGGAAGGCAACGTTTTCGACATACCCACAAAGGATGAACAACGAAATCAGTGGCGTCGCCTTCTCTGGGCAACTGATTTCATCGAATCAGGGTTGCGGGACTGACGAGGCTCGTGCACAGTGAGGGATGTGGCCACTCGTGACAGAAACGGCACCCAGTCGATCGACTCCGTCTCCCTGGCGATCATCGAGCAGCTCCAGGAGGACGGCCGCCGTCCGTACGCCGCGATCGGCAAGGCCGTGGGCCTGTCCGAGGCGGCGGTACGGCAACGCGTACAGAAACTGCTCGACCAAGGCGTGATGCAGATCGTCGCGGTCACCGACCCCCTCACGGTCGGCTTCCGACGGCAGGCGATGGTCGGGATCAACGTCGAAGGCGACCTCGACCCGGTGGCGGACGCCCTGACGGCCATGGAAGAGGTCGAGTACGTCGTCATGACCGCGGGCTCCTTCGATCTCCTCATCGAGATCGTCTGCGAGGACGACGACCACCTCCTGGAGATGATCAACAAGCGCATCCGCACGCTGCCCGGCGTCCGGACCACCGAGAGCTTCGTCTACCTCAAGCTCCGTAAGCAGACCTACACCTGGGGAACCAGATAGCCATGACCGCTGACCTCTCGAAGACGGCCTACGACCACCTGTGGATGCACTTCACCCGCATGTCGTCGTACGAGAACGCCCCCGTGCCGACGATCGTGCGCGGCGAGGGCACGAACATCTACGACGTACAGGGCAAGCGCTACATCGACGGTCTGGCCGGCCTCTTCGTCGTCCAGGCCGGACACGGCCGCGCCGAGCTCGCCGAGACCGCGCTGAAGCAGGCCCAGGAACTGGCCTTCTTCCCCCTCTGGTCGTATGCGCACCCCAAGGCCGTGGAGCTGGCCGAGCGCCTGGCGCACCATGCGCCGGGCGACCTGAACAAGGTCTTCTTCACCACCGGCGGCGGCGAGGCCGTCGAGACCGCCTGGAAGCTGGCCAAGCAGTACTTCAAGCTCACCGGCAAGCCGGCCAAGCACAAGGTCATATCGCGTGCGGTGGCCTACCACGGCACGCCGCAGGGGGCCCTTTCCATCACCGGCCTGCCGGGCCTCAAGGCCCCGTTCGAGCCCCTGGTGCCCGGCGCGCACAAGGTGCCGAACACCAACATCTACCGGGCGCCGCTCTTCGGCGACGACCCGGAGGCGTTCGGCCGCTGGGCCGCGGACCAGATCGAGCAGCAGATCCTCTTCGAGGGCCCGGACACCGTCGCCGCCGTCTTCCTGGAGCCGGTGCAGAACGCGGGCGGCTGCTTCCCGCCCCCGCCCGGCTACTTCCAGCGCGTACGCGAGATCTGCGACCGCCACGACGTGCTGCTCGTCTCCGACGAGGTCATCTGCGCCTTCGGCCGCCTGGGCACGATGTTCGCCTGCGACAAGTTCGACTACGTACCCGACATGATCACCTGTGCCAAGGGCATGACCTCGGGCTACTCCCCCATCGGGGCCTGCATCATCTCCGACCGGCTGGCCGAGCCGTTCTACAAGGGCGACAACACGTTCCTGCACGGCTACACCTTCGGCGGCCACCCGGTCTCCGCCGCCGTCGCCTGCGCCAACCTCGACATCCTGGAGCGCGAAGGCCTCAACCAGCACGTGCTGGACAAGGAAGACGCGTTCTTCTCGACGCTGAAGAAGCTCCACGACCTGCCGATCGTCGGCGACGTGCGCGGCAACGGCTTCTTCTACGGCATCGAACTCGTCAAGGACAAGACCACCAAGGAGACGTTCAACGACGAGGAGACCGAGCGCGTCCTGTACGGCTTCCTCTCCAAGGCCCTCTTCGACAACGGCCTGTACTGCCGCGCCGACGACCGCGGCGACCCGGTGGTCCAGCTCGCCCCGCCTCTCATCGCCGACCAGCCGGTGTTCGACGAGATCGAGCAGATCCTGCGGGGGACGCTCCAGGAGGCTTGGACGAAGCTCTGAGGAGTGCGGAACGGCGGTGCCGGGCCCGGGGTCGAAGGTTGAGCGGCAGAGCCGTTACGGCCTCGGCCCCGGGCCTTCGGCCTGGACCGACCGGCCCCCTCGTCGCCGCCTCCGCCCGCCTGCCGGCCCGTGCCCGCTCAGCAGGCTCGCGCGCCCGCCCGTGATGCGCGTACGGCCACGAACTCGCGGCCCCGTACGCCCTTCGGACAGGCGTGGGACACGGACGAGCGCGGGCTCCGGGCGCCGTCCCCGCCTCATGCCTGCGCGCCCCGTGCCGCCCGGCAGGCCCCTCCAGCTCCCCTTCTGCCAGGTTCTTCATATAAGCGGCCGTTTGGGTGAACCTGGGCCGTGGTGCGCGCCGAGCGCCGAATACCGAGGGTCGCCACTCCTTACCGTGCCAGTGACCGATACTCTCCATGGTCGTTCACCCGGTCGGGGGAACGATCGGACGCGACGAGCATGAGGTGCGCAGATGGTGGCCCCACCTGACAACGACGTTCTCTGGGCGCGCGGCCTGCACCACACATACGCCGGCTCCCCCGCTCTGACCGGGGTTTCCGTCGGTGTCCGCGAGGGCGAGATCCTCGCCGTCACCGGGCCTCGCGGCTGCGGCAAGACGACGCTCCTGCGGTGCCTTTCCGGCCAACTTCTGCCGGACAGCGGCGAAATCTGGTTCAACAGTTCACCAGTGCACACCCTCTCGCCGCTCAGCCGCGAACGGCTGCGCCTGGACCGGTTCAGCTGGGTGGACACCGAACCGCACCTCGTCCCCGAGCTGACCGCCTGGGAGAACGCCGCGCTCCCCCTGCTGCTGCGCGGGGTCGGCCACCGCTCCGCCAAGCAGACCTCCGGCGAATGGCTGGACCGCCTGGACGTGGGCATGTGCGCCCGCCAACGCCCCGGCCGCCTCGACCAGTCACAGCGCCAGCGCATCGCCATCGCCCGCGCCCTGGCCTGCGCGCCGCAGGTCCTGTTCGCCGACGAGCCCACGGCGCCGCTGCACCGTGCCGACGCCGCCCAGGTTCTGCGCACCATCACCACGGCCGCCCGCTCGCACGACATCACGGTGGTCCTCGCCACCCACGAACCCGAGGCCGACACCCTCGCGGACCGCACCGTGGCACTCCTCGACGGCCGACGCGTCGGCACCAAGGCCCCCGCCCCCGACAAGGAAAGCAGGGCAGAGTGCTCGCTCTCCGTCTAGCCCGCGGGGCCCACCCCCTCGTCCTGTTGCGCCGCCTGCTCGTGGCCGCCGCCTCCGCGGGCACGGGATTCCTCCTCCTGGCCGCACTCGGCCACGCCGCCGCGCACCCCGAGACGGCCACGGACTCCTTCGTACGCCTCCTGTGGTGCGCCATCCCGGTCGCGGCCACCGCGCAGCTCGCCCTGTCCGCGGCCCGTACGGACCCCGCGTCCCGCCCTCAACGGGGCATGTCCGCCGCCGGATTGGGCCCCGCCCGGCTGACGCTGATCGCCGCGACGTCCACCGCCGTCTCCTGCGTCCTGGGCAGCTTCTTCGCGCTGCTCGCCTTCCTCGCGCTCCGTGGCGACCTCGGCGGCGCGACCGCCACCGATTCCGCCACCCAGCTCCTCGGCGCGGGCCATTCGCTGCCCCTGGCGGGCACGCTGATGCTCCTCGCCGTCGTCCCGCTGACGGCCGCCGCCACCACCGCGGCCGTCCTGCGCCCCCGCAAGGACGTCCGCGGCAGCAGGCGTGGGGCCCGGGCGGCCACCGGGGCCGGCGAGCCGCTCACCGCCACGGACAGCAACAGCACCCGCTCCTCCGTACCCGCCGCACTCCCGTGGGGGATCACACTGACGGCGGCAGGCCTCGCCCTGGAGACCTACGTCAGCCGCGGCCCCGCAAGCGCCGACACGCTCCTCCCCCTGCCCGGACGCCTCATCGGCAGCCCGCCGGGCGTCCTGGCGGGCTGGACGCTCTCCGCCCTCGGCCTGGTCCTGGCAGGCCCCGGCCTGGCGCAGCTGTCCGGCCGCCTGCTCGCCGCCGGCCGGCCGGGCGCCGTGCGCCTGCTCGCGGGCCGCGTCCTCCAGGAGGAGTCCCGGCGCATCGGCCGCCCGCTCGGCGTGCTGTGTGCGGTCGCGTCCGGTACGTATGCGGCGGTGAGGGTGTACGAGGCGGCCCCTACGCGCCCCTTCGGCCCCCTCACGGGACTGGGCGCGGCCCTCGTGCTGGCCTGCGTCACGGCCAGCGCCCTCACGGCGGCCCTGGAGGCCCGCTGGGCCCGTACCCACACCACCGCCGCCCTCCGCCGTCTCGGTACTCCCCGCTCCCTCCTGCTCCGTGCCTCCGCCCTGCGCGTCCTGGCCCTGCTCGTCGTCCTGGGCCCGCTGACCTGGGGCATCGCCGAACTCGCCGCCCTCCCCCTCCTCCACTGACCTCCCGCACCACGCCCCGGCCCCACGCCGACAACCAGCCGGGCCCAGCCCTCACCATGCTCCCCGCCCGGCCCTCATCTCGGCCCGCGGCACCCTCCCCCTACGATGACGGGCGTGCAGCCGAACTCCGAGCCCCCCACGCCCCATCGCCCCGTCGAACGTCCGCAACGGCGCGGCAGCGACCGCGAGATCGAGACGCTCGCCGCTTTCGACCGCGTCCTGGCCTCGGGCAGCCTGCGTGGTTACCGCGTGCAGTCCGTCGATCTGACCGGCCGTACCTCGGCCCTGCTCGGGACCCCCACGTCCGACGCCGTCTTCCTCGGCTGCCGCATGGAGCCAGAGGCCGCCGCGAGCGTACGGGCAAGCGGCGCCCTGGTCTTCCCGCCGATACCGAACCTCCCCTTCGACCCGTACCGCGGCAGTCTCTACTCACCCGGCGAACTCTTCGAGTCCCTCGCCACGGACGCCGGGTACGCGGCGACCCCCGACGCCCGCGCCTACGGCTGGTACCAGCGGACCATGTCGGACGGCGACATCTTCGCCTCCATGCTGCGCAGCATCCACGACGACGCCATCTCGGACGCGCTGGACGAACACCTCGCCGGGGCACGCGTCGTCGGCATCATGGGCGGGCACGCGCTGGAGCGCGGTTCCGCCGCGTACGAGGGCGCGGCCCGGCTCGGGCGGCGGCTCGCCCGCACCGGCCTGACGGTCGCCACAGGCGGCGGCCCGGGCGCGATGGAGGCCGCGAATCTCGGTGCCTACGCCGCTCCCTTCGACGACACCATGCTCGACGAGAGCCTTGCTCTCCTCGCCAAGGCGCCGCACTTCGGCCCGTCGGTGACGGACTGGGCCCGGGCCGCCATCGAGGTACGCGACCGCTGGCCGGGCGGCGGGGAATCGGTCGGCATCCCCACGTGGTTCTACGGTCACGAGCCGCCGAACGCCTTCGCAGCCCACATCGCCAAGTACTTCGTCAACGCGGTTCGCGAGGACGGCCTCCTGGCACGCTCCAACGCCGGAGTGGTCTTCCTGCCCGGCGCGGCGGGCACCGTGCAGGAGATTTTCGACAACGCGACGCCGAACTACTACGGATCGCGGGGCGAGCCGACCCCCATGGTGCTCGTCGACCGCGCCCACTGGACCGAGAAGCTGCCGGCCTGGCCGCTGCTGCGGGCACTCGCAGCGGAGCGGGCCATGTCCGCCAGGATCGCGCTGGTCGACTCGGTGGAAGAGGCCCCGGAGGCGCTGGCCCGCCTTGGGGAAACGCCCGCTTCCCCTGATCCAGCAGCCTGAGCCGCCGAATCGCCCGAAAAGCACCTTTCCTCTACTCCCGGGGCACCTGTTTGATTACCTGCTTGGCCGTCCGAGGCAACTCACGCCCCCGAAACCACGTCTCGCTAGTCAGGTAATGCACAGGTAAAACCAGGCAGTGCGCGAAACGGAGTTCTTGGTGCTCATCGGTCTTCTGACGGCGGTAGCGGCCTCGGCCTGCTATGGCACGGGGTCGGTCCTGCAAGCGGTGGGGTCGCGCAAGTCCGCGCGCCGGGAGGCGGCCGCCGCGTCCACGACCGGCGTCACCCAGCATGGCGGGCCCAGCCTCTCTTCGACCGCCAAGGCCGCCGTGACGTGGGAGTTCATGGTCGGCACGGTGCTGGACTTCGTGGGGTTCGGCCTCGGCGCGCTGGCCGCCCGGATGCTGCCGCTGTTCCTCTCGCAGACCGTCATCAGCGCCAACCTCGTGATCACCGCCGTGCTCAGCATCAAGCTGCTCGGCATCCGGCTGAACCGGCCCGAGTGGGCCTCCATCGCCGTCGTCTGCTCGGCACTGGTCCTGCTGGCCACGGCAGCCGGACCGGAGGGCGGCGGTGACGCCTCGACGACCACGCACTGGTGGCTGCTGGTCGCCTCGGTGGTGCTGATCGGCGGGGGCACACTGGTCGTCCGGCTGCTGGGCAGCCGCGCCGCGATCCTCGCCGGTCTGCTGTCCGGTCTGGGCTTCGGCGCGCTCGGCGTCGGAGTACGCGTACTGAACGGCGTCGACCCGTTCAACCTGCCCACGCTCCTGGCCGACCCGGCCCTTTACGCCATTCTCGTCGCCGGCGTCGGTGGCATGTACCTGCACACGGTGGCCCTCCAGATCGGTTCGGTCAACGGCGCCACGGCGGCGCTGGTGGTGGGCGAAACAGTGGTTCCTGGCATCCTCGGGGTGCTGTGGCTCGGCGACTCCTCCCGTCCCGGCTTCGCCTGGATGGCCGTGCTCGGCTTCGTGATCGCGGTGGCCGGTGCCGTCGCGGTCGCCTGGTTCGGCGAGCCGGAAGACGGCTCCGGGACCGGATCGGCGGCCGTACCGGCTCCTGCGGAGGGAGCGAAGACGCTGGACGGGCAGTCGCCCGAGAGCGACAACCGACCCACGGCCGGCAGCCGCGCCACTTCTTCGTAGACACGCCACGGGGCACCAGCCGACAGCCACCGGCTCCGTCCACAGGGCCACAGGCCCCGGCTACCGGCCACCGGCCACCGGCCACCGGCCACCGGCCACCGGCCACCGGCCACCGGCCACCGGCTACCGGCGAACAGTGGCCCAACGAGGCGCGCGGAGCCCCCTCCAGGCATCAGCGGCAGGACCCACGGGGACCCGCGGGGCTGACAGCAGGCCCCCCTCCGCCCCATGCGGGCCCGCTCCGGGCCCGCATGGGGCGGCTGTCTGTGGCGGATGTCTGGTGACCGTTGTCCTCAAACGACCGGCCGACGGCAAGCCGCCTCTGCCGGCCGACGGCAGGCAGCCTCGGGCACGCGCGCCCGCCGTCCCCACGGAAAACGTCCGTCAGCGGTCCAGGACCACGACGTCTTCCGCCGCGAAGGTGACGCCCACCGACTCTCCGTCTTCCGGGGCGTCCCGCAGCGCGCAGGCCGCCTCCAATTGCGGGCCGGCGTCCGGCTGGAGGAGCAGGGCGACGTGCGTGCCGCGGAAGGTGCGGGCCGCGACCGTGCACGGAAGCCCTTCCGAGGCGGTGGTGATCCGTACACCGACCGGGCGTACGAGCAGGCGGCAGCGTCCGTCCGCCGTGCCCTCGGGCACGGGCAGCTTGCCCCATGGGGTGTCGGCGGACTCGCTCCGTACCGTCGCCTCCACCACGTTGTCGAAGCCGAGGAAACGGGCGACGAACTCGGTGGCGGGACGCTGCCACACCTCCAGCGGGGTGCCGCTCTGCGCGATCCGCCCCTCCTGCATGACCACCACCCGGTCGGCCAGCGCGAAGGCCTCCCCCTGGTCGTGGGTCACCGCCAGCACGGTCGTACCCAGTTCGCCGAAGACACGGCGGAGTTCGACGACCAGGCGCTCGCGCAGACCGCGGTCGAGCTGTCCGAGCGGTTCGTCCAGCATCAGCAGCCGGGGCCGGGGCGCGAGCGCACGGGCCAGCGCGACGCGTTGTTGCTCGCCGCCGGACAGCGCCGCGACGGCGCGCCGCTGCGCGCCCGGCAGGCCGACGAGGTCCAGGAGCCCGGCCACCGTGCGGTCCCGCTCGGCGCGGGGCACTCCCCGCATGCGCAGCCCGAAGGCGACGTTGCCGCCGACGTCCCGCTGCGGGAAGAGCTGGTGGTCCTGGAACATCAGCCCGACGCCGCGCCGGTGCGTGGGTACGCACGACTGGTCGCGGCCTTCCAGGTACACGCGTCCCGCGTCGGCGGATCGCAGTCCCGCCACCACCCGAAGCAGGGTGGATTTCCCGCTGCCGCTGGGCCCGAGCACACAGACGATCTCCCGTGCGGCGACGTCCAGGTCCACCGCGTCCAGGGCGGCCGGCTGCCCGTCGCGGAAGCGGACGGTGACGTCCTCCAGCCGCAGCAGTGCGCCGTCCGCCGCTGTGTCAGCGTGTTCCGCCATCTAAAACTCTCCGGCCTGATCGGTACGGATGCGCTCCAGCGCCAGCAGCGCGCCCGCGCACACCACCATCAAGATCGTGGACAGCGCCATCGCCTGCCCGTAGTTGAGTTCTCCGGCGCGTCCCAGCAGCCGCGCCACGGCCACCGGCAGCGTCGGGTTGTCGGGCCGGGCGATGAAGACCGTCGCGCCGAACTCGCCCAGCGACACGGCGAAGGCGAAGCCCGCGGCGATCAGCAGCGCCCGTCGCACCAGCGGCAGGTCGACCTCGCGCCATACGCGCCACGGCGAGGCCCCCAGCACCGCGGCCGCCTCACGCAGCCGCTCGTCCACCGCGCGCAGCACCGGCAGCATGGTGCGTACGACGAACGGCACCCCGACCAGCGCCTGGGCCAGCGGCACCAGCCACCACGACGAACGCAGATCGAGCGGCGGCTTGTCGAGAGTGATCAGAAAACCAAAGCCGACGGTCACCGCCGAAACCCCGAGGGGCAGCATCAGCAGCGCGTCGAACCCCCGCACCAGCCTGCCGCCCCGCTTCGTCAGTGCGGCCGCCGCCAGCCCGCCGACCACGAGGGCGATGAGCGTGGCGGCGGCCCCGTAGGCGAGAGAGTTCCACAGGGCGTTCAGTGGGGCGACGGCGAAGGTGCTGTCCATGGAGGCCGCGGACCGCAGCGCCTGGTAGAAGACGAGCCCGTAGCCGTCGGGTCCGGCGAAGGAGCGCTCGATCAGCACCAGCAGCGGCACCACCAGCAGCAGTGTGATCACGACGAGCGTGCCCCACAGCAGCGCCCACTGGCCGACGCCACGGGGCCGTCGCGCCGTCTGCGCCGGGTCGACGAGTGTGAGGGTGGCTTCCCGCCGCCGTACGGTCCAGGCGTGCAGCGCCAGCAATGCGAGCACGGCGGCGAACTGCAGCAGGGTGAGGACGGCGGCCGTCGGGAGGTCCAGGAAATCGGCGGTCTGCCGGTAGATCTCCACTTCCAGAGTGGAGAACTTCGGCCCGCCCAGGATCTGCACCACCCCGAAGGAGGTGAAGGTGAAGAGGAAGACCATCAGAGCGGCCGCCGCGACGGCCGGCGCCAGAGCGGGCAGCGTCACCCGCCGCCAGGCGCTCCAGCGGGACGCGCCGAGCACCCGGGCCGCTTCCTCCTGCCGCGGGTCGAGCTGTCCCCAGAGGCCGGCGACGGTCCGTACGACCACGGCGTAGTTGAAGAAGACGTGCGCCAGCAGGATCGCCCACACCGACGTGTCCAGCCGTACGCCCCACAGGTCGTCCAGTACGCCGCCGCGCCCGACCAGCGCCAGGAACGCCGAGCCCACCACCACCGTGGGCAGGACGAACGGCACCGCGACCACCGACCGCAGCAGCCTCTTTCCGGGGAATTCGAAGCGCGCGAAGACGTATGCGCCGGGGAGCGCGATCAGCAGCGTGAGCCCGGTCGATGCCGCCGCCTGCCAGACGGTGAACCACAGCACGTGCAGGACGTCCGGGTCGGAGAGCACTTCCCCGGCCCGGCCCAGCTGCCACTGTCCGCCGTCCTTCAGCCCGCGCCCGACGATCGCGGCGACGGGGTAGGCGAAGAAGAGCGCGAAGAAGGCGAGCGGCAGGGCCATCAGAGCCAGCCGCGAGGCCGTTCCCCGTCCCCGTGAGCGCCGTGCCCGCTTCTCGCGGCCGGTTACTTCAGGACGAGCGAGGACCACTGCTTGATCCATTGTTCGCGGTTCTTTGTGATGGCGTCCGGAGCCACCGTCTCCGGCTTGTCGATCTTCTCGCCGTACTTGGTGAACAGTTCGGGCACCTTGGCGTCCGTACGCGCCGGGTTGACGAACATCTGGAGCGGGACGTCCTCCTGGAACTTCTTGCTCAGCAGGAAGTCCAGCAGCGCCTTGCCGCCCTTGTCGTTCTTGGCGCCCTTGAGCAGGCCGGCGAACTCGATCTGCCGGAAGCACGTACCGGTCGCGACACCCGTCGGCGCTTCCTTGGGCTCGGGCTTCTTGCCGAGCACCTCGACGGGCGGGCTGGAGGCGTACGAGACCACCAGGGGCTTGTCGCCCTTGCCCTTGCCTGCCGCGGAGCCCGAGAAGCGTTCGTTGTACGCCTGCTCCCAGCCGTCCACGACCTCTACGCCGTTGGCCTTGAGCTTCTTCCAGTAGTCCTGCCAGCCGGATTCACCGTATTCGGCGATGGTGCCGAGCTGGAAGGCAAGGCCGGGCGACGACGTGGCGGAGTTCTCGGTGACGAGCAGTCCCTTGTATTCGGGCTTGAGCAGGTCGTCGAAGGTCCGCGGCGGCGCGATCTTGTGTTCGGCGAAGTAGGCGCGGTCGTAGTTGACGCAGGTGTCGCCGTAGTCCACCGGCGTCACCCGGTGCTCCGCCTTGTCGAGCTGCAGCTCTCCGGGGACGCTCGCCAGCCCCTTGGCCTCGTACGGGGTGAAGAGCCCCTCCTTCAGGCCACGCGACAGCAGTGTGTTGTCGATCCCGAAGAAGACGTCGCCCTGCGGGTTGCCCTTGGAGAGGATCGCCTGGTTGACGGCCTTGCCCGCGTCCCCGCCCTTGAGCACGTTGACCTTGTAGCCGGTCTGCCGGGTGAACTCCTCCAGCACGGACTTGGAGACGTTGAAGGAGTCGTGGCTGACGAGCGTGACCGTCTTGGGGTCCGTACTGCCGCCGCCGCCCGAGCCGCACGCGGCGAGCGCCGTCATGCCGGCCGCGGCGGCCAGCGCCGTGACGGTGATCCTTCTGGTGGTGCTCACTGGATTCCTCCTGGCTGGCCAGGAAGAGACGCGGCCCCACCCGGCGCTTCACGAGGAAGGCCGGATGGGGCGCAACAGCATGAGTGACGACCGAACTTCCTACCCGGAATGACCCGGGCGAGGTTCAAGGGTCTGCGGCACCTCGGTGTCCGTGACGCTCGGTCCGTGACACTGCCGCACTCTCAGCGCTGTGGCGCTCCCCTGTCGGAATGTGCATTTGTTCGATCACACAGTACCAGCGGGCGGTCAGCGCTCCGAGGCCGCGAGCTGCCCGCAGGCGCCGTCGATCTCCTGCCCGCGCGTGTCGCGGACGGTCACCGGCACTCCGTGCGCGGCGATGGCCTCGACGAACGCCTTCTCGTCCTCGGGGCGCGAGGCGGTCCACTTCGAACCGGGCGTCGGGTTCAGCGGGATCAGGTTCACATGGACGCGCTTGCCCTTGAGCAGTCGGCCCAGGAGGTCCCCGCGCCAGGCCTGGTCGTTGATGTCGCGGATCAGGGCGTACTCGATCGAGATCCGGCGGCCGGACTTCTCCGCGTACTCCCAGGCGGCGTCCAGCACCTCGCGCACCTTCCAGCGCGTGTTGACCGGTACGAGCGTGTCGCGCAGCTCGTCGTCGGGTGCGTGGAGCGACACCGCGAGCCGGCACTTCAGGCCCTCGTCCGCGAACCGCAGCATCGCCGGGACGAGACCGACCGTGGACACCGTGATGCCGCGCTGGGACAGCCCCACGCCGTCGGGCTCGGGGTCGGTCAGCCGCCGGATCGCGCCCACGACCCGCTTGTAGTTCGCCAGCGGCTCGCCCATGCCCATGAAGACGATGTTGGACAGCCGGGCCGGCCCGCCCGGCACCTCACCGTCGCGCAGCGCCCGCATGCCGTCGACGATCTGATGAACGATCTCCGCGGTGGAGAGGTTCCGGTCCAGTCCGGCCTGCCCCGTCGCGCAGAACGGGCAGTTCATGCCGCACCCGGCCTGCGACGAGATGCACATCGTGACCCGGTCCGGGTAGCGCATCAGCACGGACTCCACGAGCGTGCCGTCGTGGAGCTTCCACAGCGTCTTACGGGTGGTGTCGTCGTCACAGGAGATGTGCCGCACCACGCTCATCAGCTCGGGCAGCAGCTCCGACGCCAGCTTGCCGCGCGCCGCGGCCGGGATGTCGGTCCACTCCGCCGGGTCGTGCGCGTACCGCGCGAAGTAGTGCTGCGACAGCTGCTTGGCGCGGAACGGCTTCTCACCGGCCGCGGCCACGGCTTCGCGCCGCTCGGCGGGGGTGAGATCAGCAAGGTGCCGCGGGGGCTTCTTGGCCCCGCGCGGCGCGACGAAAGTGAGTTCTCCGGGCTTAGGCATGGTTCTTCCAGTGTCGCAGACGTACGAAGTGACGATCGCCGCTCGGACGGGAGGCCGGTCCCGGAGCGCGAAAAGGCCCGCCACAAGGTGTGACGGGCCCCTCACGCGTACGGGGACGCGTACGGAAAACCGCTGGTCAGCCGGATCCGACGAAGATGACGTACAGGAGCCAGACGACCGGGGCGGTCGGCAGGAGGGAGTCCAGGCGGTCCATGATGCCGCCGTGGCCGGGCAGCAGCGTGCCCATGTCCTTGATGCCGAGATCCCGCTTGATCATGGACTCGCCGAGGTCGCCGAGCGTCGCGCTGGCCGCGACGGCGATGCCCAGGAGCAGGCCCTGCCACCAGGCGCCGTCCGTGATGATCAGCTCCATGCACAGCGCGCCCGCGACCATGGCGAACAGCACCGCGCCGAACAGCCCCTCGCGGGTCTTGCCGGGGCTGATGCGCGGCGCGAGCTTGTGCTTGCCGAAGCGCCAGCCCACCGCGTACGCGCCCGTGTCGCTGACGACGGTCAGCAGCAGGAACGTCAGGACGCGCTGCGGCCCGTCGTCGGCGGCCAGCATCATCGCCACGAACGTCGCCAGGAACGGCACGTAGAACGCCGCGAAGACGCCTGCCGTGACGTCACGGAGGTAGTTCTCGGGGGCCTCCGTCATGCGCCATACGAGGACGGCGAGCGCGGTGAGGGCCATCGCCACCCAGGCACCCTCCGCGCCCCGCACGTAGCCGGCGACCACCATGGCCGTACCGCCGAGCGCGAGCGGCACCAGCGGCACCTTGATGTCCTTGCGCTCCGACAGCCGCGAGGTCAGCTCCCACAGGCCCACGACCACCGCGATCACTATCACGCCCACGAACAGCGGCTTGTAGACGAAGAGCGAGATGAGGATGACGGCGCCGAGGCCGACGCCGACCCCTATGGCGGCCCGGAGGTTGCGTCCCGCGCTCTTCTTCTGCGGCTTGTGGGGTTGCTGTGAGCTGTCGGGCCCCGGCAAAGAGGTGGGCATGGGCTCCTGCGGCTGTTCGTCGCGGAACAGGGGGCCGCTCAGCCGAGCGGCCCCCCGGTCGTCCCGGTCGTCGTCCAGAGGTTTCCGGTCGTCGTCCTGGTGTCCGCCTGGGTCGGGCACGATGGGCATGGGGCGAGTCTGCGCCGCCGCGCCCCAGTCGTGCGCGGGACCCGCCGAACCGACGGGTCCCTGGTCGGGTGGTCCCCATTGACCGGCTTGACCGACGCCAGGCGGGGCCCCCCAGGATGACTCGTTCATCAGACCTCGAGGAGCTCGGATTCCTTGTGCTTGAGGAGCTCGTCCACCTGCGCGACGTACTTCGCGGTGGTGTCGTCGAGCTCCTTCTCCGCCCGGCGTACCTCGTCCTCGCCGGACTCCTTGTCCTTGACGAGCTTGTCGAGGGCTTCCTTGGCCTTGCGCCGGATGCTGCGGATCGAGATCTTCGAGTCCTCGGCCTTGTTCTTGGCGACCTTGATGAACTCCCGGCGGCGCTCCTCGGTGAGCTCCGGGAAGTTCACGCGAATGATATGGCCGTCATTGCTCGGGTTGACGCCCAGGTCGGAGTCCCGGATCGCCTGCTCGATGTTGCGCAGCGCGCTCTTGTCGAACGGGGTCACCACGGCCATCCGCGGTTCGGGCACCGAGAACGACGCCAGCTGGTTGATCGGCGTCATGGCGCCGTAGTAGTCCGCCACGATCTTGTTGAACATCGCCGGGTGCGCACGCCCGGTGCGAATCGCGGCGAAGTCCTCCTTGGCGACCACGACGGCCTTCTCCATCTTCTCCTCGGCCTCGAGGAGGATCTCTTCGATCACCACTTGCTCCTGGTCTTTTCGGTAAGAAGCAGAGCCTCGCCCCTGCCGCGCGTCTTCTCCTGCACGGTGTCCGACCGGCAGGCCGTTGTCCATCCCCGTGCCGGGGTCTTCCCCGGACCCGGGGTTGCCGCCCGTACGGTGCGCTGCCCGTACGGCAATACGGCAGTTGGGGCCGTCAGGCCCGGGTGCCCTGATCGCTGACGAGCGTGCCGATCTTCTCACCCTTCACCGCGCGCGCGATGTTGCCCTCGGCGAGCAGTTCGAAGACGAGGATCGGCAGCTTGTTGTCACGGCAGAGCGTGATGGCGGTGGCGTCGGCGACCTTGAGGTCGCGGGTGATGACCTCGCCGTATTCGAGGGCGTCGAACTTCACCGCGTCCGGGAACTTCTTGGGGTCGGCGTCGTAGACCCCGTCCACCCCGTTCTTGCCCATCAGCATGGCCTCGGCACCGACCTCAAGGGCGCGCTGGGCCGCGGTGGTGTCGGTGGAGAAGTACGGCATTCCCATGCCGGCGCCGAAGATGACGACGCGGCCCTTCTCCATGTGGCGCACGGCGCGCAGCGGAATGTACGGCTCCGCGACCTGGCCCATGGTGATCGCGGTCTGGACGCGGCAGTCGATGCCCTCCTTCTCCAGGAAGTCCTGGAGGGCCAGGCAGTTCATGACCGTGCCGAGCATGCCCATGTAGTCCGAGCGGGCGCGGTCCATGCCGCGCTGCTGCAGTTCGGCTCCGCGGAAGAAGTTGCCGCCGCCGATCACGATGGCGATCTCGTAGCCGTCGCGGACCACGGCTGCGATCTCACGGGCGATGGCGTGCACGACATCGGGGTCGACGCCCAGTCCGCCGCCGCCGGCGAACGCTTCGCCCGACAGCTTCAGCAGGAAGCGTCCCTTCCCGTCACTGTCGGCTTTGTGGGCTGTGTCCGCGCCGTCGGCACCCTGATTCATCACGCTCTCCTCGTGCACATACGAAGAAGGCCATTGCCGGGGGTCTGGTTCAGATCCCTGTACGGCAATGGCCTCCTCGTCACATCTGCGGTCGGCCGGTACGCGGCCGACTGCGTACGACCCTAGCGGGGCCGCAGGTCATTCGCTGGCCTTGGCGACAAGGCCCACGGCTGGGCTCAGGCGCCGACGCGGATGCGCGCGAAGCGCTTCAGCGAGACACCGGCCTCTTCCAGGACCTTCTCGACGGACTTCTTGTTGTCCTTCGCGAAGGGCTGCGCCAGCAGCGTGTTCTCCTTGAAGAAGCCGTTGACGCGACCCTCGACGATCTTCGGGAGGGCGGCCTCGGGCTTGCCCTCCTCGCGCGAGGTGGCCTCGGCGACGCGACGCTCGTTCTCGACGACATCGGCCGGGACGTCCTCACGGGTGAGGTACTTCGGCGCGAACGCGGCGATGTGCTGCGCGACGTCCTTGGCGGTCTCGGCGTTCTCCTTGTCCAGCTCGACCAGGACGCCGACCTGCGGCGGGAGGTCGGGCATGGTGCGGTGCATGTAAGCGGCCACGTAGCCACCGGAGAACTGCGCGAAGCGGTCCAGGACGATCTTCTCGCCGAGCGTGGCGTTGGCCTCGTCGACGTACGCCTGGACGGTCTTGCCGGCCTCGATCTCGGAGGCGAGCAGCGCCTGGAGGTCGGCCGGGGAGGTGGCGGCGACGTGCGCGGCCAGCGCGTTGGCGACGGCCAGGAACTTCTCACCCTTGGCGACGAAGTCCGTCTCGCACTTCAGCTCAAGCAGGACGCCGGAGGTCTTGTCCTCGGAGATGAGGGAGACGACGGCGCCGTTCTCGGCCGAACGGCTCTCGCGCTTGGCGACGCCCTTCTGGCCCTTGACGCGGAGGATCTCCACGGCCTTGTCGACGCTGCCCTCGGCCTCGTCCAGGGCCTTCTTGCAGTCCATCATGCCGGCGCCGGTCAGCTCGCGGAGCTTCTTGACGTCCGCGGCGGTGTAGTTCGCCATGGTCTGTGAATCTCTTCTCGAAATCTCGACAGTCGAAAGATCTACGGGTGGACGGCGGGGGCAGCGCGCGTGGCGCTCTCCCCCGCCGTCGTCAACCGGTCGTGCGGCGTCAGGCCTGCTCGGCGGCCGGCTTCTCGGCCTCGGCGGCGGGGGCCTCAGCGGCAGGAACCTCGGCGGCGGGGGCCTCGGCGGGCTTGTCCTCGGCCTTGGGGGCCTCCTCGGAGTCCGCCTTCTTGTCGCCCTCGAGCAGGTCGCGCTCCCACTCGGCGAGCGGCTCGCCGGCCTTCTCGCCCGGCTTCTGGTCGCCGGTGGCGACGCCGGAGCGGGCGATGAGGCCCTCGGCGACGGCGTCGGCGATCACGCGGGTGAGCAGGGTGACGGAGCGGATCGCGTCGTCGTTACCCGGGATCTTGTAGTCGACCTCGTCCGGGTCGCAGTTCGTGTCGAGGATCGCCACGACCGGGATGTTGAGCTTGCGCGCCTCGCCGACGGCGATGTGCTCCTTCTTGGTGTCCACGATCCAGACGGCGCTGGGCACCTTCTGCATCTCGCGGATACCGCCGAGGGTCTTCTCCAGCTTGGCCTTCTCGCGGGAGAGGACCAGGAGCTCCTTCTTGGTGAGGCCGGAGGCGGCCACATCCTCGAAGTCGATCTGCTCGAGCTCCTTCAGACGCTGCAGGCGCTTGTAGACGGTCGAGAAGTTCGTCAGCATGCCGCCGAGCCAGCGCTGGTTCACGTAGGGCATGCCCACGCGGGTCGCCTGCTCGGCAATGGCCTCCTGGGCCTGCTTCTTGGTGCCGACGAACATGACCGAGCCGCCGTGGGCGACGGTCTCCTTGACGAACTCGTAGGCGCGGTCGATGTACGACAGCGACTGGAGCAGGTCGATGATGTAGATGCCGTTGCGCTCCGTGAAGATGAAGCGCTTCATCTTCGGGTTCCAGCGGCGGGTCTGGTGCCCGAAGTGGACGCCGCTCTCCAGCAGCTCCCGCATCGTGACGACGGCCATGGCCGTACTCCTCGTGTTACTCGGTTCCACTGCGGCCGGGCGGCCGCGGTGCCTGACGCCCCGGCGCGCTCTGCCGGGGAAGGAACCTTGCGGGGCCTTCCGAGGACCGAGGGGCGCGGCCACCGTGCTGCCCGAAAAGGGACTGTTGCGCTGGTGGCGGGGCGTGCGAAGTCGACCCGGTGACCCGGATCGCCACAAGAAGTGTACGGGACCGCCGAAGGGACGGGCGACACGCTCCTTTCGGCCAGGTGGTGGGGTGGGGTGGAGATGGCGTGGGGGCGGGATGGAGGTAGCTGTGGGAGTGGGGTGGAGGTTGCCGTGGGAGTGGGGCTTGGGGCAGCGATCTGAGGTATCGCACGGGTGACGCGGTTGTGCACAACCCGCCGGTAATCCACCGATCCAGCTCAAGATCCCCAAGCAGCGGCCGCCCGCGTCATCGTCGAGACATGCGCCTACGAACCATTACCGAGACCGTACGAGCCGTAATCACCTGGCACCCGAAACGCAGCGCAAGCACTTCGAACACTCGCCGGCCCCGCGTGCCGTCCGCCCTCGTCCAACGGGCCCTACGCATCGCTGCTGAACCCATCAACCACGCCGATCGGACCGGCCTGGGACCCTCCTGCACCTCCCGCCGCTCCGGCACCCTCTATGCCTGGCAGGCGGGGGGCGGCGGCCGGGGCGGTGCTCTCCCAGCCGTCGTCCGCGTCCTGGCCCTCTGCGCAGTGAGCGCCTCGTTAGCCGTGCTGTTGGCCGGTGCCGCTGCGACAGCTGCCGGGCTCACCGGCGCGGCCCCATCACCCCCTGAGACACCTACCGCATGGCCAAAAGGCCCTCCGCCACCGGACCACCCATTCACCGCCCGGGCGGCCCACCTCTCCCCAGCAACCAACGGCGAACGGGCATGGCCGGTCGCCGGACCGACCGGCGCACGGCCCACCATCGCGCGCGGCTGGGAGCCTCCGCCCGCCCCCTGGGCGCCCGGCCATCGGGGGGTGGACCTTGCCGCCTCGCCAGGCGCGACGGTGGGAGCCGCCGCCCCGGGCCGCGTGCTTTTCGCCGGCATGGTGGCGGGCCGCGGCGTCCTGTCAATCGAGGTTGCAGAGTCCGGGCGACCACCGCTCCGGACCACCTACGAGCCGGTCGACCCGACCGTCCGGAAAGGCGACCACGTCACCGCAGGCCAACCCGTGGCCACCCTCGCCTCAGGCCCCTTCCACGGCTCCAGCCCGTGCCTGCACTGGGGCCTGCTCCGCGACCGGATCTACCTGGACCCGCTGTCCCTGCTCCCGGCCTCGATACTGCATCCCGGCCCGTCGCGGCTCCTACCGGTCATCGGCGTACCCGAACCAGGCGAAGATCCAGCACACCACCGCGCCCCACCAGCACCGCGCCACTCAACACGCACGAGAGGCACTAACTCCGGCACTGGCACTGACCGGGTGCACACCAAAACCCCGGCCCACCCAGCTCACCTCTACCGGCAAGTAGCACACGCCGAGGAAGGCCGGACCAACCCCCTGCTCAGCCTCTTACGCCGCCCAAAACCATGGCGACCGCAGCCTCCGTGATCTGCGTCGGGTCTTCCGCGGCCCCGAGCTCGATACGGCGTACGGCAGCATCGACGATGCCCTGAAGCAGCATGGCGGCGAGACGCGGCTGCTCGTGACCGAGGCCGGCCAAGGCTTCCACGATCATCGCGATCAGTCCGCCGTGTGCGGCACGGATCTTCTCCCGCGCGCCTGCGTCCAGCTCGCCCGCCGAGATGGCGACCACGGCCCGGTGCCGACGGTCACCGACCAGCGCAAGCTGTTGCCGCACATACGCTTCGATCTTGGCCTCGGACCCCTCGACCCGATCCATCGCAGCCTCGACCTCAGCCGCCCATACGGGGAAGTCGACAGCGCACAGCTCCTCGACGACAGCCGCGCGGGAACGGAAGTACTCATAGACGGAGGAGCGCGCGAGGCCCGTGCGCTCGGCGAGGGCGGGGAAGGTCAACGCCTCGGTCCCGCCTTCGGACAGCAGGGTGCGGGCGGCGTCCAGAAGGGCGCCACGCTGCATCGTCCGGTGCTCGGCCACAGAGGCCGCTCGAATCCTGGGCACGCCACCACTGTACGGATGGCACGCCTGACGCGGCACTCCGCATCACGATGCACCCGTGCCGACAACCAGAAATAGAACAGCGAATAACCACCATGAAAAGGGAGAAAGCACGCCGAGTCGAACCGCGGCACAGGGGAATCCCCTAGTTCGAGCGAGCGGGGCGGGGCGGTGGCCGCCGATGCACCGGCCCGGGCAGCCGAGTGGGCGTGCCTACGCCTCGAATGCTGGCGAAGCGGAAAAGCGAACCCGTACAGCGTCGGAGCCCGGCTGTAGGGCGTGGGGGCGTGGGGCCTGGGGGCGCCTGACGTTAGCGGAGGGGCGGGCGGTACGAGAGGTGTCACCGTCGCAGAGCCGTTTGCGCGGAGCATCACCGTGGAGCGGCCATCAGCCCAAAGGCGGTCCGCCACGAGGCTACGGCGGGACAGAGCGCGCTGGCTTACGCAAAGCCATGCGCGGGTCGGCCGTGGACTGAGGGGTGAAGGCGGGCGGGCGTGGCGAACCTGCCGCGGGAGGGCAAACGCAGTGGTTCAATGCGCGCCCTTCTGCAGCCCTCGGACACGGAGGCCTGCGCGCAGGCGGCTGACGGCCCAGCGACGCCTGGGGAGCGCCACAGGGGCGCGGCGGAGGTGGTGGAGGTGGAGGAGGTGGTGGAGGTGGGTGGGCCGGGGGGGGGAGGGAGAGAAGAAGGGCCTTGGGCCCGGCCCGTCAGGGGAAGGCGCGGCAAGGGCCCCGAGGAAGAGGCCCCGGGCGACCCGGGCCCATGGTGGGGGCGGCCCGGGTCCCCCATGGGGCCCTACGGGAGGGGTGGCCCCACGGGGGAGGCAGTCCGGGGAGAGAAGGGAAGGCAAGGGGCGAGTACGGGGCTGAGCACATGGGCCGGGTCTTCGCAAAGCGTCGCCGACGGGAGGGCGCCAGCGCAGCGGCGGCCTCAGCTCCGGCCGCGGAAGTGTTCGCAGGCGTCGACGGCCCAGAAGAGCTAAGCATTGACGCCCCAGAGAGACTCCGCCCTCGTCAGCCCAGGGCTACAGGCGATCCCGCCGTACCCGCGACAGAACGCCTCGCCCGAGCGCGACGGCAGCTGAACCCCACCTCCCCCGCCCCGCCCCAGCCCGCCTCGGCCCAGCCCAGCCCGGCCCACCCTCACCGCCCCACGTCAGCCAATTTGGCGCGGAGCTGCAGTACGGACTTGGTGTGGATCTGGCTGACCCGGCTCTCGGTGACGCCGAGGACGTTGCCGATCTCGGCGAGGGTGAGGCCCTCGTAGTAGTAGAGCGTGACGACGGTCTTCTCGCGCTCGGGAAGTGTGTTGATGGCCCGTGCCAGCAGCCGCCGCAGCTCGCGATCTTCGGCCACCTCGACAGGGTTGTCGGCAGCCGTGTCTTCCAGGGTGTCCATCAGACTCAGCCGGTCGCCGCCCTCGCCGCCGACGTGCAGAAGCTCCTCCAGGGCGACGACGTTGGCCAACGACAATTGGCTGAACACCCCGTGGAGTTCCTCCAGCGCGATGCCCATTTCCGAGGCCACCTCCGCTTCGGTCGGGGTACGCCGCAGTTGGGCCTCCAGCGTGGCGTATGCCCGCTCGACCGCTCGGGCCTTCTGTCGTACCGACCGCGGAATCCAGTCCAGGGCCCGCAGTTCATCGATCATCGCGCCCCGGATGCGGGTGATGGCGTACGTCTCGAACTTGATCGAGCGCTCAGGATCGAACTTTTCGATGGCGTCGATGAGCCCGAAGACGCCGGAGGAGACGAAGTCGGCCTGCTCGACGTTGGGCGGCAGGCCGACACTGACGCGGCCGGCGACGTACTTCACCAGAGGTGAGTAGTGCAGGATCAACTGCTCGCGCAGCCGTCCGTCACCCGAGGCTTTGTAGGCGCGCCAGAGTTCCTCCAGCGAGGTGGGCGCGGTGGGGCGCACGCTACCGCGCGCGGCGGGGGGCGCGGCCGCGCGGTCGGACCCGGAGGTGTGCTGGGGCATTCGTTGCCTTGAGCCGTTCTGCCGAAACACTGGGGAACACGTGCGTGAGGGAATTACTCGTGAGCGTAGCGTGACTGCAGTGTCGCGATGCGCGATGAAGGGTCGTTCGGGAGTGCGCAGATACGTTCCGCTGCCCGCACCCCCGGGTTACAGGGGGCCGTGCCAAATCCACTCCCAGGGGTAAGGGCCCGTCGTTACGGGCGCCCGGCGCACGCTCCCCCGTACGCGTCTTCGCTGCTGCCCGACACAGCGGCAGCCGACATGGCCGACCGCCCCCCAACGAGGGCCGGACCCTACGAGCCGAAGCACGGCAAACTTGGATTCCGCGACCATTTCCCTCACCACTTCACCCGTTCGCCCCGGGTCAAGGGCCGTCTCGCCCGGAACTCGCCACGGCCGTGGGACGTCGAGCCAACTCCCAGACAGCACCACACCTTTGAACGAACCCCAGCGACTGCAGCTCGAAGAGCTTGCCCTGCGCCACTTCCTCTGCCGTGCCCGAGTCCCGCGCCAGCCGCCGCGAATCCGCGCCGCCCCTCGCGGGCACCGCTTCGAGCACCCGGGTCGCCACCGGATCGAGGAGGTCGCGGGAGAGGACCGGCCCGCGTTGTGCGGGCGCCAGGTCGCCGATGCTGCCGACCAGCTCGATGACTTCAGCCGCGTTGGTGACCACTACCGCTTCGCCACGCAGAAGTTGATGGACGCCGGCCGACAGCCCGCTGGTGACCGGCCCCGGCATCCCCATGGTGAACCTGCCCAGCTCCGTCGCCCGCCGGGCGGTGACCAGAGACCCGCTGCGCAGCTCGGCCTCTACCACCACGGTGCCCCGGGTGAGGGCCGCGATGACCCGGTTCCGCAGGATGAAACGACTGCGGGTCGGATGGTCGCCGGGAGGTAACTCCGCTACCACCAAGCCCTGTTCCGCCAGCCGTCGGATCAGGTCGGTATGTCCGCGCGGGTAGGCATAATCGACGCCGGAGGCCATCACGGCGACAGTGGACCCCTCCGCCGAGAGAGCACCTCGATGAGCCGCACCATCCACTCCGTAAGCGGCTCCGGACACCACCGTCCAGCCACCGTCCGCCAGATCCGCGCCGAGGGTGGCCGCCAAGTGTGCGCCGTACTCCGTACAGGCACGAGCGCCGACGACCGCAACGGAGCGCAGGGCCCACATGCGCAGGTTCGCGCTGCCGCGCACCCACAGGCCGAGCGGTCGCCCATCTCCCAGATCGTCCAACTGTTGCGGCCACTCGTCGTCTCCGGGGCAGACGAACCGGCCGCCGAGTGCAGCGACGGCTTCGAGGTCCGCGGCTGGTTGGTTGACGTCCACCCGAGCGGTCCTCAGGCGTAGCCCCTCAAACTTTTCCTGGGACACTCCCGTCGGCATGTCGCGCTCGCCGAACAGGGACTGTACGAGCTGAGCGGGCGTCGTCTGCCGTAGCCACCGCCCTACCGTCTCGTCACCCGGCTCGACGATGCGCGTCAGCACCGCGCGTGCGTTCCTTTCCGCCTCTCTGTTTTCCTCTCCGCCTTCACTCATGTGTCGCCTCGCGTTGCCTGTCGCCAAACAGGCTTCAGTCCCCCGCATGCCCTTCTTCCTCTCTTCGTTTCCGTGGGTGCTGCCCTGATGGTCGGGCGTCGTCGTGTAGCCGAAAGTGGTAAATGCGTCGCCCCACGTCGACGCGCCTCGGCGGGCGCGATTCAACTGGAGGCCCGGGCAGGCGCGGCCGAGACAGCCACACCCGGGGGTGGCACGAACCGGGGCGGGGTAGGCGCAGTGCAGACCACGAGTAGGTGCTCGTGAGACGGTGGTCCTCTCCGGAGGGCGAGGTTCATACGACGCTCCCCCACACTGCTGCAGGGTCCCCCTAATCCCCCGGCGCGCCATACCTTCCACGCCTGCCAGCCGTGCCGTACCGCGCCAGCCGGGGCACGCTTCCCACCGCTCAGCCCCGGTCGTCCGGCCCAACCCCCAGCCCTCAACTCACCTCGACCCCGATGTCATAGGTACGCCCCGTCTGATGCCTGTACGCAGTTCCAAGGCCCAGTTGATGTCTTCCCCCGTGGGGCGGTCGTGGCCGGCGAGGTCGGCGGAGGTCCAGGCGACCCGGAGTACGCGGTCCATGCCTCGGGCCGTCAGGAGGCCGGTTTCCAGGTCACGTTCTGCCTGCGCTATCGCTCCCGGAGCCATCTGCCAGCGCGTACGCAATTCGTGGCCGGGGATCTCGCTGTTGGTGTTCCACGGCGTACCGGCGAGGCGGGCTGCGGCGCGGTCGCGGGCGGCTCGTACCCGTTCGGCAACTTCCGCGGTGGATTCGGCGCCCTGGGTCAGCGAAAGCAGTTCGGAACGGGCAACGGGCTCCACTGCCACCCGCAGGTCGACGCGATCCATCAGAGGACCCGACAGCCGGGCACGGTAGCGCCGGATGGTGGAGGGACGGCATTCGCAGCCGCCTCCGAGGGTGCCGTGGCGTCCGCAGGGGCAAGGGTTGGCGGCGAGGGCCAGCAGGAACTTCGCCGGCATGCGCATCATCCCGGCCGCCCGTGCGACCACCACGTATCCCGATTCGAGCGGTTGGCGCAAAGCGTCCAGGACTCGGGCGTTGCACTCGGCCGCTTCGTCGAGAAACAGAACTCCGTTGTGAGCAAGCGACACGGCGCCCGGCCTGGGCAGGCCGCTGCCGCCGCCCACCAGCGAGGCCATGGTCGCGCTGTGGTGGGGCGCGCAGTACGGCGGGCGGTCCACCAGGGGCTGTCCTGGCGGCAGGGCGCCGGCCACCGAATGCACCGCGGTCACCTCCAGGGACTCCTTCGGCGAGAGGCGCGGCAGCAGCCCGGGCAGGCGTTCGGCCAGGAGGGTTTTCCCGGCTCCTGGCGGGCCCAGGAAGAAGATGTGGTGACGCCCGGCCGCCGCTACCTCCAGAGCTCTTCGCGGACCGTGCTGTCCGGCGACGTCCGACAGGTCGGGCAAGCGATCGTCGTACATCCGCTCCGTGCCGACACCACTGCCTGGTACGACCAGTCCCGCCAGCAGCGAATCCGGACGTCCTTCGGCTGCCGCGCTCTCGTCCTCCTCCTCGGGCACCGGCTCGTCGGTGAGCACCGCGATCAGTTGCCTGAGGCTGCGTACGCCGAGGACGGAGACGCCGGGGACGAGCGAGGCCTCGGCCACGGTTTTTTCCGGTACGACGACCTGGCGGTATCCGGCGTCGGCCGCGGCCAGGACGGCCGGGAGGACTCCGCGCACCGGCCGGACGCGGCCGTCCAGCCCCAGCTCTCCGATCATGACGAGATCGGACAGCTCACGCGGATCGATCCGTTCCGCCGCGCCGAGCACCGCGCAGGCCACTGCGAGATCGAATCCACTGCCGCTCTTGGGAACGGAGGCCGGGCTGAGGCCGACGGTGAGCTTCTTCTGCGGCCATTCACCGCCAGAATTCACGACCGCGGCCCGCACCCTGTCCCGCGATTCGATCAGGCTCTTGTCAGGCAGTCCGACCAGAGTGAAGGCGGCCACTCCTGGTTCCAGGTCCGCCTGGACCTCGACGACCACACCCTCGACCCCGACGAGCGCGACCGAGCACGTACGGGCGAATCCCATCAGGTCACCCCCCGGACGTGCTCCAGGAGCGGTGCGCCGCGGGTGGGCAGCAGCACGCCGACCACGTCGATGCGGACCCCGCCGGGCGGCGGGTCGCCGTGCTGCTCCAGCCAGCGTTCGGCCAGATGGAGGAGGCGGGCGGCTTTTTCGGGCCGTACGGCCGCCATCGGATGTTCGTAGGAACTCGCACGACGGGCTTTGACCTCGCAGAGCACCAGCGCGTCGCCGTCGGCGGCCACGATGTCGACCTCGCCGTCCTGACAGCGCCAGTTACGGTCCAGGATGCGCATACCGACCGAGGTCAGGTGGCGTGCCGCCAGATCTTCGCCGTATCGCCCGAGCGCCCGTCGCGCGGTTGTGCCGTGCGGGATCTCGGGAGCTGTGGCCTTCGCGGCGGGATGCCGGGGGCGACGGCTGTTCCGGGGCCCGCTCGGGGCGAGGGCGGACAGGCCGTCTCCGTAGCTCGCGATCACCCGGCCGCCCCGGACTCGCGACGAGCTGTCCTGAACCGGCTCCCGGCCTCCCCGGGCCGACCGCCCACCTGCCCGGCCCCACTGCCCGTCTACCTGGCCCGGCTGCCCGCCTGCCTGGCCAGCCTGCCCGTTTTCCCGGACCGGCTGCCCGTCCACCCGGCCCGATTGCCTGTCTTCCCGGGCCCGCGGTAGGCCTTCTCCGGCCGGTGGCCGGCCTTCGCCAGGCCCTCGTACCCCCGCTCGGGCCCGTACCGCGCTCTCCCGACCCCGCGGAGCGCCCCTCCGGCCCCGCGGAGCACCATTACAGTCCTCCGAGCCGCTTCCACCTGCGCTCGTCCGAGGATTTTCCTCATCTGTCGCGTTCACTCGGCACCACCTCCGGCACCGACTGTGACGCTTCAGCCACGTTCTGTTGGATCTTGGTGGACAACCAGACGGTTGTGGATAACTCCGTCACCCACCTCAGCGACCTGGGGCCGGCGTCGGCCGCCCTCCGCGCGTACTCAGCTCGCGGGAAGATCCAGATCGCTCTTGTTCAGCTCTTCGATGTTCACGTCCTTGAACGTCAACACCCTCACCTGCTTCACGAAACGCGCCGGCCGGTACATGTCCCAGACCCATGCGTCCGCCATCGAGACCTCGAAGAAGACCTCGCCCTGCACGGAGTGCACCTGCATCTCGTAGTCGTTCGTGAGATAGAAGCGGCGCTCGGTCTCGATCACGTACTTGAACAGCCCGACGACATCGCGGTACTCCCGGTAGAGCTTCAGCTCCATCTCGGTCTCGTACTTTTCGAGGTCCTCGGCGCTCATGGCAGATCCCCTTCAGCCGTGCGTCCCCCTATTGTGCGTCAGACGCTCTCGGTAGCCAGCAGCACCGGCGCGTCAGGGGGCCCTTCGTCGAGCAGCCTGCGCAGCAGCTCGGCGAATGTCATCGGATACACCGTCTCATGCGACGCGGAAAGTTCTTCCGAAGTCCACCACCTCAGTCCGGATACGCTGCGTCGCTCAAGATCCGTCTGCCCGGACATCTCGGTTGCAGTCCCGTCGGTACGGGCGAGGTAGTACCACTCCTCCTGATCCCAGCGGCGCCCGTCGAAGGGGAAGGAGCAGCGCCGTTTCCACAGCAGCGGCCCCAGTCGGACGTCGGTGATCCCCGTCTCCTCGGCCAGCTCCCTGCGGGCGGCCTCCTCCCGGGTCTCCGTGCCCTCCAGGCCTCCGCCCGGCGTGAACCACCACGTACTGGACGGATCGCCCGGTTCGTAGCCGTGCAGCAGCAGAACCCGGTCGTCGGGGTCGAGCAGCACCACCCGCGAGACCTGCCGCGCCTCCAGCGGCAGGTCATCGGCCGCCTCGCGTGCCTCATCCATCGCTTCAGCCACTTCTGCGCCTCCTCCGTGCCGCCACCGGCCCGTACGCCGCGCCGCCCAGAATCATCACCGCTCCGGCGACGACCGCGACAACGAGGATGCGCACCGGTCCGGGCTGCGATGTGCCGCCGGGCAGGGCGGCGAAGTTCTGCGGACGTTCCACCATGCCCATGCTGCCGATCGGCCAGGCCCTGGCATCCACCCGGGCGTCCACCGCGGTGCGCGACACGGCGCCGTGGTCGCCGTCCGTGAGGTGTGTCCTGGAGTCCAGGGAGTCGTTGCGGTGATCGCCGAGGAGAAACAGCTGCCCCACCGGGACCTTGGAGCTGAAGCCGGTCGGCGAGGCCGGGCCCTTGGCGTGGAGATACGGTTCTTCGACAGGCTTGCCGTTGATCGTCAGCCGGCCGTCCTTGCTGCAGCAGGCGACCGTGTCGCCACCCACCCCGACCACGCGCTTGACCATCGGCACGTCGCCCCACACCGCGTCCCGGAAGACCACGACATCGCCCCGCCGCACCTCGGATCCGTCCACCTGCTCCGCCAGCACCCGGTCCCCCACGCCGATCGTCGGGGCCATCGAGTCGGTCGGCACCGTGTAGGGGCGGTAGACCAGCGCTCCCCAAACGAAGCCGCCCAGGAACAGCACACAGCCGACGGCCACGGCCAGACCGGACAGCACACTGCCCGTCGTCCGGCCGCGGCCGTCGTCCGTACGTTCCTTGCTGCTGCTCATCCCAGCGCTCCCACCCCGCGAGCGCGGCCCGCGTCGAAGATCTGGGACGGCACCCTACCCGGGGGTACGTTCCCCAGTCAGCACCATGAGCCGGGATTAGAGCCGCTACGTATGCACAAGCAAGCCCGTCAGTCGGAAGCCCGCTCAGTCGACGTCCGCTCCACAGGCTGCGCCGCCCGCGCGGCCCGCCTGCGCCGCCGCCACATCACGATCGGCACCGCGCCCGCGAGCCCCATCGCCGCCGGCGTCGCCGCCATAGCCTTGTTCAGCGCGGGCTGGTCGAAGGTGTCCGGCACCGACAGCCACGACCAGCGGTTGATCGGCCAGGCGATCGTGAAGGCGCGCCCGACGACCTGGTTGACCTCGACCGTGCCGTTGCCCTTGAGGTTCGTGTGGTAGCGCGAGTCGAGGGAGTCCTGGCGGTGGTCGCCCATGACCCAGATGCTGCCCTTGGGCACGGTGAGCTTGTCGATTTCCTTGTCACCGCAGGGCGTGTTGCCGGGGAAGAGGTACGAGTCCTCCTTCAGCGGCGTGCCGTTGACCTTGACCGGCCCGGTTCCGTGGCATTCCACGGTGTCGCCGCCGACCGCGATGACCCGCTTGATCAGATCCTTCTCCTCGGCCGAGGGCATCAGGCCGATGAAGCTGAGGACCTGCTGGATCGCGTTGGGCTCGGGGGTGGCCACTTCGTTCAGCCAGCCGCCCGGGTCGTGGAAGACGACGACTTCGCCACGTTCCGGCTCGGAGCCGAACCAGGGGGTGAGCTTGTCCACCAGCACCCGGTCACCGCGCTGCAGGGTGTCCTGCATCGAGTCGGACGGGATGGAGAACGCCTGGACCAGGAACGTCTTGATGACCAGTGCCAGCACCAAGGCGATTCCGATGAGGATCGGCAGCTCTTTCCAGAAGGCACGCGGCTTCTTGCCCTTCTTCACGCTGCCGCTCTCCTCCTCGTCCACCGGCTGTTCCTTGTCCATCGGGGCCCCCTGGCCGGTCGGCCACCCGGAGCCCGCCGGCTGTCCCGGGCCCGCCGCCCGCGCCGGATCCGCCGGTCGTCCCGGCTCTCCGTGCGCAGCGGGCTTTGAGGACTCACCGTTTCCCGCCGGCTCTTCGGGCTCTTCGGTTCCGGACCGCGCGCCGACCGCCAAGTCCCCCACATCCACTCCTTACTCCACGCCACCGCCTGCCCGATAGTCGGTGCAGGCCCACCACTCCCATAACGAGCGGGAGTTCCGCAGGGGTCGGGAGTACGGACAAACCGTCGGGGGACACACTATGCGGCCCATGCCCCGCCGTCGCCCTCGCACCCGGCGCGTCGCGCACGGTCGCATAGGTGTCCGGCTCCTCCAGACGGCGCCAGTGCCCCACCGGCCAGGCGATGACGATGGCCCGGCCCACCACGCTGTCCACCGAGATCGTCCCACGGTACGGCTCGTCCAGGTGGTACCGCGAATCCGCCGAATTGGAGCGGTGGTCACCCATCACGAAGATCCGCCCAACCGGAACCTTGACCTCGAATTTGAACTGCGAGGGCGGATTGTCCGGATGTACGTACGGTTCGCTCAACGGTGTGCCGTTGACCGTGACGCGGCCCTGCTTGTCGCAGCACTTGACGGTATCGCCCCCGACGGCCACCACCCGCTTGATCAGGTCCTGCTCGTCGGCCGACGGGAGCAGCCCGATGAAGGTCATGAATTCTTTGACCTGCTTGACCACGACCGGGTCGTCAGCGGCCTTGACCTGCTCCCCCTGGAGCCAGTTGCCGGGGTCCTTGAAGACGACCACGTCACCGCGCTCGGGCTCCGAGCCGAACCAGGGGGTGAGCTTGTCGACCAGAACGCGGTCGCCGATCCGGATGGTCTGTTCCATGGAGCCCGACGGGATCACGAACGCCTGGACGAGGAAGGTCTTGAGCACCAGGGCGATGGCCAGGGCCACGCCTATGAGGATCGGTATTTCCTTGAGGTAGGAGCGGCGCCTGCGGCGTTTGATGCGGCGCGCCTGGCGCCGCCGTTCGGCGCGTCCTCCGATGGCGCGCCGGGTCGTACGCGTGACGGTGCCCGAGTCGCCATCGGCTCCGTAGCCGTACGGCCCGTTTCCGCGCCCCCCGTCCCCGTCGAGGCCGCTCCGGTCGGGGCCGCGCCCGGTGGGGTCACTCCCGCTCCCGTTGGGGCCGCCCACGTACGCCTCGTACGCGTCCGCTTCGTACGAGCCACTCCCGTACGCCGCTTCCGCGTCCGCCCCCGCAGCGTCCTGGTGCCCGTGTTTGGGCCGCCCCCGATTACCCATGGCTACCTGCCGCGCCCGGTATGCCGTCGAAGGCACGCGGGCGGTCCAGGGTCGTCCAGTGGCCCACCGGCCAGGCGATCCAGTCGGCACGGCCGATCACCTTGCCGACCGGGACGGTACCGCCTCCCGGCTCGCCCAGATGGTCCCGTGAGTCACGTGATCTGCCGCGGTGGTCTCCCATGACCCACAGCTTTCCCTCCGGCACCACGATGTCGAACGCATCGGAGGAGGGCGCGTCCCCTGGAAACAGGTAGTCCTCGGCCACCGGCTTGCCGTTCACCTTGATCTGCCCCCGTTTGTCGCAGCAGGTCACGCGGTCCCCGCCGACGCCGATCACACGCTTGATGTAGTCGGTGGCCGCGGGCTGCGCCAGCCCCAGCGCCGCGCCCGCTCCTCTGACCAGCCCCGTCACCGGGTTCTCCGTCGGTTCGCTCTGCAGGAACGAACCGGTGCCGTCGAAGACGATCATGTCGCCCCGACGCGGTTCGCCGCCGAAGCGGTACGCCAGCTTGTTGACCAGCACGCGATCGCCGACCCGCAGGGTGTTCTCCATGGAGGAGCTGGGGATCAGGAAGGGCTGTACGACGAAGGCGCTGATCAGCAGGACGAAGGCCACGCAGGCCGTGAGCAGCAGAACGGGCCGGTGCCAGAGGGCGACCAGGCCCGCTCCCAGCCAGGACCCGAACCGCCTGATCCGGGACCTCCGCGGCTGCGGAGCCCCCTCCTGCGCCTCCATGGGCGAGGGGGCCTCTTCTCGGGGCTCCGGTGGCGCGTCCGGCTTGGCCGACGCATCCGGCTCGGCCGGCGGGTCCAGCCGGCTTTGCGGCTCCGTCAACGGGGCGGGCTGGTCCTGTGGCTCCACCGACGGGACAGGCTTGCCGTACGGCTGCCCCGACCGCTCCGATCGTTTCTCGGACTCCTCGGGCTCCGCGCGCAGGTCGGGGCCCTCCTCCCGGCCGCGCCGACCGGCCTCGTCCTCCTGCCCGGAGGACGAGCGTCCGGAAAAACACGCGGAGCGCGACCCCTGCTCCGGCCCCTGCGTGGGGGCGGGAGAGCGGTCGCGCTCCGAAAGCTGTGCGTCGGTGTCCATCGGACCCTGAGCCTATCCGGCCGGTCCAGGACGCCGGACGTCTGTTCAGCTGTCGCGCTTCTCCTTGATCTTCGCGGCCTTGCCGCGCAGCTCACGGAGGTAGTACAGCTTGGCGCGACGCACGTCACCGCGGGTCACCAGCTCGATCTTCTCGACGATCGGGGTGTGCACGGGGAAGGTGCGCTCGACGCCGACGGAGAAGCTGACCTTGCGGACCGTGAAGGTCTCGCGGACGCCCGCGCCCTGGCGGCGGATGACGACGCCCTTGAACTGCTGCACACGGGAGCGGTTGCCCTCGATGACGCGCACGTGGACGTTGACGGTGTCACCCGGGCGGAAGGCCGGGATGTCGCTGCGCAGCGACGCGGAGTCGACGGAGTCGAGGAGGTTCATGACCCACTGCTTTCTTCGTTGATGCCACAGGTCATCAACGGAACTGGAAAATGATGATGAGGTTGCCGTTCCGTCGGGCGGACGTCGTTCCCCCTGTGGCAGGGGCGCGCGCCGGACGCACACAGCAGCTGCCTATTCTTCCACGGCGTCACTCGTACGCCCAAATCGGCCGTCCGTTCCCTCGGCCCATCCGAGGATCGAGAGGGTCTCTCGGTCCTTCTTGTCGAAGGCGGACGGGTCCGCGCGCCCGATGAGGTCGGGGCGGTTGCGGTCGGTGCGGCGGAACGCCTCGTCCCGGCGCCAGCGGGCGATCTTGCCGTGATGGCCGCTGAGCAGCACCTCGGGGATGCCGCGGCCACGCCACTCGGGCGGCTTCGTGTAGACGGGGCCCTCCAGGAGGTCCGCCATCGCGCCGGGGGCGAAGGAGTCGTCCTGATGGGAGGCCGAGTTGCCCAGGACGCCGGGCAGCAGCCGGGCGATGGCCTCGACCATCACCAGGACGGGGGCCTCGCCGCCGGCCAGGACGTAGTCGCCGATGGAGACCTCGCGTACGTCCACGCGGTCGCCGTACTCCTCGATGACGCGGCGGTCGATGCCCTCGTAGCGGGCCGGGGTGAAGATCAGCCAGGGCTTCTCGGAGAGTTCGACGGCGAGCTGCTGGGTGAAGGGTTTGCCGCTCGGCGTGGGGACGACGATGACCGGGTCGCCCTCCTGGGAGTCGATGACCGCATCCAGCGCCTCGCCCCACGGCTCGGGCTTCATGACCATGCCGGGGCCGCCGCCGTACGGCGTGTCGTCGACGGTGTTGTGCTTGTCGTGGGTCCATTCCCGCAGGTCGTGGATGCGGACGTCCAGCTGGCCGCGGGCGCGTGCCTTGCCGACCAGGGAGACGTTCAGCGGTTCCAGGTACTCCGGGAAGATCGTGACGATGTCGAGCCGCATTACGCGCCCTCGCCCGCGTCACGGGCCGAGGCCACCTCGGCCTGGCTGTCGTCGAGCAGGCCGGGCGGAGGGTCGACGACCGCCTTCTGCTCCGCCAGGTCGATCTCCGGCACGATCTCGGAGACGAACGGGATCAGGATCTCGCCGCCGTCCGGACGGCGGACGACCAGCAGGTCCTGATAGGGCAGGTGGGAGATCTCCGCGATGCGCCCGACCTGCGTGCCGTCGGTGGTGACCACGTCGAGATCGATGAGCTGGTGGTCGTAGAACTCCTCGGGGTCCTCGGGGACCTCTTCGGGGTCGACCTCCGCGATCAGCAGTGTGTTGCGCAGCGCCTCGGCGCCCGTACGGTCGCGGACGCCCTCGAAGCGCAGCAGCAGGCGCCCGCTGTGCACCCGGCCGGTCTCGATGGTCAGCGGGCCGGTGGCGGGCGGGTCCGTGGCGAGGACGGCGCCGGGCGCGAGCCGCAGCTCCGGCTCGTCGGTACGCACCTCGACGGTGACCTCGCCCTTGATGCCGTGGGCGCGGCCGATCCGCGCGACTACCAGCTGCACAGTGGCCCCTCTTCGCGGCCGGCCGCCGCCGCTCGCGCGGGGGTGGTCCTTGCCGTCGTGGTTCTTCAATCGGTGGTTACGGTCATACGGGCATCGTCGCAGACGCCTATGACAGCGGGCCGGGGCGAGCCGTAGCCCTCCCCGGCCCGTGCCGGTACTGCCTGGTCCGGGGAGTACCCCGGTGCCCCGGTTCTGCTCAGCGAACCTGGTCCACGTCGACGAGGTCGACCCGGATGCCACGACCGCCGATGGCGCCTACGACCGTCCGCAGGGCACGCGCGGTGCGGCCGTTGCGGCCGATCACCTTGCCGAGGTCGTCGGGGTGGACCCGGACCTCCAGCACGCGCCCGCGACGCAGGGTGCGCGAGGCGACCTGCACGTCGTCGGGGTTGTCGACGATGCCCTTTACGAGGTGCTCGAGGGCCTCCTCGAGCATGATCAGGACTCGGTCGACTCGGAGGTGGACTCGGCCTCGGCCTCGTCCGCCTTCTTGTCAGCCTTCTTCGCCTTCGGGGTGATCGCCTCACCCTTCGGCTCGTCGCCGGCGTCCTTGGCCAGGGCCTCGAACAGGGCGCTCTTGTCGGCCTTCGGCTCGGCGACCTTCATCGGCGCCGGGGCCGGCAGACCCTTGAACTTCTGCCAGTCGCCGGTGACCTTGAGGATGGCCATGACGGGCTCGGTCGGCTGCGCGCCGACACCCAGCCAGTACTGGACACGCTCGGAGTCGACCTCGATGCGCGACGGGTTCTGCACCGGGTGGTACAGACCGATCTCCTCGATGGCCCGGCCGTCACGGCGGGTACGGGAGTCGGCGATGATGATGCGGTAGTGAGGCGCGCGGATCTTGCCCAGACGCTTCAGCTTGATCTTGACTGCCACGGGAGTGGTGTCTCCTGGTCTTGACGTGGTTGGGCACAACGGGATGCCACGTGGGGTTGCGGTACTCGGGTGCCCGATGGACGCGTCAGCCGGAGGAGAGAGGGGTCCTGTGCGACTGTCGAGTACAGCTAGCCATTGTGCCACACCCCTCCAGGTCAGCCGACCGCGGCCACCTCGGGAATACGGAACGGCTTGCCGCAGCCGCCACAGACGATGGGCGCCTGGGCCAGCACGGACGGGACAACCCGGACATTCCTGCCGCAATCACATACGGCCTTGACGCGCACACCACCACCTGACGAGCCGTGCCGGGCGGCCGGACCCCGGAAGCTGCGGGCACTGTCGGCCGTGGTCGCGGCGGAGTGCGCCTTGAGGGCTCTGGCGAGCCGCTCGATGGTGGGGCGGTAGCGCCTTCTGGCCTCGGGGTTGAGCGTGACCAGTGAGAAGCCGCTGCTCGGGTGCGGCTCGTCGACGTGATCGAGGCCCAACTCCTCGGCAATCGCGAGGAATCGACGGTTGTGGTAACGGCCGGCACGTGAGGTGTCGCGGACGCCGCGCGCGGCGGCGATGCCGTGGACTGCCTCGTGCAGCAGCCGTTCGAAGGAGAGCTCGGCCCCACAGGCGGACGAGGACTCTCCGATCAAGGACTCGGGCGCGGCCAGGTCCGGCAGCTCGGGGTGGTGCCGTTGAATGTCGGCCCACGCGAGCGCCAGCTCGGCGGCGAGAACAGGCGGTGTCGTGCTCACGTCGTGACAACGAGCCGGGCCCATCCAGTGTTCCGATTACGGGGCATCTCAAATAATTTGCACGTACCGGTCAGTTTCTGGTCATGGGTTTCGAGGACGGCGTGTGCGCAGAACTGCGGAGAAGGCGCGCGTCAGGCGGCAAGCCGGGACGTACCCGCGCGTACGCCCCGGCGCGTAAAAGATGTGTACGCGCCGGGGCAACCGTGGCCCATGGGTCGCGACGTGACACCGGTGGAACCCGGTGGGGCTCGGTGGCGCGCGCGACGAACGCGATGCTACCGGTCGGTTCGTCCGCACCGGGCAGCGGCTCGCCCTCGATGTGCAGACACCGTACGATCGCTCCCCGCCCGGTGGTTCGGGGCTACGCGGGGCGCGAAGCGGGGGGTCCGCGGGGCTCGAATGCGGGGATGAGTACGGGCACGACCTCACAGCGACCGCCTCCGAAGGATTTCCGGGCGGGCCCCGGGCGGCCTCCACGACCGTCGCGATCACGCTGCGCCGCCGCCATCGATCACGCCACGCCCCGGCAGCGCCTGGTGCCGACGGGGGACAGCCGCCCGCATGAGGCGCGGGAACAAGAGCCTTTGCCATGTCGTGCGTGATGCGCGCGCGACAGCGTGCATCACCGACCCGATTAGCACCCCGGCGCACTGAGGGGCGCTCGGGAGACAACCCCGGCGCACCCCTGGACTCAGGCACAGAAGGGGAGTTGTCTGGAATGCGGGGGCGCACGACGCGAACACAGGGGCGGGACACGGGGGCGATCGACTACTGACAGCTTCGGGTTCTCGGCGGATTGGGGCGCTTTCGATGACACCCACGCTCGTACGGCATCACCTCCGGCAGTCCGGCTCTCCCGGTTCGTACGACTCCTCCGCACCGGCCGACTTCTGTGGGCGCGCCCGTGACTGGGCCGAGATCCAGGAACGGATGCTGGTGCCGCTGTACGAGGCCGTCTACGACCGGCTGGATGTCGGCCCGCACACCAGGCTGCTGGGCCTGGGCTGCGGTTCCGGGCTCGCACTGCTGATCGCCGCGTCCCGTGGTGCGCAGGTCTGCGGTGTGGACGCGGACAAGGAACGACTGGATCTGGCGCGGGAACGGCTGACTCCCGACTCTTCGCGCGAGGGTCACGACGACGGGCCGCGCGCCATGGCGCTCGCCTGCGGCGACGCCGAGCGGGCGGCGGCCGACGCCGGCGGCACGGCGTTCAACCTGGTGACGGCCTTTCACCCGGTGGGCTGCGTCAGCAGCATCGAGGGTCTGACGGCTTCGTTGGTGACAGCCGCCGGGCTCACGGAGCGCGGCAGTCCCGTGGTGCTGGGCGGCTGGGGCCCCGTGGAGCGGTGCGCCACGGCGAGCGTGCTGCGGGTGGCCCAGCGGCTGGCGGATCCGCTGCGCACGGCGGGCGGCTGGCGGCCGAGCGGCCGGGACGACCTTGAGGATCTGGCCGATCGCGCGGGGCTGCGGCCCGACGGGTCGGGGCGGGTGGCCTGCCCGTTCGGCTACGGCAGCCTGCCGAGCGCGGTGCGCGGGCTGCTGTCCACGGGCCTGTTCGACGCGGCACTGGAGGTCACCGACCAGGCCCAGGTCGAGAAGGAGTTGAGCGAGGCACTGCATCCGCATCAACGCCCGGACGGGACGGTGTGGATGGCGAACGTGTTCCGTTATCTCATCGCGCGCACATGAGTCTTACTGCTCGCCTCCTCCTTTAGCTTCTCCGCTGCTTCGATCCACTGCCCCTCCGGCCCTTCCGATCCCCTGGCCGCCGGAAGTCCCCTCCCTCAACCCGTTTCCGCGAGGACTCCACCGCCGTGGCGCCCCGGCCTTCGGGCCGTGGCGCGCCTGACGGAGCCGCTGGGCCGGTGTCCGTGCTCGGTCAGCATCGCGTGCCCGGCATTCACCCGTGCGAGGTATCGCCAATATCCAGAATTCTGTTTACTGTCGTTTGCATGAACAGCATCGACGAACGGTTCCTGACCCGCAACGGCCACGCGGCCCGGCGGCTCGCCGCCCTCCTGATCAATCAGCCCACCGAGGGCGAGGCCGCCCGACTCCCCCGGGTGCGCGACCTCGCCACGGAGCTCGGGGTCGGCAACGGGACGGTGCAGGCCGCGCTCCAGCTGCTGGAGGAAGCGGGCGCGATGGAGACCGTGGCCCGCGGACACCTCGGCACCTTCCTGGTGCGCGCCGACCGCGCCATACTGTGGCGCCTCGCCGGGCTGGGGACCGTTCTCGCCGCGATGCCGCTGCCCTACTCGCGGCGTTACGAGGGCCTGGCCACCGGGCTGCGGGCCGCCTTCGAGGAGGCCGGCGCGCCCTTCGCGATCACCTTCATGCGCGGTGCCACCGCACGGGTGGCCGCCCTGCTGGACGGGAAGGTGGACCTGGCGGTGCTGTCCCGCTTCGCCGCCGACCAGTTGGTGGAGAAGCACCCGATCGACCTGGTGGCGGATCTGGGGCCGGCCACCTACGTAGGCGCTCACGGACTGTTGCTGCGGCACGGCGTCCAGCTCGAAACGGACGGCCTCCGGGTCGCTGTCGACCCTGCCTCCGAGGACCAACGGGCAGTGGCCGAGCGGGCGTTCGCGGATCGGCAGGACGTGACGTGGCTGGAGAGCTCGTTCATACAGCTCCACGATCTGTTCGCGGACGGCCGGGCCGATGCCACCGTCTGGAGCCTCGACGAGGTGCAGGGGCAGGTCGGTGACGAGGTCGATGTACTGCCGCTCGGTGAGGAGGTCACCGGCGATCTGTCGCCGCGCAGTTCCAGCGCGGCGCTGATAGCCCGCAGCGCGGGCAGCGAGGCGCTGACGGCGGTGAGCGCATCGCTCGATCTGGAAGCCGTCACCAGTCTGCAGGCCGAGGTTTTGCGAGGGGAGCGCATTCCTTCCTACTGATGCCTATTGATTGCGGCCCTGTCGGGCGGCCAGGAGCAGGGAGCAGGAGAGTCGGTGCCGACGGGCCCTCGGGGCCTGCCCCCACCAACAGCGTCTGCGCCCAAGTACTCCCATCGCTCCCCAGCACTCCCTCGGAGCTGCACCCCATCTGCACGCCACCAGCCACAGATTGTGTCTATTGATCAATCAGGGGGACGGTCATGGAAGCCCTGCTCGCGCAGCGGATCCGGCTCTTCGTGGAGAGCGGTCAGGTGCGGCCCGAGATCGCCGGGTTCGTACGGGCCGAACTGGACGCGCTGGCCGCCGAAGGGTGCGCGGTCACCGAAGAAACCGCGGGAATGCTCACCAGCCACCTGCTGATGGCACTGACCCGGCTGGAGAACGGTGAGCCGGTCGAGGAGTTCCGCACCGACGACCTGGTGGCCGCAGAGCTTGCCGAGCATCCCCGAGCCGTACGGCGGGCCCGCGCCGTCTCCATACGGGTGGAGCGTGCCCTCGGTTCCCCGCTCCCCGAGTCCGAGATCAACTTCCTGGCGATGCACCTCGCCCTGCTACGAGAGGACACACCATGACGATCATCCTCACCGGCGGTATCGGCAAAGCCGAGGTCGCACGCACCCTGGAGCGGCTTGCGCTGGACGGCGTCGAGGTCGTGGTCAGCAACGACATGGACGCGGCGGCACAGCTGCGGGCCGGCCGGGCCGACTACTTCCTGGGCACCTGCCAGACCGGGGCCGGGGCGTCGCTGGGCCTCCTGGTCGGCCTCCTGGGCACCGCGGCCTGCCACACCTTCGGCCGCTCGGTCCCCTCGGGCGAGGAGATCGACACCTTGCTGGACCAGGGCAAGAAGGTGTTCGGCTTCGCCGTCGACCAGATCGACGCGGTCACGCCCGCTCTGGCCGAAGCCATCACCGCCCGCAGCTGACCGTGCCGGACCCGCCCGCGGTCCCGGCAGACCTCGGCCCCCGTGGGCCGTACGACCCGATGACGTGCCAGGGCACAAAGGAGTGACCCCGTGAGCAGCACCGTCCTCGCCGCGAGCACCGGTCTCGACTTCTCGCTCGCGCAGCAACTGACCGTCGTGGCCCTGTGCGCGCTGACCGCCTTCCTCTCGCACCTGGCGCTGGCCGTGTTCAACGACGGCGTGCGGCCCTTCATGCTCGACTTCGTCCGGGGCCGTACGACGCGGAGCGCCACCACGGCGGTGTCCTTCGGGCTCTCGGCCGGGTTCGTCTTCGGCCTGGGCGCGCCGATGGCGCTCTCCTCCGGAGTGCTCAATCCGTGGCTGTTGTTCCTGCCCACCGACGTACTGGGCATCCTCGCGCCGAAGAAGTGGCTCGCGCCGCTGCTGGGCGGCGCGTGGGGCGCGGTGGTCGTGTTCGGTCTGAACGGCGCCAACAATCTCGCGCACGATCTTCCGGTCGACTTCCTGACGGCCCTGCAACAGATGGCGACGCCGATCCTCTACCTCTTCACGCTGTTCCCGGTGCTGGCGATCACCAGGCAGTTCGGAAGGCTGCGCGGTGCCCTGGCCGGTGTGGTGGAGCTGGCACTCGTGGTGCTGACGATGAAGGTGTGGCCCGACATCTTCGCCGGGGCGCCGGCCATGGCGGTCGGTGTGCTGCTTCTCATCGGGTTCGCGGTGGCCAAGGACGTACGGCAGCGCCAAGCGGACCGAGCCACCGCGAGGGCCGGGGCAACCACGGGTACCGGGACAGCCACGGGCCGAGGGGCCGCGGCTGGTCAGGTCGGCGTCGAGGTGCCGGGGGACGTGGACCCGATGGCGTCGCTGTTCGGCGCCAGTGCGGCACGGCTGCGTCGGCACCTGCCGTTGTTCATGGTGCTGGGCGCCGGTATCTGTCTACTGGCCCAGTTGCATGTGTTCGGCGGCGGGGAGGCCACCAGCTTCCTCATCGCCAAGGGGCAGTACGCGGAAGCCGCGCAGGTCGACTTCTACCGGGCCTTCGGGTTCATCCCCCTGATCGCCACCACCGCGTTGGCCTCCGGGGCGTACGGCATCGTCGGATTCACCCTCGTCTACCCCGTCGGCTACCTGCTCCCGAGCCCCTGGCCGGCGGCGGCCTGCGGCGCGTTGATCTTCGCGGCGGAAGTGCTGGCGCTGAGCTGGATCGGCAAAGCGCTGGGCAGGATGCCCTCGGTGCGGGATTCCTCCGAGCACCTGCGCGGCGCCATCGGCGACACCCTGCAACTGGCCATTCTCTTCGGGTCCTTGATGGCCGCCAATGCCATGGGCGGCGGTCTGGGGATCTTGATAGCCGGCGGCCTCTACCTGTTCAACGAGGCGGTGGGCCGGGTGGTGATCCGGATGGCGGCCGCCCCCGCCGCGGTCGTCGTCACCGGCATCGTCCTCAACCTCCTCCACTGGCTGCACCTCTTCACCCCGGTCAAAGGCTGACAGGCGCGCGGGGCGCCAGGAAGGCAGTACGTCATGAACTCTCCGCTTCGAACCGTCACCGGGCCACTGCCCGCGACCGCCGTGCAGGGGCCCGTGCTCGCCCACGAACACCTGGCTCTCGACCTCACCCGTTCGGCCGACCGCGCCGCCTTACTGAAGGCTCGGCACGCCGCGGCGATCGCCGATGAACTCGCCGATCTCCGGGAGGGGTTCGGGCTGTCGCTCGTGATCGAGCTGACTTGCCGCGGCATGGGGCGGGACTTCGCGACGCTGGCCCGTATCTCCCGGGAGTCGGGGGTGGCGGTCGTCGCGGGCACCGGTTGGTATCATGAGGCGTTCCACCCGGCCGAGGTGGACGGCGCGAGCGTCGAGGAACTGGCGGATGCCCTGATCGAGGAGATCGCGAGCGGGCCGGGTGACGACCGCGTCCTCCCCGGCGTCGTAGGGGAAGCGGGCAGCCATGGTGAGGCGCCGAGCGATCCGGAGGTCCGTACGCTCACCGCGGCTGCCCGTGCCGCTGTCGCGACCGGGCTGTCGCTGGCGACCCACACCCAGTTGGGGCGCGGCGGCCTCGCCCAGTTGGAGCTGCTGACCGCGGCCGGTCTGGCACCACAGCGGATCAGCATCGGGCATCAGGATCTGCTCGACGATCCGGTGGCCCATCGGGAGCTGGCGGCGGCGGGCGCGTACGTCGCTTTCGACACCGTCGGCAAGGAGAGCTACCAGAGCGACACGGCCCGCCTGCGGCTGCTGCTGGCGCTGCTGGACGCCGGGCACGCCGACCGCGTACTGCTCAGCTGCGACATCTCCCGGCACTGCTATCTGGTCGGCGAGGGCGGCCAGGGGTACGGGCATCTCTTCCGCTCGTTCCTGCCGCGCGTGCGGGCGGCCGGGGCCGACGAGGAGCTGATCGATCTGCTGACCCGCCGCAACCCGCTGCGCTTCCTCACGGGCGGGGACGACGGAACAGCCGGGAGCGGTACGGCCGATCTCCGTGACCGGGCGGGAAAGGAGGCGTTGGCATGAGGGTGCGGCTGCCCAGGACGTTCCCGTTGCCGACGGTGGCGGTGGAGGACGCGGTGGCGAATCAGTTCCGGCTGGTGGAGTGCGTGGCCCGGCATTTCGAGGGTGGGCAGCTCTTCGAGGCGGATGCGGGGGTGCTGCCGGGGTTGGGGCGTCCGCGTACCACCGCACGGGTCGAGGCCGTCCTCGCGGACTTCTTCGGGGCTCCCGCCGCGGCGCTGGTGCAGGGCGCCGGCACGGGCGCCATCCGGGCCGCGCTCGGTGCCGTGCTCGGCGCGGGTGATCCGTTGCTCGTGCACCGCGCGCCGCCCTACCGCACTACCGGCGTCACCCTGCGCGGGCTGGGGGTGGAGACCGTCGAAGCGGACTTCGACGACCGCGCGGCGTTGGACCGGGCACTGGCATCCGGCCGGTTCCGGTGGGCGTTCGTGCAGCACACCCGGCAGCGGGCGGCGGACTCCCACGATCCGGGCGAGGTGCTCGCCGTCTGCCGGGCCGCCGGCGTGCGCACCGTCGTGGACGACAACTACGCGGTCCTGCGTGTTCCGGCCTGCGGGGTGGAACTGGGCGCCGCCGCCTCCTGCTTCTCGCTCTTCAAGCTGCACGGCCCGGAGGGCGTGGGAGCGGTCGTCGGCTCACGGGATCTGGTGCAGCGCGTGCATGACGACAACTACTCCGGGGGCGGCCAGGTGCAGGGGCACCAGGCACTGGAGGCGCTGCGGGCGCTCAGTCATGTTCCGGTGATGTGGGCCGTCCAGTCCAGAACGGGTGCCGAGGTCGCGGAGCGACTGGCGGCCGGGGAAGTGCCTGGTGTCGCCGAGGTGCGGATCGCCAATGTCCAGGACCGGTGTGTGCTGCTGAGGCTGGACCGGCCCGTGGCCCGCGCGTTGCCGGCCGCCGCCGCGCGGTACGGCGCCGCTCCGTATCCCGTCGGTTCCAACTCCCGGTACGAGATCGCTCCGCTCTTCTACCGGATGTCCGGCTCCGCTCTGGAGGACGCGCCGGAGCTCGCCGACTGGACGGTGCGGATCAACCCGATGCGAGCCGGCGCGGACCTGGTGATCGACATCCTTCGCCGCGCGCTGTGTGACGTGTGCGGTGCCGCCGCCGAGGGCCCCGTCCGTGCGCGCGGTCTCACATCCCCGCTCGCACCTGCCCCTGGCTCCACCGCCCCGCCTCTCACCCGCGCTCCGCACGCCCCCGCCGACCAGCGGGAAGGGGGCTGACCGCCATGTTCCTCGACACCGTTCTCGCACGTAACCCGCAGCTGGTCGACCATGCCGCCGAGTTGCACCGCACCGGCGTGGTGCAACCGGACACGTACGTCATGGACCGCGATGCCGTCGCGGCCAATGCCGAGCTGCTGGCGGCCGAGGCGAGACGGTGGGGCCTCGGCCTCTGGCCCGTGGTCAAGCAGGTCGGCCGCAATCCTGAACTGATCCGGGCCGTAGCCCGGCACCTCCCCCGCTTCGCCGCCATCGACGCGCCCGAGGCCCGCGTCCTGCACGCGGCGGGGGTCCGGCTCGGGAACGTGGGCCATCTGGTGCAGGTACCGCACCGCGCGGTTCCGGAGGTCCTCGCCTGGCGTCCCGAGGCGGTGACCGTCTTCGATCGGGCCAATGCCCGTGCCGTCTCGGATGCCGCACGGCAACTGGGGTGTGTGCAGGATGTCCTGGTACGGATCGAGGGCGCCCCCGGTTCCGTCCATCCGGGCCAGGAGGGCGGCGTACCGCTCGGTGACCTGAGCACATTCGCGGATGAGGTGGAGCAGTTGCCCGGGGTCCGGGTAGCCGGGCTTACGGCATTCCCCTGTGTCCGGTGTGATCCCGGATCGGGGCAGCCGTACCCCACCGCGACGTTCGCACTCCTCCGCGAAGCCCGTGCGGAGCTGGCCGCGCGCGGGCATACGGATGTGAAGCTGAGCGCTCCGGGCGTGACCTGCGCGGCCACCTTGCCGATGCTCGCCGAGTTGGGCGCCACGCATGGCGAGCCCGGCCACGCCCTCACCGGCACCACACCCCTCCATGCCGTCGACGGGGGCCAGCCGGAGAGGCCCGCCTACGTCTATGTCACCGAGGTCGCGCACCTCCTCGCCGACGGGCGTCCCGCTCTCCACGGCGGCGGTTTCTACCCCAGGTCCGGGGTCGAGTCGGCGCTGATTCCCCGTACCGGCGCCCGGCTCGCCGTCCAGCAGGCCCCTGCCGAGAACATCGACTACTACCGCCTGCTGGCTCCTGGAGACGCCCGGCCCGGTGACACCGCCGTCCTCGCGTTCCGTACGCAGGTCTTCGTCACCCGCAGCAGCGTCGCAGTCGTCGCCGGTCTCGGTACCGGCTCCCCGCGGCTGATCGGCCGCCATGACGCTCTCGGCCGTCCGCTTCCGAAGGACGCGAGCGGGAAAGGCGCAGGTGGGCCATGAGCAGGATCGTCATCCTCGTCATCGACGGCTTCGGGATCGGTGCGCTGCCCGACGCGGGTGAGCCGCGCCCCGGCGACGCCGCCGCCGACACGCTCGGTCATCTCCTCGACGGTCACCGCGCGGCCACCGGACACCGCCTCGCACTGCCCGCTCTGGAGGCGCTCGGCCTCGGCCTCGCGCACCCACACCCGGATCTGTCCCGGACGCCGTCCCTCCCGGCGGCCGCGGGCCGCACCGCCCTCGGCTATCCGGGCGCCGACACCTACGCGGGGCATCAGACCATGATGGGGGCGGACTTCAGCCGGGTGACGGTGGCCCGGCTCGCCGAGCACCGCGACGAGGTCGCCACCGCCCTTCGCGCGGACGGGCACGGCACGGAGCTGCTCGGCGGGCGGCCGCCGCTGGTCGTGGACGGGCGCATCCTTGTCCACGACAACCTGGAGGCGGACCCAGGCGTCAACTGGAATGTCTCGGGCCGTCTGGAGGACGTCTCGTTCGCGGACGTTCTCCGCGTCGCCCGGGTGGTGCGTTCGGTGGCGCCCGTCGCCCGGGTGATCGCGGTGGGCGGCCACGCCGACGCTCCGCTGCGCACTTTCGTACGGGAAGGCAGCCTCGGCACGGTCGGCCTGGACACCCCGGCCAGCGGCTTCTACCGGAACGGCGGGCTCGCGGTGCAGCACCTCGGCGCGCCGCTGGACCGCGCCCGCCGACTGCCGGAGCTGGCGGTGGGCGCGGGCGTCCCCGTCACTCTCGTCGGCAAGGCGGCGGATGTCCTGAGCTGCGACGCGGCAGTGTGCTGCCCGGCCGTCAGCACCACGGATGTCCTGGCGCTCACCCTCGACGCCCTCCGTCGGGCACCGGATACGGCACTGATCGTCAGCAACGTCCAGGAAACCGACCTGGCGGGACACCAGCAGGAAGCCCCGCGTTACGCCTCCGTGCTCCAGCAGACCGACACAGGACTGCGCGCCCTTCTGCCGCTCCTCTCCCCCGGCGACCGCTTGATCGTCACCGGCGACCACGGCAACGATCCGACGATCGGCCACGCCTTCCACACGCGTGAGTACGTCCCCGTACTGATCCACCGTCCTGAGGCCACCGGCCACGACCGCCTGCCGACGGCCGGGACCTTGGCGGACGTGGGTGCCACGGCGGCGATCGCGCTCGGGCTGCGCGCCACCGCGCTCGGGAGCGGCACGCCACTGCTGCGGCCGGCGGCCGGATCGGCGGGGGTGCCGGGATGACCACACAGATGAGCCCCCGACCGGGGCTCCGGCCAGGGGCTCGATCGGGCGTCTGCGCACCCGGCGCGGTCCCCGGGACGGCGCGAGCCGCCCGGGGGCCGGGAGAAGTGCTAGCCCATGAACTTCTTGAACTCGTCGGGAAGTTCAAAGTTCTTCGCGTCGTCGCCCTGCGGCAGACCCAGCGGGTTGCCGGACTGTGCGGCCTCGCGGCGGGCGGCAGCGGCCTCCTCCTCGGCCTTCCGCTTCATGGGGTTGCCGCTCTTGCGCTTGCCCTTGGCCTGCTTCTGCTGCTTCTTCTTCTTGGCGCCGCCACCGCCCATACCCGGCATCCCGGGCATGCCCGGCATTCCCGGCACGCCACCGCCCTGGGCCATCTTCGACATCATCTTGCGGGCGTCGAAGAACCGCTCGACCAGGTTCTTGACCGCGCTGACGTCGACGCCGGAGCCCTTGGCGATACGGGCGCGGCGCGAGCCGTTGATGATGGTCGGTTCCTGGCGCTCGCCGGGCGTCATCGACTTGATGATCGCGGCGGTGCGGTCGACCTCGCGCTCGTCGAGGTTGTTGATCTGCTCCTTCATCTGCCCCATGCCGGGCAGCATCCCGAGCAGCTTGGAGATGGAGCCCATCTTGCGGACCTGCTCCATCTGGGCCAGGAAGTCATCGAGGGTGAAGTCCTTGCCCTTGCTGCTCGCCAGCTTGGAGGCCATCTTCTCGGCCTCTTGCTGGCTGAAGGTCTGTTCGGCCTTCTCGATGAGCGTGAGCATGTCGCCCATGCCGAGGATGCGGGACGCCATGCGGTCCGGGTGGAACGCGTCGAAGTCGTCCAGCTTCTCGCCGTTGGAGGCGAACATGATCTGCTTGCCGGTGACGTGCGCGATGGAGAGCGCGGCACCACCGCGGGCGTCGCCGTCCAGCTTGGAGAGCACCACGCCGTCGAAGCCGACGCCGTCGCGGAACGCCTCGGCGGTGTTGACCGCGTCCTGGCCGATCATCGCGTCGACGACGAAGAGGACCTCGTCCGGCTTGACCGCGTCGCGGATGTCCGCGGCCTGCTGCATCAGTTCCTGGTCGATGCCGAGGCGGCCCGCGGTGTCGACGATGACCACGTCGTGCTGCTTGCCGCGGGCGAACTCGATCGAGTCCTGAGCGACCTTGACCGGGTCACCGACGCCATTGCCCGGCTCCGGCGCGTAGATGGCGACATCGGCACGCTCGGCGACGACCGAGAGCTGGTTGACGGCGTTGGGGCGCTGGAGGTCACAGGCGACCAGCAGCGGCGCGTGGCCCTGCTGCTTGAGCCAGTTGCCGAGCTTTCCGGCGAGGGTCGTCTTACCGGCACCCTGCAGACCGGCCAGCATGATGACGGTCGGCGGGTTCTTGGCGAAGCGCAGCCGACGGGTCTCGCCGCCGAGGATGCCGACGAGCTCCTCATTGACGATCTTGATGACCTGCTGGGCGGGGTTGAGCGCCTGGGAGACCTCGACGCCGGTCGCCCGCTCCTTGACCTGCTTGATGAAGGCCCGGACGACGGGCAGCGCGACATCGGCCTCCAGCAGGGCGATACGGATCTCGCGCGCCGTGGCGTCGATGTCCGCCTCGCTCAAGCGGCCTTTGCCCCGGAGGTTTTTGAAAGTACTCGCCAAGCGGTCGGAAAGCGTATCGAACACGGCGGTCGTCGATCCTCGGGGTCGGGGGCAGGGTCAAGTCGGCTTCTAGGGTATCCGCACGGGCAAGCAACGTGTCCCCGCCCGCAGTGGAAGGCCGCCGGGCCGGGGCCCCGCGCAGCCGCGGGAGCGGTGCGCAACCGACCAGGGTGCCCGCCGCGCGTCCCGCATCCACCGTCTCACGGAGCCGCCGCGTCCGGGCAGCCCGTGCCGTGTTCGGGGAGGCTTCCGCTGCCGAGGGTGCCCCTGGCCGCGCTGGTCGTGCCCGCGAGGGGCCCGGATGGGCGGGGCCTGGCGGGAGCTGTTCGGGCTGGGGCGGCCTCTGCTGAGCCGGCGCCCGGGGCGTCTCCGGTGTCGGCGGGGATGATCTTGGTCAGGCGAGTCACGGTCGCGCCGGTCCCAGGCGTGCTGGTCACGGGCGCACCGGCGCCGATTGCGCCGGTCACCGTCATGCCGGTCCCGATTGCGCCGGTCCCGATTGCATTGGTCACGGTCACGCCGGCCCCGATCGCGCGGGCCCCGATTGCGCCGGTCACCGTCACGCCGGTCCCGATCGCACGGGCCCCGATCGCACGGGCCCCGTGTGCGCTGGTCACGGTCGTACGGGTCCTGCCAGCGGCGGTGCCGGACGGGAGGACGGCCCCGGCCGTGGCGACGATCTTGCTCCTGCGCCCCCTCCCGGCCCAGCTGCCCACCCCGCCCCCAGGGCCGGCCCTGCCCCCACAGCCCACGCCGGCGCCGAGGGTCGCACCGGTTTCAGGCGCCGCGCAGCTTCCCGGGCCCGCGCCACGCCCGAAGTCCGCCCCGGCAGGGTGGCCGGTGTGGCTACTTCAGTGCGCGCTCCACCGCCTGTGCCACCTCTGCGGCCACCGCGTCCGACAAAGGTTCGCCCTTCTCGTCCGTGACATAGAACGCATCCACCGCGTTCGCTCCCAGCGTGCTCACGTGGGCGCTGCGTACGGCGACCCGGGCCGCCTCCAGTGCCCGGCCGATCCGGTGGAGCAGCCCTTGGGCGTCCTGGGCCCGTACCTCGATCACGGTCGCCAGCTGCGAGGTGCCCGCGGCGACCGTCACCCGTGGCGGCGGGGCCTGCACTCCCCGCGACCGGCGTGCGTACGCCTGCTCGCGCTCCGCCAGCCGGGCCGGCACGTCCAGCGAGCCGTCCAGGGCGCGTACGAGATCCGCCCGGAGCCGTACGCTCTGCGGGAGCGAGCCGTATTCGACGGCCACCCGCCAGCTCAGCAGCAGCACCGGCCCCTCGCCGAGCGGGTCGACGCTGCGCAGGTCGGCGGCGCGGACGGTGAGGCGGTGCATGGCCAGCACACCCGCTGCGGCAGGCAGTACACCGGGCTGATCGGGTACGGCCATCAGCAACTCGACGCCCACCGGTTCCGGCTCCGGCGGTTCCCGTACCGGCTCCGCCACCAGGCCCGTCCCCACCCTCGTGCCCGTGTACGGTCCCGCGCCGGTGGGCCCGGAAACGGGGTCCGATCCGCCGGGGGTCTCCGACCGCGTGTGCAGGGCCAGCACCGGGCCGCCGGCGCGCGACGCCTCGACAGCCAGGCTTTCCTGTTCGGCGGTCGGCTCGTCCGCCGTCCGTCCCTGCGGCGCGGCCTCCCCCGCCAGCCGCGCCGTGACACGTTTCACCAGGTCGGCGACGAGCGATCCGCGCCACGCGCTCCAGGCCGCGGGGCCGGTCGCCAGCGCGTCGGCCTCGGTGAGGGCGTGCAGCAGTTCCAGCGTCCCGGCGTGGCCCACCGTGTCCGCGACCGCGTCGACCGTCGCCGGGTCGTCCAGGTCCCGGCGGGTGGCCGTCTCGATGAGCAGCAGATGGTGCCGGACGAGCGTGGCGATCACCGTCACGTCCCGGGCGTCGAAGCCGATGCGGGACGCCATGTCCCGGGCGATGGTCTCGCCGGAGACGGAGTGGTCGCCGGGCCAGCCCTTGCCGATGTCGTGCAGCAGGGCAGCGACGAGCAGCAGATCGGGGCGGTGCACGCGACGGGTGAGCGCCGAGGCGCGGACCGCGGTCTCGATCAGGTGCCGGTCGACGGTCCAGCGGTGCACGGCGTTGCGCTGCGGACGGCAGCGCACCCGCTCCCAGTCGGGCAGCAGCCAGGTGACGATCCCCTCGGCCTCCAGGGCCTCCCAGACGGGTACGGTCTGGGCGCCCGCGCCCAGCAGCGTGACCAGTTGTTCCCGCGCCTCGGCCGGCCACGGCACGGGCAGCGGCCGGGACGTGGCGGCCGTGCGCAGCCGACGAACGGCGTGCGGGGACAGCGGCAGTCCGGTCTGCGCGGCGGCGGCAGCGGCGCGCAGGGGAAGCACCGCGTCGCGTTCCGGGCGGGCCGTCCGGGCCAGGACGACTTCGCCGTCCAGCTCGACCACGCCCTCGGCGAGCGGCGACCGTTCTCCCCGACCGGACCCGCCGCCCGCCGTACGGCCCTTCAGCAGGCCCCGCAGTACAGGCCGTACGGACCGGGCCCGCAGCACCCGCCCCACCTCGCGCCAGGTGACATCGCTCGCGTACGAGATGGTGCGCGCGGATTCGTAGACCTGCCGCAGCAGTACGTCCGCGTCCAGTACGCCGAGTGCTTCGGCCACCTGGTCCTGTTCCTGGAGGGCGAGCCGGTCGGTGGCGCGGCCGGTCGACAGGTGCAGCGCGTCGCGTACGTCCAGCAGGCGTGTGCGGGCCGCCTCCAGGCCTTCGCGCGGCGCGTCGGCCAGCCAGGAGGCGGCGACCGCCCGCAGCGCGGTGGCATCCCGCAACCCGCCCCTGGCCTCCTTCAGGTCCGGCTCCAGCAGGTACTGCAACTCGCCCTGGCGTGCCGCTCGTTCGCGGCAGATCTCATGCAGCTCGGGCAGGCGTTTGGGGGCCTGCTCGCGCCAGTCGGCCAGCGCGGTGCCGCGCAGGGCACCCGTCAGTTCCGGGTCGCCGGCCAGGTGGCGGGCGTCGAGGAGACCGAGCTGGACCTTGAGGTCATCGCGGGCGGCCTTGCGTGCCTCGGCGGGTGTCCGTACCGAGTGGTCCAGTGCGAGGCCCAGGTCCCAGACCGGGTACCAGAGCTGGTCGGCGAGCGCGGCCACCGTCCGGGCGCCGGTCTTGCCGTCGTGCAGCAGGAGCAGGTCGAGGTCGCTACGGGGGGAGAGTTCGCCGCGGCCGTAGCCGCCGACGGCGACGAGCGCGAGGCCGGAGCCGATATCGGCGTCGGTTTCGCCCGTCGCGTGGGTGAAGAGGCCGGTCAGCCAGTCGTCGGTGAGGCGGGCGAGGGCGGCCCGGCGGCCGGGGCCCTCCTGACCGGCGGGTCGGCCGCCGGATTGCAGGAGCCGCAGCCGCTCCGCGGGGAAGCTGTCTTCGGCGGCGGAGGGCGCGGGCGGCTTCGCCTCCTGAGCGCCCGCTGCATCCGCCGCCTTTCCGCCTTCCGCTGCGGCCGGCGGCTCCGGGACGTCGTCTTCGGCTGTTTTCTTCAGGCTCTCCGTCAACTCAGGCGCTCCTTGGTCGCTTCGGCCCCCAGGTCCCGTCCTTCTTCAGGCCCCCGCTCTCGTGTGCTCCCCCCCTGTGGACACTCCGGCGGCCCGGCCGGACCGCCGCGGTTGCGCCGCAGGAGACCGCTCATCGTCCGGAGCAGAGCCGGGATTCAGGAACCGGAAGCCGAGTGCCGAAAGCCGAGTACCGGCCGCCGAATTCCAGGCGGCCAACACCGAATGCCGGGCGCCGGGCGAACGCCGAACGCCGGATGTCGAATGCCCGTCCCGAGTGCCGGCCCCCGCCCCCTCGCCCCGAGCCACACCGTCCCGCATCGGCCCCCACCCCCCCCCTACAACGCGTCCGGCCCCCGCTCCCCCGTGCGGACGCGGACCGCCTCCTCGACCGGGATGCTCCAGACCTTCCCGTCGCCGATCTTGCCGGTGCGTGCCGCTTTCACCACGATGTCCATCAGCTCAGCGGCGTCCGCGTCGTCCACGAGCACCTCGATACGGACCTTCGGCACCAGGTCGACGGTGTACTCCGCTCCCCGGTACACCTCCGTGTGTCCGCGCTGCCTGCCGTATCCGCTGGCCTCGGTGACGGTCAGGCCGTGTACGCCGAACGACTGCAGGGCCTCCTTCACCTCGTCGAGCCGGTACGGCTTGATCACTGCGGTGATGAGCTTCACGCGTCCACCTTCTTTTCCTTGCCGGAAGCCGGGGGCGTGCCCCGGCCCTTCCCCTGGCCCTTCTCCTGGGACGGCTGGTCGCCACGGGCCGGTACGGCGGCCGGAACCGCCCCCGGTCCCGCGCCCGTGCGCGCGACCACGCCCCCGCCCGTACCGCCGAAGTCGTACGCCGTCTCCGCGTGCGCGGCCTGGTCGACGCCCGCGACCTCCTCGTCCTCGGAGACCCGGAAGCCCATCACCAGGTCGATGGCCTTGGCAAGGACGAACGAGACGACCAGGGAGTACAGCAGCACGCACACGACACCCACGGCCTGCTTGCCCAACTGCTCCAGGCCGCCGCCGTAGAACAGGCCCTTGGCGTCGCTCTGTACGCCGCCGGTCGCGAACAGGCCGATCAGCAGGGAGCCGGTGACGCCGCCGACGAGGTGGACGCCGACCACGTCGAGGGAGTCGTCGTACCCGAACCGGTACTTCAAGCCGACCGCCATCGCGCACAGCACACCGGCGATGACGCCCACCGCGATCGCGCCCAGCGGGCTGACCGCGCCGCACGCCGGGGTGATCGCGACCAGTCCGGCCACCGCGCCGGAGGCCGCGCCCAGGGTCGTGAAGGAGCCGTGCCGGATCTTCTCGTACGCGAGCCAGCCCAGCATCGCGGCGGCCGTGGCCACCTGGGTGTTGACGAAGGCGACCGCGCCCACCCCGTCGTCGTTGTTCAGCCAGGAGCCCGCGTTGAATCCGAACCAGCCGAACCACAGCAGTCCCGCGCCGAGCATCACCAGTGGCAGGCTGTGCGGCCGCATCGGGTCCTTCTTGAAGCCGATGCGCTTGCCGACGACGAGGATCACGCCGAGGGCCGCCGCGCCGGCGTTGATGTGTACGGCCGTACCGCCGGCGAAGTCGATGACCCCCAGGTCGAAGAGCCAGCCGCCCTCGGCCCACACCCAGTGCGCGACGGGGAAGTAGACGACGGTGGCCCACAGGGCGATGAACAGGGCCCAGGCGGTGAACTTCACCCGGTCCGCGAGGGCGCCGCTGATCAGCGCGGGCGTGATCACCGCGAACATCAGCTGGAAGACGGCGAAAACATAGACCGGAATGGTGGTGGTGCCCCACAGCTCGGTCAGGCCGATGCCGCTGAGCCCGGCGAAGTCGCCGGTCCACCCGAGGAAGCCGCCGTTGTCCTGGCCGAAGGCGAGCCCGAAGCCGTACAGGACCCACAGGACGGTGACGATCCCCAGGCTGATGAAGCTCATCATCAGCATGTTCAGCACACTCTTGACCCGGACCATGCCGCCGTAGAAGAAGGCGAGTCCGGGGGTCATGAGCATCACCAGGGCGGTGCAGATCAGCATGAAGCCGGTGTTCGCCGGACTCAGGGTGGCCTTGTCTGCCGCGAGCGTCATGATGCCTGGGGGCATCGGCGTCTCCTGTCGTCGATGCGGCCCGTGCGGGCGTGGTTCCGGGTGGGCCGTCTTTCGCCACGAGGCTGTCGCAGCACCGTTTCGGCCATGACCCGCCGGTGTTTCCCCCCGGTGACGAAGCCCTCGCCAGTGTTACGCCCCCATGAACTGCGAGATCAGCCCGCCACGCCCCCACACGCACAGCCGACCGCGGCTGTCACCCGTATGACCTGGCGTGGGGGAGCCGAGTCGAGCTGTACGGGGTGACGGGCCGCGGCCGGGGTCTGTGGGAGTGCGGTCAGACGGCCTCCGCGCCGGTTTCCGGCAGTTGCTGGGCCAGCTCGTCGCTGAGCCGGCTGACCTCGGTCACGCTCTCGAAGTTGCGCGCCGCCGTGTCCACGGTCTTGCGCAGCCGGGTGTTGACCCGCTCCGAGCGGACCTTCTTCGCCAGGGGTATGGCCTGCTGTGCCAGGACGGCGCACTGCTCCGGCTCCTTCTGGAGCAGGTGCACCGTCGCCATGCCGATCAGGTTGAGCGCGTACGACCGCTGGTGTTCCTCGTCCTTCGCGAACAGTTCCACCGCCCGCTGCATCACCGGGTTGGCGAGGGAGGCGTACGTCGGGCTGCGACCGGCCACGTAGGCGAGGTCGCGGTAGGAGTGGGCGTTCTCCGCGTTCAGCTCGGCTTCCGAGAAGAAGCGGATCCAGTCCGGTTCGGGTTCGCCGGGCGCCACGTCGCCGAAGGTGTCCTCGGCCATCCGCACGGCCCGCTTGACCTTGCTCGGCTGGCCCATGCTCGCGTACGCCCGCGCCTCCATCGCATACAACATCGCCTGCGTACGGGGCGTAGCCGATTCGCGGCTGCCGTACTGGGCCAGGTGGATGAGCTCCAGGGCGTCGTCCGGGCGGTCCAGGTGGATCATCTGGCGGCTCATGCTGGAGAGGATGTACGAGCCGAGCGGGCGGTCACCGGCCTCCTTGGAGGCGTGCAGCGCGAGGACGAAGTACTTCTGCGCGGTGGGCTGCAGGCCGATGTCGTAGCTCATCCAGCCCGCCAGCTCGGCCAGTTCGGCGGCGACCTTGAACAGTCGTTTGGAGACCTCTTCGCTCTGCGGTTCCTGCAGCAGATCGGTGACCTCGTGGAGCTGGCCGACCACCGCCTTGCGGCGCAGGCCGCCGCCGCACTGGGCGTCCCACTGGCGGAACATCACGGTCGTCGACTCCAGCAGGTCCAGTTCCGGCCGGGACAGCCGGTTGGAGCGCCGGGACCGCTCCTGGGCCGCCTGCTGGGCGGCGGTCACCTGCCCCGGGGAGACCGGCACCAGCCAGCGCTGCATCGGCTCGATGAGGGCGGGCCCGGCGGCCAGCGCCAGGGAGGTGCCCAGAAAGCCGCGGCGCGCCAGCATCAGGTCGCTGCGGGAGAACTCGCTGATCAGGGAGACGGTCTGGGGGCCTGCCCAGGGCAGGTCGACGCCGGAGACGGACGGGGACTGGTGTGCGGAGCGCAGGCCGAGATCCTCGATGCCGACGACACAGCCGAACCGCTCCGAGAACAGCTCGGAGAGGATGCGCGGAATGGGCTCGCGCGGCTGCTCGCCGTCCAGCCAGCGCCGTACGCGGGAGGTGTCCGTGCTGATGTGGTGCGCGCCCATCTGGCGCGCGCGCCGGTTGACCTGTCGTGCCAGTTCGCCCTTCGACCAGCCGCTGCGCACGAACCACGAGCCCAACGGTTCGTTGGGGCGCTTGTCAGCGCCGGTGCCGCCACTGCCGCCCACTGGAACGCCCCCATTCCGATTGCTGCCTTGCTTGACTGCGCCGCGCCATCGCTTCGCATCGCCGCTCTTCGTTGCTTCCGGGTCGCTTTGCCATACGTCTTCTACATACGGTTCGAACCGCGCCGGCGCCTCATCGCGCCGGTGCGGTGTCCTTGTCGCGGCCGCCGCTCCTGTCCGGTGCGGTGTGTGGAGTGCCGCCCCGCCGGTGCCCGGCCGTTCGTGGCGTCCGCGGTTTGCTGGTGCCGCCGCGTCCGCCCTTGTGGTGCTTTTTTCGTTTCGACTGCTTCTTCCGCCGGTCTGCGGTGTGCTCGCCCTGACGGCTGCGAGTCCGCGGGCCCGCAGTCCTGCTCACTCCGCGAATTGCCCGTGCCTGCGGATTGCGCCTGTACGTCTGTTTCCGCTGCTGCTTCTTTCGTCGGTGCGTCGCTTTCGGTGCTTCGCACCCTGCCGGTGCTTCCTGCACTTCTGGTGCCGCTCGTCCTGCGCGTACTGCTCGTTCTGCCCGTGGGCCCCCGGGTCTTCCCACCCGGTTGCGCCTGCGTGTTCCCGTGCCGTCCGTCCTGCTGCCGCTTCTTCGTCGCCGCTTGTCTTCGCGTCCGGTGCCTCTTCGTCGCCGCTCTTCGCCGGCATCGCGCCGCCGTGCCCGGCGCGGTGCTTCCTGCGCACCGGCCGCCGTGCCGCTTCGCACGGCCATCGTGCCGCCGTGCGTCGCGGCCGTGTCCCGTGAACCTCCCACAGGATGCCGTCTGTTGCGGCGACCGGTACGGGGTGGACCTACCCGACCACGGAATCCAGCCAACCCGATTCGGGAGGGTTCACCCGCCGGTGCGTTGCCTCCGGCATACCCACGCCCACGGCACTCCGCCCCAGGTCGTGCACTGAAAGTAATCCTACGATCACGCCTCCGGCGAGGGCGATCCGCTAAACGCCACCATTCGCCACCCCTTTGAATGAACTCCCCGACCGGTCCTCGCGATTGACTTGACACAGGTCGGGAGGAGGCGGACGGAAAGGAGCACGCGAAGGCGCGTGTCGCGCACCGCACCACCCTCCGCACCACGTTGCACCACGAACACCGGCACTCCCTGACGGAGCGTCACGATCGCGCTCCGGCACGTAACCACTGGCATACACCACCCGTTGGAGGAGGCATGGGCTTCACGATCGGCGGCATCCGCGACATTCGGTCCGGTTCACGGCGTCGCGCCCGCTCGACCGAGAGCACGGCGGTGGCGGAGTACACGGGGCTGTGGGGCTGGGACGTGGTGCCCGGCGCCCGCGCGGCCCGCTCCGGCAGCGGGCGCACCCTCTGCTCGTGCGGTGCCGCCGACTGTTCCTCTCCCGGCGCACACCCACTGGCCTTCACGGACGGCCTGGCGGCCGGCGCGACGCTCGAAGAGGCCGCCGCCGCGTGGGCCAGGACGCCCGGCGCGGCCGTCCTGCTGCCCGTGGGCCGGTTCTTCGACATCCTCGAAGTGCCGGAGGCGGCGGGACGCAGCGCGCTCGTACGGCTGGAGCGGATGGGCCTGCCGCTCGGTCCGGTGGCCGCCACGCCGACGGGCCGCGCCCTGTTCTTCGTGGCGCCCGGTGCCGCCGCCGGGCTGCCGAGGCTGCTCTACCGGATGGGGTGGGACGACGCCGCCCTCGACCTGTGTTCCCGCGGCCCCGGCGACCACATCACGGCGCCGCCGTCCGACCTCGGCGGGCTCGGCCCCATGCGGTGGCTGCGACCGCCCACCCTGGACACGGCCGGGCAGCCGCCGCAGGCCCGGCTGCTGCTGGGCACGCTCGCGTACGTATGCCACCGGTCGGCGGCGTAAGGGCACGGGCAGTCCCTCGCGCCACACCCACCACGTCCGATCACGCCCCGCTCCTGTCGCGACCGCCCCCATCGCACCCGCCGCGCTCCGCCTCACCGCCCCCTCCGGCGCACCGCCGACCGTACGAGCCGCACCTCTCCGGCACACAGCCGGGCGCGCGCCCACCGCCAGGCGCGCCCACCGGAGCGCGGCCGCCCAGCAGAAAGCCCCGCAGCGCGTTCACCTCGCTGCGGGGCTTTCCGGTGCGGAGCGTGCCCGTAAGGCCATCTGTGCGTCCTGTGCGTGCTAGTCGCCGATCAGGGCGTCCACGAATGCCTCCGGCTCGAACGGCGCCAGGTCGTCCGCGCCCTCGCCGAGGCCGACCAGCTTGACCGGTACGCCCAGCTCGCGCTGGACCGCGACGATGATGCCGCCCTTGGCCGTGCCGTCCAGCTTGGTCAGCACGACACCGGTGATGTCCACGACCTCCGCGAACACGCGGGCCTGCACCAGGCCGTTCTGCCCGGTGGTGGCGTCCAGGACGAGGAGGACCTCGCCGACCGGGCCGTGCTTCTCCACGACCCGCTTGACCTTGCCCAGCTCGTCCATGAGGCCGGTCTTGGTGTGCAGGCGGCCCGCGGTGTCGACGAGGACCACGTCGGCGCCCTCGGCGATACCTTCCTTCACCGCGTCGAAGGCGATCGAGGCGGGGTCGCCGCCCTCCGGACCGCGGACCGTACGGGCTCCGACCCGCTCGCCCCAGGTCTGGAGCTGGTCGGCGGCGGCGGCGCGGAAGGTGTCGGCGGCGCCCAGGACGACCGACTTGCCGTCGGCGACCAGCACCCGGGCCAGCTTGCCGGTGGTGGTGGTCTTGCCGGTGCCGTTGACGCCGACGACCATGACGACGCCGGGGATCTCCTGACCGTCCTTGCCCAGGGCGTTGTCGGTGGCGACGGTGCGGTCCTGGTCCGTGCCGATCAGCTTGAGCAGTTCCTCGCGCAGGAGGGCGCGCAGTTCCTCGGGGGTACGGGTGCCGAGCACCTTCACGCGCTCGCGCAGCCGCTCGACCAGCTCCTGGGTGGGCGCGACGCCCACGTCGGCGGTGAGGAGGGTGTCCTCGATCTCCTCCCAGGTGTCCTCGTCGAGGTGCTCGCGGGAGAGCAGCGTGAGCAGGCCCTTGCCCAGCGAGTTCTGGGAGCGCGAGAGCCGGGCGCGCAGCCGTACGAGCCGGCCGGCGGTCGGTTCCGGGACCTCGATCTCGGGGGCGGCGGGGGCGGGCGGCGCCTCGGCCGCCGGCTCCTCGACGGGCGCCTCGGCCGACGGCAGGTCGACTTCTTCTATGGTGCGACGGCTTTCGTCGCGGGGGGTCTCGGCGTCCTCACCGACCTGCGGTTCCGCAGGGGGCGCGGTGACGGACGGGGTGGTCGGCGGGGCCGGCGGCAGCTGCTGCTTCTTCCTGCGGCTGCTGACGACGAGCCCGCTGATCGCGCCGAGCGCGACCACAGCGATGACTACAGCAAGGATGACGATTTCCATAACCCACCCAGTATCGGTCACACCCCGCCGTGGAGGACCGCACACGCCGAACCTGGACTCGCCCTGTCCAGGTTCACTCGCCACGGGCCCGTCCGGCGGACCCCGTGGACGCCCTCGGGCACCCCTCGGACACCCCGGACGAAAAGTCCGGACATGTTACGCCCTGGCCCTCGGCACGATCACGCCGGGGCGCGGAGCGCGGAAAACGCCGTACGGCTGCCGCGCGGACGCGCCCCGCGCCGTACGGAGCCTCGGATTCCGCCACCTGGGCCGGATGCCTGAAACGCCCGCGCAACCGGCCGGGCAGCCCGCCTGACCTGCACCGTCACCGACTGCCCCGGATGCTCGGACGAGTTGCGGAGCCCTTTATGGTCGTCGTTGGACACAACAAGGCGTATGAACCGAAGTTGGATCAAAGTACGATAGCTCTCGGCTGCGCAACGCGCGTAGAGTCCTGGCAACCCCCTCCCCTTCGCCAGGCATCACAGCCGCTGCCTGAACCCGCACGGAGACACCTGCACCATGGGCACCACGTCCACGGACACCTTGTCCGCTCCTGAAACCGAAGGCGCCGTCGAGCAACGAGGCATCGAGCCCGTCCCCGACCACGAACGCCACGGCCGCGTCCGCGAGCTCTTCCCCACCTGGGTCGCCGCCAACATCAGCGTGCTGCTGCTCACCATGGGCGCCTCCCTGGTGATCACCAACGGTCTGAACTTCTGGCAGGTCCTGATCGTGGCCGCCATCGCCTCCGTCGTCTCCTTCGGCATGGTCGGCGTGCTGTCGGTCTCCGGCAAGTGGGGCGGCGCGCCGGGCGCCATGCTCTCCCGCGCGGCCTTCGGTGTGCGGGGCAACTACTTCCCGGGCGCGATCCTGTGGGTGGCCCGGTTCGGCTGGGAGACGATCAACGCGGTCAGCGGCGCGTACGCGGTGCTGACCGTCTTGAAGCTGCTGTTCGGCATCGAGGCCAACAACGTCCTCACCGTCATCACGCTGCTGCTCTTCGTCGCCACGACGTTCGTGGTCAGCGGCATGGGCCGCAAGGCGCTCAACCTCTGCAACAAGTACTCGACGTACCTGTTCAGCGTCTTCAGCATCATGGTGCTGGTCTACCTGGTCGCCGAGATGCCATGGGGGAAGATCTTCTCCCAGTCGGCGGGCAGCACCGCCCTGATGATCGCCGGTATCGGCACCATCGCGGCGGGCGGCATCAGCTGGGTGCCCACCGGCCCGGACTTCGCGCGCTATCTGCCGCACGCCGCCTCCGGCAAGAAGATCGTCGGTACCACCATCTCCGGCGCGGCCCTGGTGCTCGTACCGATGGTGCTGATGGGCGGCATCATGGCCGTCTCCAAGCCGGACCTGGCCAACCAGAACACCGACCCGATGTCGTTCCTCGGCTCGGTGCTGCCGACCTGGCTGGCGGTCCCGTACCTGATCACCGCGCTGGTCGGGATGCTGCTGATCAACAGCCTGTCGATGTACTCCGCCGGTTTCACCGCGCAGACCATGGGCGTCAAGCTGCCGCGCGCCCTGGCGGTGAGCATCAACGCGATCATCAGCCTGGTCGGCGGCGCGTTCATGATGCTGGTGGCCAAGGACTTCATCGGCCAGTTCATCACCTTCTTGACTCTGCTGGCGGTCTCCTTCTCCGCCTGGATCGGCGTGTACGCCGTCGACATGGCGCGCCGCCGCAAGATGGCGGTCCGCTACGACGGCGACAGCCTGATGGACACCGGCCGCACCAGCCGCTACTGGTACACGGGTGGCTTCTGCTGGCAGGCGCTGACGGCCTGGGCCGTGGCGCTGGTGGTGGGCCTGTGCCTGACCAAGGTCACCTGGTTCACCGGTCCGCTGGCCGAGACCTGGCCGGGCCGGCACGGCCTGGGCTGGGCGGCCACGATCCTGATCGCCGCGGTGGTCTTCGCGGTGCTGCCGAAGCCCCGGGAGATGGTGCCCACGCGCGCCGCCGCCCCGGCCGAGAAGCCGGCGCCGGTCGGCTGATTCGGCTCCCGCACCCTTCTCACCTGATGTGACGTCAGCTAGCGTCCCCTTCGCCAACCGGCCCCACGGCCTCGGTGAAGGGGACGTTCGTCATGCCCGTAACGGTCCTGCGCTTCAATCTCGCCGACCCCTCCCCCACCCCCGCTTCGCTCAGCGCCCGCTACCGGGCCGCCGTCGAGATGGCCGCCTACGCCGACGACCGGGGTCTGACCACCGTCCAGACCGAGGAGCACCACGCCACCACCAACGGCTGGATGCCCGCGCCGCTCGCGTTCGCCGGCGCCGTCCTCGGCGCCACCCGGCGGATCACTGTCACCGTCTCCGCGCTGATCACTCCGCTGCACGATCCGCTGCGGCTGGCCGAGGAGATCGCCGTACTGGATCTGCTCGGCGGCGGCCGGCTGGTCACGGTGGCGGGCATCGGCTACCGGCCCGAGGAGTACGCGGCGCACGGCCGGGACTGGCACTGGCGCGGCAAGCTCCAGGACGAGGTGCTGGAGACGCTGCTCGCCGCCTGGACGGGTGAGCCGTTCCGCTACCGGGGCCGCACGGTGCGGGTCACCCCGCGGCCGTACACGCAGCCCCATCCGCTGCTCCTGGTGGGTGGGAGTTCCCGGGCCGCCGCCCGCCGGGCCGCGCGGCTGGGCCTGCCCCTGTTCCCCAGTGCGCATCTGCCGGATCTGGAGGCGTACTACCACGCGCGGCGCGCCGAGTACGGGACCGAGGGCTGGGTGATGCAGCCCCCCGCCCGTACCTGTCTGCTGCATGTGTCGGAGGACCCGGACCGGGCCTGGGCCGAGTACGGCGGGCATCTGCTGCACGAGGCGCGTACGTACGCCTCCTGGCAGTCCGCCGGTGTGGAGTCCGCCGTACGGTCCGCGGCGGAGGACGCCGAGGCGCTGCGGCGGGAGGGGATCTACCGGATCGTGACGCCCGAGGAGTGTGTGCGGCTGGCCGGGGAGGCGGGGTCGCTGATCCTGCATCCGTTGTGCGGCGGGATGCCGGTGGACGAAGGGTGGCGTTCCGTACACCTGTTCGCGGAGCGGGTCCTTCCGCACCTGAAGGAGGACTGAGGGCCGGGCCGCTCCACGTGCCCGCCCCGTGACGGTCCGCGAGAGAAAGGGACCACCGGAAATAGGGCGCTTTTAAACAAAGGAGCTGCCCCGGTCCGTCGGACGGACCGGGGCAGCTGCCCACAACTGAGGAGACGGGCTGGCGGGGGGTGTTAGCCCATCTCCTCCAACGCCTTGCCCTTGGTCTCCTTCACGAATTTCAGCACGAAGGGGATCGAGAGCAGAGCGAAGATCATGTAGATCACGTACGTACCCGAAAGATTCCAGTCGGAAAGGCTCGGGAAGCTGGCCGTGATGGCCCAGTTGGCGATCCATTGCGCACAGGCCGCCACACCGAGCGCGGCGGCGCGGATCTTGTTCGGGAACATCTCACCGAGGAAGACCCAGACCACGACGCCCCAGGACAGGGCGAAGAAGAGCACGAAGCCGTGGGCCGCGATCAGGGCGACGGTGCCCTCGGCGGTCGGCAGCGTGCCGGCCGCGCTCTTGGCGGAGAAGGCCCAGGCCTCCAGCGCGAGGGCGACGGCCATACCGGCGGAGCCGATCAGCGCCAGCGGCCGGCGGCCGATCCGGTCCACGAAGACCATCGCGATCACGGTGCCGATGATGTTGATGATCGACGTGGTGAAGCTGTAGAAGAACGAGCTGCTCGGGTCGATGCCGACGGACTGCCACAGCGTCGAGGAGTAGTAGAACGCCACGTTGATGCCGACGAGCTGCTGGAAGATCGACAGGCCGATGCCGATCCACACGATCGGCAGGAAGCCGAACCTGCCGCCCAGCAGATCCTTGAAGCTGGACTTGTGCTCCCGGCGCATCGCCTCCTTGATCTCCGAGACGCGGGTGTCCAGGTCGACGCTCTGGCCCTCGACCTCGGCCAGCACCTCCTTGGCCTTGTCGGTCTTGCCGACGGAGATCAGGAAGCGGGGCGACTCGGGGATCGCGAAGGAGAGCAGGCCGTAGAGCACGGCCGGGACGACCATCACGCCGAGCATCCACTGCCAGGCCTCCAGGCCCGCCAGCTTGCCGCGCTGGTCGCCGCCGGCGAGGTTGAGGATGCCCCAGTTCACCAGCTGCGAGATCGCGATGCCGATGACGATGGCCGCCTGCTGGAAGGAGCCCAGGCGGCCCCGGTACGCGGGGGGCGCGACCTCGGCGATGTAGGCCGGGCCGATGACCGAGGCCATACCGATCGCGATGCCGCCCAGGACGCGCCACATGGCCAGGTCCCACAGGGCGAACGGCAGCGCCGAGCCGACCGCGCTGATCGTGAACAGCGCCGCGGCGATCTGCATGACCCGGATGCGGCCGATGCGGTCGGCGATCCGGCCGGCCGTCGCGGCACCGATGGCGCAGCCGATCAGCGCGATGGCGATCACCTGGGCGAGTCCGGCGGAGCCCACCTCGTAACGGCCGCGGATCGCCTCGACGGCGCCGTTGATCACGGAGCTGTCGTAGCCGAAGAGGAAGCCGCCCATCGCGGCAGCCGCGGTGATGAAGATGACATGGCCGAGGTGGTCCGGCTGGGCCTTGCGGCCTTCCGGAGCCGTCGGCTGCGCGGTGCTGGTCAACGTGTACTCCAGTGCCCGGCTGCGCTGCCGGGCGTAGGGGGCTGGCCCTTCCAGTGGCGCATAGGTTGGGGGTACCCACCACTTGAAGGTAAAAGCAACGTTGCAGACCCTATGCCTTCAAGTTTCGAAGTCAATAGGTCGTGATGAATTTGTTTCGGCGCAGCTTCGCAGGGATTGCGTTCAAGTTATGAACCGTAGCGGGCCGTAGTAATCGTGTAGGTCACACCGGTTACCCGGGTGCCGCGCCGCCTGCCGGGCAGCGGTCAGCGCAGCCGCTGACTGATCACCTTCGAGACGCCGTCCCCCTGCATGGACACGCCGTACAGCGCGTCGGCGACCTCCATCGTCCGCTTCTGATGCGTGATCACGATCAGCTGGGAACTCTCCTGGAGCTCCTCCATGATCCCGATCAGCCGCTGCAGGTTGGTGTCGTCGAGCGCCGCCTCGACCTCGTCCATCACGTAGAACGGGCTGGGGCGCGCCTTGAAGATGGAGACCAGCAGCGCCACCGCGGTCAGCGACCGCTCGCCGCCGGACAGCAGCGACAGCCGCTTGACCTTCTTGCCCGGCGGGCGGGCCTCCACGTCCAGGCCGGTGGTGAGCATGTTGTCCGGGTCGGTCAGCACCAGCCGCCCCTCGCCGCCCGGGAACAGCCGCGCGAAGACACCCTCGAACTCCCGCGCCGTGTCCTGGAACGCCTCGGTGAAGACCTGCTCCACGCGCTCGTCGACCTCCTTGATCACCCGGAGCAGGTCGGACCGGGTCTTCTTCAAGTCTTCAAGCTGTTCGCTGAGGAACTGGTGCCGCTCCTCCAGCGCGGCGAACTCCTCCAGAGCCAGCGGGTTCACCTTCCCGAGCTGCTGGTACGCCCGCTCGGCGGCCCTGAGCCGCTTCTCCTGCTCGGCGCGCACATAGGCCACCGGCCGGTTGCGCGGGTGCTCCGGGTCCTCGGGCAGCTCCTCGCCCTGCGCGGCCGGGGACGGCGGTACGGGCTGGTCGGGACCGTACTCGGCGGCCAGCGCGGCAGGCTCCACCCCCAGCTCCTCCAGGGCCTTGGCCTCCAGCTGCTCGATGCGCATCCGCTTCTCCGCGCCCAGCACCTCACCGCGGTGCACCGAGTCGGTCAGCTTGTCCAGCTCCGACTTCAGCTCCCGGCTCGCGTTGCGCTCGGCCACCAGTGCCTGTTCGCGCTCCCGCTTGGCCAGCTCGGCGGCCAGCCGCTCCTCCTCGGCCCGTACGACGGAGACCTCGATGTGCGCCAGCAGCTGCCGCGCGCCCGAGGCGACCGCGGACGCCACGGCCGCCTCGTGACGGGCCCGCGCGCGCCGCTGCTCGGCCCGCGCCCGCGCCTCGCGTTCGGCCCGTGCCGCGCGGTCCAGTCCGTCGGCCCGGCCCGCGAGCCCCTTGACCCGCTCCTCGTGCGTACGGACCTGGAGGCGCGCCTCCATCTCCGTCTGACGCGCGTTGGCTCCGTCCGCGGCCAGCCGGTCCCGTACGGAGGTGTCCGGTTCCTCGTCGCCGGGCTCCTCCTCGGCCACGGCCAGCCGCGCGGCCAGCTCCTCGGCTTCCTCGGTGGCCCGTTCGAGCGCTTCCTCGGCCTGCGCCGCGGCGGTGGCCGAACGCTCCGCCTCGTCGGCGGCGCCCCGTGCCTGCCCGCCGAGGCGGCCCAGGTCGCCCGCGACCCGGGACTTCTCACGGTCGGCGGCGCGCCGCCGCTCCCCCGCCTCCTCGGCCAGCGCCGCGCACTCGTCCCGCCGCCGGCGCGCCGCTTCCTGGGCGGTGGTCAGCTCGGCGCAGTGTTCGCCCAGTTCGGCGGCCTCGGCCGCGGCCTCGTCGACGGAGGCCTGCACCTCCAGCAGGGTCGGCGCGCCGGCCGATCCGCCCTGCGCGAAGTGCGCGCCGAGAACGTCGCCGTCGGCGGTCACGGCCGTCAGCCGTGGCCGGGCCGCCACCAGTTCCTCGGCGTCCTCCAGCGAACCGACGACCACGACGCCGCGCAGCAGCCGCCGTACGGAGTACACCAACTCCTCGGGCCCCTGGACCAGTTCGGCCGCGAACGGCAGGCCGCCGGAGTCCGCTTCCGGAGCTCCGTCCTGGGCGAACGCCGCGTCCGCCGCGGCCGGCCCCGCTTCCGGGGACCCGTCCGTCCCGGCGGCCGGCCCCGCTCCCAGCACCATCGCCGCGCGTCCCGCGTCGTCCTTGCGCAGCAGGCGAATCGCTTCGGCAGCGGTGGCCGGACCGGCCACCGCGACGGCGTCCGCCGCCGCGCCGAGCGCCGCCGCCACCGGCACCTCGTATCCGGGTACGACGGTCAGCAGTTCGGCGGCCGGGCCGAGGAGGCCGGTCAGCCGGTCGGCCGCGGCGAGCAGCGCGCCGGACCCGTCCTTGCGGCGGAGCCCGAGGGCGAGCGCGTCGTGCCGGGCGGAGACCGCGGCGCGCTGCCGCTCCGCCGCGGTCAGCGCGTCGCGCGCGGCGCTCAGCGCGGCCTCCGCGTCGGCCAGGTCCTGCTTGGCGGCCTCGTGCTGCCGCGACAGGTCGGCGTCGTCCGCGTCCAGCCCGTCCACCTCGGCCTTGAGCGTCTCGTACTGCTCCTGGGCGTCGGCCGCGCGCTGCTGCGCCCCGTCCCTGGCCGTGGCCAGCCGGCCGATCTCGGCCTGCGCCGACGCCGCGCGGCCGCGCGCGGCGGTGACCTGCCCGTGCAGCCGGGCCAGCCCCTCCCGCCGGTCCGCCATGGCGCGCGCCGCGTCGCGCAGCCGCCGCTCCTCGTCCGCCAACTGCCGTTCGAGTTCGGCGCGGTGTTCGGCGGTGTCCTCCAGCGCGCGGCTCGCCGCTTCCAGGGCCGCTTCCAGCTCGGCCTCCTGCTCGCGGACCCGGGCCGCCTCCCGCTCCAGGTCCTCCGGGTCGCGGCCGCGCCGCTCCTCCGGTGGGGCGGCCGTCGCGCTCTTGACGCGCGCGTCGGCCAGCGAGACCGTGCCGCGCACCCGTTCGGCGAGCTGTGACAGCTCGTAGTACGTCTGCTGGGCCCGCTGGAGTCGCGGCGTCAGCGTCCGTACCTCCTCCTCCAGGGCGGCCTCGCGCCGCGTCGCCTCCTTGAGCCGCTGCTCGGCGGTCTCCTTGCGCTGCTTGAGGGCCGCCTCGTCGGCGATCTCCGTGCGCAGCGCCTCGCGCAGGGTGACGAGGTCGTCGGCGAGCAGCCGCAGCCGCGCGTCGCGCAGGTCGGCCTGGATGACGGCGGCCCGGCGGGCCACCGCGGCCTGCCGGCCGAGCGGCTTGAGCTGGCGTCGCAGCTCGTCGGTGAGGTCCTGGACGCGCGCCAGGTTCGCCTTCATCGCCTCCAGCTTGCGCAGCGCCTTTTCCTTGCGCTTGCGGTGCTTGAGGACGCCGGCGGCCTCCTCGATGAAGGCGCGGCGCCCCATGGGGTCGGCGTGCAGGACGGAGTCGAGCTGGCCCTGTCCGACGATGACGTGCATCTCCCGGCCGATGCCGGAGTCCGACAGCAGTTCCTGGATGTCCAGCAGGCGGCAGGTGTCACCGTTGAGCTGGTACTCGCTGCCGCCGTTGCGGAACATCGTGCGGGTGATGGTGACCTCGGCGTACTCGATCGGCAGCGCGCCGTCGGTGTTGTCGATGGTCAGCGAGACCTCGGCGCGGCCCAGCGGCGGCCGGCCGGTCGTCCCGGCGAAGATCACGTCTTCCATCTTGCCGCCGCGCAGCGACTTGGCGCCCTGCTCGCCCATGACCCAGGACAGCGCGTCGACGACGTTGGACTTGCCCGAGCCGTTGGGGCCCACGACACAGGTGATGCCGGGTTCGAAACGCAGTGTCGTGGCGGAGGCGAAGGATTTGAATCCTCGCAGTGTCAGGCTCTTGAGATGCACGCCGTTGGACTCTACCGCCCGGCCCCCACCGGGGGCCGCCCCGGCACGAGGGCCCGGCACACCCGGCCGCACGCGGACCGCCCGTCCGGGTCCGGGGCGTCCGCCCCGCCTCACACCTATTCGATTTCGGTTTCGCCGCTGAAGGTGCAGGGCACATCAGACGGTGAGGGTGGCCCGGGAACGGAAGAGAAACGACGGAAAACGACGAAGGGACGCCGAAGCGTCCCTTGAAGATCTTGCTAGCGGTGCCTCAAGCGGCTGGCGATACAGCCCGTCGGCCCCGGGGGATGGGGTCAGGTGAGCGCGGGCTCCGCCTGGGGTACGTCGATGCCCTCAAGCATCGAGTCGTCGTGACGTGCGGCAGCGGACAGCATGTCGTTCTCGGCCTGCATCCGGATGAGTTCGGATTCCAGGTCCTGGACGCGCTGCTGAAGCCGTCGCATCTCGGAGAGGACTCGGGGGTCGGAGCCGCCGACGTAACCGAGAAGCGCCTTTGCCATGATGGATGGTCCTCCACACTGAGTGACCGACCGAAGCGGTGTGGGTCGTGAGGGATTCGCACCCGCGGTGCTTGTCATTATCCTGCGAGCTCAATGCCAAACAGCTAAGGTGCGCGGGGCTTCCAGAGTCTCACCAAAAGGTTTGAGGGTCAACACGATCACGCCCCGTATCCTTGGGCGCCCGGGAGTTCAAGGCCGCGGCAACGCCGGGCCTACTCCCCAGAAAGGCGCCTCGGGGGCGTGGAGATCATCCTTACTGCGGCAGCCTTCCACGGGTCGGCCCAGTTGGCAACCACCAGGTCATGACTGCATTGTGCATGTGACGGGGACACGCGAAACCGACCTGCGGGCCGGTTCCCGAATCCCCCGCGCCGCACCGGGTCAACGGATGGCGAACCCGTCGTAACCGCCCCGCGGAGTGTCCCAGATCTCAGTCACCCCTTCGACACGTCCGGGCGTGTCACCGGTGCGCAGCCATTCCAGGAGTTCTTCGCACCGTTCGCGGGAGCCTTCGGCGACGACCTGCACCCGGCCGTCGCCGAGGTTGAGGGCGAAACCGGCGAGGCCGCCGATGCGCAGGGCGTTGGCCCGGGTGAACCACCGGAAGCCGACTCCTTGGACCCGGCCGCGCACCCAGGCGGTCAGGCGGACATCTTCGTTCATGTCTGCACGTTAACCGGCCAATTGCTCATGAGGCACGTCGGCCCCACACGTCATGGCGTACAGTCGCCCGGCAACGAGGCTCACCCTTACGAGTGAGGCACGTTGACGCTCATGTGGACAGAAGGAAGGCAGTGGATGGGCCGCCATCGACGCTCCGCTCCCGCATCGCCCGAAGCCGCCGGAGCCACGGACCGCGCCGGGAACCCGGCCGCCCCACCCCCCGCGCACTCCGGCCGCCACCGCGGCCACCGCCCCGCGCGCGACCGCCGCACCGCTCCGGTCCGCACCGGCCTGCTCGGCGCCTCGGCCGCCGTGGCGATGGGCGCGGTCGCCGTCGCCTCCGGCCTGCTGCCCGGCGGCAGCCAGTACGACTGGGGCGGCAGCGGCGGCACCGGCGATCGAATACGCGCGGGCTCCCTGCCGCACACACCACCGCGCGACACGGCGTCCGTCTCGCCGACGGACCGCGGCACCGGTCAGGCCAGCCGCGGTGAGAGCCGCCCCGGCCTCCCGGACCGGACACGCCCCACGCCTGCCACCACCCCCTCGGCCACCCCGGCCCCCAAGCGGCCGTCCAAGCCCGCCGACACCGGCCCGGACCGGGACCGCACGAAGCGGCCGGAGCGTACGGCCCCCGTCCCCGCGCCCCCGAAGAGCACGCCGACCGCCTCCGCCGCCGCGTCGGACACCCCACCCGCGAACGCCGAGTCGCAGGTACTGTCCCTGGTCAACCAGGAGCGCTCGAAGGCCGGCTGTTCACCCGTGACCGCCGACCCCGAACTGGGCAAGCTGGCCGGTGACTTCAGCGACGACATGGCTCGCCGCGGCTTCTTCGACCACACCGACCCCGACGGCCGCAGCCCCTGGGACCGCGCCAAGAAAGCGGGCATAGACAACCTCGGTGGCGAGAACATAGCCCGCGGCCAGGCAGACGCCCGCGCGGTGATGGACACCTGGATGCACAGCCCCGGGCACCGCGCCAACATACTCAACTGCGACTACAAGACCCTGGGGGTCGGTGCGCACTTCGGGTCCGGCGGACCGTGGTGGACGCAGGACTTCGGATTCTGAACCGGCCGGGGCCACCGGAGCCGGCTCAGACCTAGGCGTCCTCGCTCAGGCCTCCGCGTCCTCGGCGCCCGCGGCGTCCTCGGGGAGGCTCTCCCACTCCGGGCCGTCCCGGTAGAGCTCGTAGTCGTGCTCGGAGGCGATCTCCTCCGCGTGGGCGCGGCTGCGCACCGTGACCTCGTGCCGCTCGCTGACGACCTCTCCGTGTACGCCGCCTTCTTCGACCACCTCGATCGCGTGTGTCTCGTACACGACGCTGCCGGGCGCCGCCGAGCTCCAGACCAGATGCATACTCGTCGCCATCGGATTCCAACCTCCGAAGGTATGGCCCCCTGGCTACAGGGTCGCATCTCCATCCGTACGAAAGCACGCGTATGCGGGTGGGTCGGCGTGTACAGGTCCCCGCGTACGGGCGGCACGCCCGGGACAGGGCGCGCGGGGCGGGCGCGTACGACACCCGTGGGCGCCCCGGTCCGGCGGCCACGGGTCAGGCGGTGACGGCGGCCCGCCCGGCGGCGAAGATCGCGGCCTGGTCGGCAACGCGGCGGCCGAGGTGCTCGGCGGTGGCTATGTCCGCCTTGTGGACGCCGTCCGGACCCCGGTCGTTGTCGGACTGCGCGGCGGCGCCCAGGAAGAAGCCGAGACGGTTGAGGTCGTTTTCGGAGGCGGTGGTGGAGTTCCAGCCGGGCAGCAGGCCGAGGTTGACCCAGTGCATCCCGTGCTGGGCGGCCAGTACGGAGAAGAACTGCAGGGTGTGCAGCTTGTCGCCGCTCTTGGACGCGGAGTTGGTGAAGCCCGCCGCGAGCTTGTCCTGCCAGGCGCGGGTCGCCCAGCGCTTGGCGGTGGCCTCGGCGAAGCCGTGGAAGGCGCCGGACGCGGTGCCCATGTAGGTCGGCGAGCCGAAGACGATCGCGTCGGCGGCGTCGAGCAGCGCCCACCCGTCCTCGGTGATCTCGTCGACCTTGACCACGTGGACGGTGGCGCCGGTCTCGGCGGCGCCGGCGCGCACCGCCTCGGCGAGCACCGCGGTGTGCCCGAAGCCCGAGTGGTACGCGATGGCGACGACGGGCGGGACGGGGGCGGCGGCGGGGGCGGGCGTGGTCATGGCGGGCTCCTCGGCTTCGTGCCGCGCGGCGAGCTGCGGCGCGGGCAATAACCAAAGGAAAGCACTAACTTTTAGAAAGCGCAATAGTCCAGTTAGCGCTGTGCGGGAGTAGGCTGGCGGTATGACGGATCAGGGCAGCTCGGGGCAGGTCCCGGAAGTCGGCACGGACATGGCGACGGACATGGCGTTCAACGTCTTCGCACGCACGTGCCCGTCGCGCGACACCCTCAAGCACGTCACCGACCGCTGGGGCAGCCTGACGCTGGGCGCGCTGCACCAGGGCACGTTCCGCTTCAACGAGCTGCGGCGCCAGGTCGACGGCGTCAGCGAGAAGATGCTCTCCCAGACCCTGCACGCCCTGGAGCGCGATGGTCTGGTCCGCCGCGAGGCCCAGCCGACCAACCCGCCGCGGGTGGACTACGAGCTGACGCCGCTGGGGCAGGAGGTGGCCGAGCGGCTGCTGGGGCTCATCGATCTGGTGGAGAGCCGGATGGAGGCCGTGCTGGCGGCGCAGGAGAGGTACGACGCGGCGCGCGCGGAGGCGTGAGCGAGCCCGGGTCCTCGAAGGCGGGAGCGAGCCCGGGTCCTCGAAGGCGGGAGCGAGCCCGGCTCGCCGCAGGCGTGAGCCCCGGCTGCCGGGCCCAACGCCCCGCCGGCGCTCCCGCTACGCCCGCGGCGGCCGCTGGCAGCGCGGGCAGAAGTAGCTGGACCGGTTCATCCAGGGACGGCGGCGCATGGCCGTACCGCAGCGGCGGCACGGCTCGTCCTCACGCCCGTAGGCGTCCAGGGACCGTTCGAAGTAGCCCGACTCGCCGTTGACGTTCACGTACAGGCTGTCGAAGCTGGTGCCGCCGACGGCCAGCGCCGCGCTCATCACGTCCCGGATGTGACCGAGCAGCTCGGTGGTGCGCGGGCGGGTGAGGGTGGCGGTCGGACGGTCGTAGTGCAGACGGGAGCGCCACAGCGCCTCGTCGGCGTAGATGTTGCCGACTCCGCTGATCAGCGACTGGTCCAGGAGCGCGCGCTTGACGGTGGTCCGGCGGCGGCGCAGCGCGTCGTGGAAGGCGGCGTCGTCGAAGGCCGGGTCGAGGGGGTCGCGGGCGATGTGCGCGATGACGTCCGGCAGCCCGTCGGGGTCGCCGGGTACGGCGTCGTGCAGCGACAGTCCGCCGAAGGTCCGCTGGTCGACGAAGCGCAGTTCGGTGCCGGCGTCGTCGTCGAAGGTGAAGCGGACGCGCAGGTGCTTCTCGTCGGGGGCGTCCTGCGGCTGGACGAGGAGCTGTCCGCTCATGCCGAGGTGGGCCAGGACGGACAGGCCGTCGGTGACCGGCAGCCACAGGTACTTGCCGCGGCGCCGGGCCTCGCCGATGCGCTGCCCCTTCAGGCGCGTGGCGAAGTCGACGGCGCCCGCGGTGTGGCGGCGAACCGCCCGCGGGTGCCGGACCTCGACGGTGTCGACCGTACGCCCCCGTACCCAGCGCTGGAGTCCGCGGCGTACGACCTCGACCTCGGGCAGCTCGGGCACGGCTCTCCTCGTCTGGGGGCGTCTGCCGCGGGCACGCGACGGACTCGGTACGGATGTGACGGGTGCGGCGGATGATGCGGACCGGATATGGCGGGTGCGGCGACACGGTGCCGACCCGATGTGGCCGGTGCGGCGCAGGGTGCCGACCGGATGGAGCAGGCGCGGCGCACGGTGCGGACCGGACGAGGCAGCGAACCCCGCCCCGTACACGCCGAGCCCCCGCAAAGCACTGTCCGGCCGCCCTCCCCCTGAAGGGGCGGACGGCCGGGAGTACGGAGCGTGCCGCTCAGCCGGCGACGGGCGGATCCCCGGCCGGGGGAACCACGGGCTCCCCCGCCGGCGGCGCGTCCGCGGCCCGCTCGGCCGCTTCGTCCGCCGCCGCGCGGATCGCCCGCCAGGCGGACTCCGCCGCCTGCTGCTCGGCTTCCTTCTTGCTGCGGCCGGTGCCGGTGCCGTACGAGACACCACCGACGCGGGCAGCAGCAGTGAAGGTCTTCTCGTGGTCCGGACCGGTCTCGCTGACCAGGTACTCCGGGACACCGAGACCTTCGGTCGCGGTCAGCTCCTGGAGGCTGGTCTTCCAGTCCAGGCCGGCACCCAGGCCGGCGGACTTCTCGATGAGCGGGTCGAAGAGCCGGTGCACCAGCTCGCCCGCCGCGTCGAGGCCCTGGTCGAGATAGACCGCGCCGATCACCGCTTCGAGGGTGTCGGCCAGGATGGAGGCCTTGTTGCGGCCTCCGGTGCCCTCTTCGCCCCGGCCGAGGCGGATGAAGGCGCCGAGGTCGAGGCCACGGCTCACCTCGGCGAGTGCACGCGAGTTGACCACCGCGGCCCGCAGCTTGGCCAGCTGGCCTTCGGGCAGGTCGGGGTGGGTGCGGTACAGCGTGTCCGTGACCACCAGGCCGAGCACCGAGTCCCCGAGGAACTCCAGCCGCTCGTTGGTGGGCAGGCCGCCGTTCTCGTATGCGTACGAGCGGTGCGTCAGCGCACGCACCAGAAGGGCGGACTCAAGGTGATACCCGAGCCGCCCTTCCAGAAGCGTGTGGGACGAGGCCGTGTCCGCCGGTGCCGTTTCAGCCCCGCGCTTGCGGGGAGACGTCTGGGCGTCTGACATAGAGCCTGTCACCAGCCGATCAGACCTCGAGGACCTGTCGCTTGTTGTAGGTGCCGCAGCTCGGGCACGCGATGTGCTGCTGCTTCGGCTCGTGGCAGCGCTCGCACGCCACCAGGGTGGGGACCGCAGCCTTCCACTGCGACCGGCGGTGGCGCGTGTTGCTGCGCGACATCTTCCGCTTCGGAACAGCCACGGCTACTTCTCCTGCTTCTCGTCGACGCCCGCTTCGGCGCCGCCCATGTTGTCCTTCTCGCCGTCCAGGTCGGTGGCGAGTCCCTGCAGTGCCGCCCAACGGATGTCGACGGCGTCGTGGTGGTGGTCCGGGTCGTCCGCGAGCCGCTCTCCGCACTGGGAGCACAGGCCCGGGCAGTCGTCCTGGCACACCGGCTGCATCGGCAGTGCGAGCACCACCGCATCACGCAGCACGGGTTCGAGGTCGAACAGGTCGTCCTCAAGGAAGAGAGTGTCCTCCTCTTCCTCGGCGTCGTCGCCGGGCTCCGCGGTGCGGGTCCTGGCGTCGGCGTCGGGGTAGGAGAACATCTCCTGGAAGTCCGCTACGAGCTCGCGCTCCAGCGGCTCCAGACACCTTACGCACTCCCCCTGGACCGATGCACGGGCGGTACCTGTGACAAGCACCCCGTCCATGACGGACTCCAGGCGGAATTCGAGTTCCACCGGCGCGCCCTCGGGCACTCCGATGACCTCGTTGCCGAGGTCCCGGGGGGCCTCGACGGTGCGGGAGAGCCGCTGCAGCGCACCGGGACGACGTCCCAGATCGCGCGTGTCGAACACGAGCGGGGAACGATGGTCGAGGCGGGCGTTGATGGCTTCCTGCTTTCTACGCTGACGTACGAGCCGCCCTGTCACCGGCAGGCAACCGGGCAGCAGTGATCGCGGACGTACACGCGACCGAAGAGCCAGGATACTGGAACGGTCCCGATAGGCCCAATCCGCTACTGCCGCCCCTCCTCGTACTGCCGCAGCCGGTCCAGATCGATCATGCTCGTGTCGAAGAGACTGGTCTCGTCGAGCGCGGCGGGCTGCGCCGCCCGCCCCTCGGGCGCCTGCCCGGGGAGCTGGGCCTGCTGGTGCGGGAGGTAGGCCGCGTTCGGGTCGTAGCCCTGCTGGTGCTGCTGGGCCTGCGGGTCCTGCCAGCCGTAGCCGTACGGGTCCTGCTGCGCGTACGAAGCCTGCTGGTAGCCGTAGGCGTCCTGCTGCTGGTAGCCCGGGTCTGTGTAGTAGTCCTGCTGGACCACGGGCTGTGCCTGGGGCGGCACGGTGGGCTGCGGCGGGGCCTGGGGCTGCGGCGGTACGGGGGCGGCCAGCTCGGCGAGGCCCGCGAGGTACTCGGCGTCGCCGGTGTGGCCCGCGTGGCGGCCGTCTTGCTGCACGGCCAGGCCGCCCAGCTCGTCCGTCGGGCGGACGCCCTGGAGCTTGAGCCGGCCGCGGCCGACCGCCTCCAGGGTCTTGGTCAGTACGGCCTCGAAGGCGCCGAATTTGGCGTCCACGTACCGGTCGGCGCGCTCCCTGAGGGCCTGCGGGTCGGCGGTGGGCTCGGGCGCCTGTACGCCGTCCTCGTCCTGGTGGCCGCCCTCGCCCGGCGCGCGGCCGAGCAGCTTCTCGCGGCCGCGGTCGACCGAGCCGATGGTCTTGGTGAGGACGACCTCGAAGTTGGCCAGTTTGCTGTCGACGTAGTCGTCGGCCTCGGCGCGGATCTCCTCGGCCTCCTGGCGGGCCTCGGCCAGGATGCGGTCGGCCTCGGCCTGGGACTGCCGGGCGACCTCGGTGTCGGAGATCAGCGAGCCGCGGTGGGCGTTGGCGGACTCGATGATCCGCTCCGCCTCGGCGCGGGCCTCCTCGACCAGCTGCTCACGGCCGCCGATCAGCTCCCGGGCCTCGGCCAGCGACCCCGGAAGGGCGGCGCGCACCTCCTCCAGCATGGCGAGCAGCTCGGCGCGGTTGACCACGCACGAGGCCGACATGGGCATGGACCGGGCGCTGCCGACGGTCCGGACGATCTCGTCGAGCTTCTTCTGCACGTCCACCTTGGACTCGCCACTCTCCGGGTCGGTACGACGGAACGGGGACGACTGTACGTCCACAGACCCCCGCACCGACACCTGCTGACCGGGCGTCAGCCGATCACTTGGCGCCGAGCCGCTCGGTCAGCTCCTCCAGGACGAAGGGCGGTACGAGGTGGGACACGTCGCCGCCCCAGGCCGCCACCTCCTTGACCAGGCTGGAGGAGAGGAAGCTGTAGGTGGGGCTGGTGGGGATGAAGAGGGTCTCGATGCCGGAGAGACCGTTGTTCATCTGGGCCATCTGCAGCTCGTAGTCGAAGTCGCTGACCGCCCGCAGCCCCTTGACGATGGCGGGAATGTCGCGCTGCTTGCAGAAGTCGACGAGCAGGCCGTGGAAGGACTCGACCTCGACGTTGCCGTACTCGGCGGTGGCCCGGCGGATCAGGTCGATCCGCTCGTCGACCGAGAACAGGCCCTTCTTGGCCTGGTTGATCATCACGGTGACGTGGACGACGTCGTAGAGCCTGGAGGCCCGGGCAATGATGTCCAGGTGCCCGTTGGTGATGGGGTCGAACGACCCCGGACAGACTGCGCGGCGCAACTGAGGTTCCTCGCTCTCCGGTCCGGTCATGACGCGTTGTCGCACGTCGAAGCGGCGCGACCGTACCAAAGCGTTCCCTCGCCGTAGCGCCGGGACCGAACGGCCTCGAACCCGGCAGGCCAGGGGAACGGACCGCCTCTGGTGCTCCGCTCCACGGTGACGAGTGCCTCCTCGGCGCACCAGCCCCGTCGGCGGAGTGTGAGGAGGATCTCCCCAAGATCGACGTCGGTGACGGCGTACGGCGGGTCGAGGAAGAGCACGTCGTACGGCTCGTCCGGGGCCGGCCCCGCGATCACCTGCTCGGCCTTGCCGGCGCGGACCTCGGCGCCCGGCAGGCCGACGGCGCGGGCGTTGTCGCGGATGGTGCGGACGGCGCGGGCGTCGGCCTCGACCAGCAGGACGTGCGCGGCGCCGCGGGACAGCGCCTCCAGGCCCACGGCGCCGGAGCCGCCGTACAGGTCGAGCACCCGGGCGCCGGACAGCGGGCCGTCCAGCGACTCCCAGGTGGAGAACAGGCCCTCGCGCGCCCGGTCGGAGGTCGGGCGGGTGCCGTTGCCGGGGGGCACGGCCAGGCGCCGGCCGCCGGCCGTGCCGGCGATCACGCGGGTCATGGGTCTCGGTCCTTCGCGCTGCGGGTGGGGCGGCCCGCCTGCGCGGGCCACGACCCCACGATATGGCGTCGGGCGGCGCGGGGCCGCGCCGCCCGGCCCCGGCCCCGCTCAGCCCTTGTCGAGGTACTGCTCGCGCTCGGCGTCCAGCAGGGCCTGGAGGGCGATGCGCAGCTCCGGATAGCCGGTCAGCTCGGGGTCGGCCGCGACCACGGAGGTGGCCTCCTCGCGGGCGGCCTCGATGACCTGCTCGTCCTCGATGACGGCGAGCATCCGCAGGGACGTACGGGCGCCGGACTGGGCCTGGCCGAGGACGTCGCCCTCCCGGCGCTGCTCCAGGTCGATACGGGACAGCTCGAAGCCGTCCAGGGTGCCGGCCACCGCGGCGAGCCGGGCCCGCGCGGGGCCGGCCTCGGGCATCTCGCTGACCAGCAGGCACAGGCCCGGGGCGGAGCCGCGGCCGACCCGGCCGCGCAGCTGGTGCAGCTGGGAGACGCCGAAGCGGTCCGCGTCCATGATCACCATGGCGGTGGCGTTGGGCACGTTCACCCCGACCTCGATGACGGTGGTCGCCACCAGGACGTCGGCCTCCCCGGCCGCGAACCGGCGCATCACCGCGTCCTTGTCGTCCGGGTGCATCCGGCCGTGCAGCACCTCGACGCGCAGCCCGGCGAGCGGGCCCTTCGTGAGCTGGTCGGCGACGTCCAGGACGGCGAGCGGGGGCCGCTTGTCCTCGCCCGCGGCGGCCTCCTCCTCGGCCTTCTTCTTGGCGCCCTTGGCCTTCGGCGCGTCCTCCTCGTCGCCGATGCGGGGGCAGACCACGTACGCCTGGTGGCCGTTCTCCACCTCCTCGCGGACCCGCTCCCAGGCGCGCGCGAGGAAGTGCGGCTTGTCCTTGGCGGGCACGACGTGGCTGGCGATCGGCGAGCGTCCGGCGGGGAGTTGGTCCAGTACGGAGGTCTCCAGGTCGCCGAAGACGGTCATCGCGACCGTACGGGGAATGGGGGTGGCCGTCATGACGAGCAGGTGCGGGGGCTGCTTGCCCTTGCCGCGCAGGGCGTCGCGCTGCTCGACGCCGAAGCGGTGCTGTTCGTCGACGACGACCAGGCCCAGGTCGTGGAACTGAACCTTGTCCTCGATCAGGGCGTGGGTGCCGATGACGATGCCGGCCTCGCCCGTGACGAGATCCAGCAGGGCCTGGCGGCGGGCGGGGGCGCCCATCGAGCCCGTCAGCAGCACGACCTTCGTACCGTGCTCGGCACCGCCCAGGAGGCCGCCTTCGGCCAGCTCCCCCATCATCTCCGTGATGGAGCGGTGGTGCTGCTGGGCGAGCACCTCGGTGGGGGCGAGCATCGCGGCCTGGCCGCCGGTGTCCACGACGGCGAGCATGGCGCGGAGGGCGACCAGGGTCTTCCCGGAACCCACCTCGCCTTGCAGAAGCCGGTGCATCGGATGCTCCGTCGCCAGGTCGTCGAAGATTTCGCGGCTGACCTTCCGCTGGCCTTCGGTGAGGGTGAAGGGGAGCTTGGCGTCGAAGGCGTCGAGCAGGCCGCCGGGGGTCAACGGGCGCGGGGCGGCGGGGAGTTGGGTCTCGGCCATGCGGCGGCGGGCCAGCGCGACCTGGAGGACGAAGGCCTCGTCCCACTTCAGCCGGGAGCGCGCGTCCTCGATGTCGGCCTTCGTGCGCGGGCGGTGGACCTTCTCCAGGGCGTCCGGCAGCGGCAGCAGCGCGCGGCCCGCGCGCAGGCTCTCCGGCAGCGGGTCGAGTGCCTCGCGGGCGCTGGGCAGCACCGCGTCGACCGCCTTGGCGATCTTCCAGGAGGCGATCTGCTGGCAGGCCGGGTAGATCGGCATGAGCCGGCCCGCGAAGGCGTCCACGGCCTCCTCGCCGCCCTCGCCGTCCAGCAGCGCGTATTCGGGGTGGGCCAGTTGCAGCTTGCGGTTGAAGACCGAGACCTTGCCCGCGAACATCGCGCGGCGGCCGGGCAGCAGGTCCTTGTGCGGTTTGTGGATGCCCTTGCCGAAGAAGACGAGCTGGAGCCGGCCGCTGCCGTCGGTGAGGGTCACCTCCAGGCGCTGGCCGCGGCCGTTGTTGAACTTCAGCACCCGGGCGTCCGCGACCTGTGCGACGACCGTGACGTGTTCGTCCAGCGGGAGGTCGGAGAGCCGGGTCAGCTCACCGCGCTCCGCGTATTTGCGCGGGTAGTGGTGCAGCAGGTCGCCAACCGTGTGCAGACCGAGATGCTCGGCCATCACCTTGGCGGTGGTGCCACCGAGAATCTTCTTCAGGGGTTCGTCGAGCGCGGACACGCAGACCATTGCACACCACGCCACTGACAACCGGCGGCAGGCCCCGGGAATCCGCCGGGGCGGTACGGATTTCCGCACCGCCTTCCCGGCCGTTATTCGACGCCGATGAGGAGCGGCGCGCCGCGCTGCCCGCCTTCGTAGACGACGGTGTCCACGGCCAGATAGCGCTCCCGTACGTGCCTTTCCAGGCGCTCGGCGACGGAATCGGGGAATTCCGCGCCCAGCACGAGCGTGACCATTTCCCCGCCCGCGGAAAGCATCCGGTCCAGTACGGTCGCCGCGGTCGTGGCCAGGTCCGAGCCGATCACCGCCACATCCCCGTCGATCATTCCGAGGACGTCCCCGGCCTGGCAGACCCCGGCCATCGTCCAGGACTGCCGTTCGGCGACGGCCAGCTCCGCGTAGCGGGTGGCGCCCGCGGCCGCGGTCATGGCCACCACGTCCTCGTCGAAGCTGCGGGCCGGCTCGTGCACGGCCAGCGCGGCGATGCCCTGGACGGCGGCGCGGGTGGGGATCAGCGCGACCCGTACGCCCTCGGTACGGGCCTGCTCGGCCGCTGCCGCCGCCGTGTGCCGCAGCTCGGGGTCGTTGGGCAGCAGCATCACCTCGCGGGCGTGCGCCTGCCGGATCGCCTGGACCAGCTCGCCGCTGGCGGGCGGCTCCCCGGGGCGCACGGTCACCGCGGTCACGCCGGCCTCGGCGCACAGCCCGGCGAGCCCGTCGCCCGGCACCACGGCCACCACAGCGCGCGCCGCCGGCTCCGGCTCGCGGCGGCGGGTGCCCCGGCCGCCGTCCGGCGCTCCGAAGTGGGTGATCCGGATGCGGTACGGGCGACCCGCCTCGATGCCCGCCTCGACGGCGGCGCCCGCGTCGTCCACGTGGACGTGCACGTTCCACAGCCCGTCGCCGCCGACGACCACCAGGGAGTCGCCGAGGCCGTCCAGCCGGGTGCGCAGCCGGGCCACGGCGGCGTCGTCGGCTTCGAGGAGGTAGATCACTTCGAAGGCGGGCCCGTCCGGGTCGCCGTGCGGTCCCTCCTGGTCCGGTGCGTCCCCCTGTACGGCCGGGCAGCCGCCGGGTACCGGGACGGGGGCGTCCGGGCGTACCGCGATCGCCGCCGTCGGCACCTCCCCGGACAGCGCACCGGCCAGCGCGCCCAGCAGCGCGACCAGGCCGCAGCCGCCCGCGTCCACGACCCCCGCCCGGCCCAGGACCGCCAGCTGTCCCGGCGTCGCGTCCAGGGCGGTACGCGCTCCTTCGTACGCGGCGCGCGCCACCGCAGCCGGGGTGCCGTCGGCCCGCTCCGCGGCCTGTGCGGCCACGGTGGCGACCGTGAGGACCGTGCCCTCCACGGGGTGCGCCACGGCTTCGTACGTCGACTCGGCCGCCCGCCGCAGGGCCCGCTTCAGTGCCGCCGCCGGACCGCCGGGCTCGGCCCCGTAACCGTCCCCCAGGATCTCCGCCATGCCGCGCAGCAGCTGGGCGAGGATCGTCCCGGAGTTGCCGCGCGCGCCTATCAGGGCCCCGTGCGCCATGGCGCCGACGGCGTCGGCCAGCCCGGGGGCGGTGCCCGAGGCGCCGTGCCCGTCGAAGGCGGCCTCGACCGCGCGGGCCGCGGACTCCACGGTCAGGTACAGGTTGGTGCCGGTGTCGCCGTCGGCCACCGGGTAGACGTTGATCGCGTCGATCCGCTCGCGCTCCCGGCCCAGGGCCTGGAGCGCCAGGGCGCACCAGGTGCGTACCGCATCGGCGTCGAGCGGGTGCGGCACCGTTCGTCCTCCTCGGCCAGCGGCCCGTCGCGGGCTCGGCTCGGTCATGCGATCCACCGCACAGTAGTCGCGCGGGGCCCGGCGGCCGGGGCGGGGGCCCGGGCGCTCATGGTAGTTTCGTTCTACGGGAGCGGTCGTTGTATGCTGCTCCGGTTGCCCGATGCGAATCGGGCCATTCCTCTCCTGGCGAATCGGGTCGGTTCAATGCACTCCGCTCGTCGGGATTCACCGTAAGTGCATCTGAAGTCTTTGGAGTGACCCGTGGCTGCCAACTGCGACGTCTGCGGCAAGGGGCCGGGCTTCGGCAAGAGCGTTTCCCACTCGCACCGCCGTACCAACCGTCGTTGGAACCCCAACATCCAGACGGTGCGCGCGGTCATCGGGCGCACGCCGAAGCGGCTCAACGTCTGCACCTCGTGCATCAAGGCCGGCAAGGTCTCGCGCTGACGTCCTAGTCGTAGCGCAGCCCGCCGGTTGCCTGAAAGCCGGTCCACCTCGGTGGGCCGGCTTTTTGCCGTACCCGGCGCGCGGTGCCCCGGGCAGTGGCGCACGGGGCACGGCGCCTGGCGCACCGGTGCGCCGGGCGTCCTACCCCCGCATCCGCCACCCGTGATCCACCGGCCCGATCCCCGCGCCCAGGCGGAAGCCGCCCGCGATGGCGCCGGTGACGTACTCCTTGGCCGCCGCCACGGCCTCCGGGACCGTGTCCCCGTGGGCGAGCCGGGCGGCGACGGCGCTGGCGAGCGTGCAGCCGGTGCCGTGGGTGTGCCGGTTGTCGTGCCGCCGGGCGCGCAGCCAGTGCACCTCGGTGCCGTCGGTGAGCAGGTCGGCGGCGTCGCCCTTCAGGTGGCCGCCCTTGATCAGCGCCCAGCGCGGTCCGAAGCCGAGGACCGCGGCGGCGGCGCGCGGCATGTCGGCCTCCTCCCGTACCCGTACGCCCGTGAGCTGGGCGACCTCGTCGAGGTTGGGGGTGGCGAGGGTGGCCGTGGGCAGCAGCTTGGTGCGCACGGCGTCCAGCGCGGAGGCCGCCAGCAGCGCGTCGCCGTGCTTGGAGACGCCGACCGGGTCGACGACGACCGGCGCGGACACCCCGGCGAGCAGGTCCGCGACCGTCTCGACCAGTTCCGGTGAGGAGAGCATCCCGGTCTTGACGGCCTGGACGCCGATGTCGTCCACGACGCTGCGGAACTGGGCCCGTACGGCCTCGGCGGGCAGCTCCCACGCGCCCTGCACGCCCAGTGAGTTCTGCGCGGTGACGGCGGTCAGCACGCTCATGCCGTGCGTGCCGAGCGCCAGCATCGTCTTCAGGTCGGCCTGGATGCCCGCGCCGCCGCCGGAGTCGGACCCGGCGACGGTCAGGACGCGTGGAGGTGTGCGCATACCGGCGAATCTACCGGGGGCCCCGCGCCGGGCCTTCCCGCGGTCCCTCAGGCGCCGGCGGGCTCGTCGTCCTGGTCCGCGCCGAAGTGGTCCCAGCCCGCGTGGGCCCACGGCGCCCCGTCCACCGTCACCTGCGGCAGCGCCGACGGGTGCAGCACCTCGCCGATCACCTTCCAGCGGGCGGGCAGCTTCACGTCCGGCGGGAACGTGGCCACGATGGCGTGGTCCTCGCCCCCGTTGAGCACCCACTGCATGGGGTCCACGCCGACGGCCGTACCGATGTCGGACATCTGCGAGGGGATGTCGATCTGGCCGGAGCGCAGGTCGATGCGGACCTTGCTGGCCTCGGCGATGTGGCCCAGGTCGGCGACCAGGCCGTCGCTGACGTCCGTCATGGCGGTGGCGCCGAGGCCGGCCGCCGCCGGGCCCGCGTGGTACGGCGGTTCGGGGCGGCGGTGGGCCTCGACGAAGGCGCGCGGGGAGCGGAAGCCGCGGGTGAGGACCGCGTAGCCGGCCGCCGACCAGCCGAGCCAGCCGGTGACGGCGACGACGTCGCCGGGCTGGGCACCGGATCGGGTGACCGGCTCCTGGTTGCGCAGGTCCCCCAGTGCGGTGATCGCGACGGTGATCGTGTCGCCGCGTACGACGTCGCCGCCGACCACGGCGGCGCCGGCCACCTGGCACTCGTCGCGCAGCCCGTCCATCAGCTCGGTCACCCAGGTCGCGGGCAGTTCGGCGGGCACGACCAGGCCGAGCAGGATGGCGGTGGGCACCGCGCCCATGGCGGCGATGTCGGCCAGGTTCTGGGCGGCGGCCTTGCGGCCCACGTCGTAGGCGGTGGACCAGTCGCGGCGGAAGTGCCGCCCTTCGAGGAGTACGTCGGTGCTGGCCACGACCCTGCGGTCCGGCGCGGTGACCACCGCGGCGTCGTCGCCCGGACCGATCCGTACGGCCGGGGTGGCGGTGAGCCGGGAGGTCAGCTCCCTGATCAGCCCGAACTCTCCCAGCTCGCCCACGGTGCCCTTCATGCTGCTGCCCTTCCGATGCGTACGGACGATCCGTACTGCGCTGCCGATCCGTACTCCACCACCGCGCGGCCGGCCCCCGCTCCCCCGGGGCGGCCGGTCCCCGCGCCGCGCGTCGCGTTCCCCGCGCGGGTCTCCCCGGCGCGCGCGCCGACGCGGTACCGTGGCGTCCCTTCTTCCCACATGATCCTCGAAGCCGCCCTGGAGGTCCCGTGGTACAGGCGTACATCCTGATCCAGACCGAGGTGGGCAAGGCGTCGGCCGTAGCGGAAGTGATCGCCAAGATTCCCGGCGTGATCCAGGCCGAGGATGTCACCGGGCCGTACGACGTGATCGTGCGGGCCCAGGCGGACACGGTCGACGAACTCGGCCGCATGGTGGTCGCCAAGGTCCAGCAGGTGGACGGCATCACCCGCACCCTGACCTGCCCGGTGGTCCATCTCTAGCTCCCCCGTATGCTCGGCCGGGTGATCTCCTCGTCGCGCCGGCTGCTGACTCCGGCCCTGCTCACCGTGGCGTTCGCCGCGGTGAGCTGCTCGTCCTCGGTCCCCACCGCCGCCCCCGCGCCGACGGGCGGCGCCGCGCGGCAGTGCCGGGCGCTCCAGAAGGAGTTGCCGCGGACCGTGGACGGGCTGGAGCGGGGCACCGCCGATCCGGTCTCGGACTTCACCGCCGTGTGGGGCGATCCGGCCGTCCGGCTGCGCTGCGGGGTGCCGAAGCCCGCCGTGCTGACGCCTGGAAGTGAACATTACAACCCTGGTGCGGACGCGGCGGAAGTCAACGGCGTCGAGTGGCTCTTCGAGAAGCAGGACGACGGCTACCGCTTCACGACCGTACTGCGCAAGACGTACGTCGAGGTGCGCGTGCCCGGGAAGTACACCCCCGAGGTCGATGTGCTCACCGACCTCGCCGGCGCCGTCAAGAAGACGGTGCCGGCCGGGGTCTGAGGACCGGGGCCGGCCGCCTCAGCGCAGCCCCGTGGCACGCCGCAGCGCCGCCCGGATCAGCCGGTCGATCAGCTCCGGGTAGCTCACGCCGCTCTTCTGCCACATCAGCGGGTACATCGAGATGGGGGTGAAGCCGGGCATCGTGTTGATCTCGTTGATCACGTACTCGCCGTTGTCCTGGAGGAAGAAGTCCACCCGGGCCAGGCCCTCGCAGGACAGCACCTCGAAGGCGCGTACGGCCAGCTCCTGGACCTCGGCGGTCTGCTCCGCGGTGAGCGGCGCGGGCACGATACCGGTGGCCGAGTCGATGTACTTGGCCTCGAAGTCGTAGAAGGTGTGGTCCGAGACCGGCGGGATCTCGGCCGGCAGGCTGCCGCGCGGCCCGTCCTCGAACTCCAGCACCCCGCACTCGATCTCGCGGCCGCTGAGCAGCGACTCCACCAGGATCTTCGGGTCGTGGCGGCGCGCCTCCTCGATGGCCTCGTCCAGCCCGGAGACGTCGTCGACCTTGGTGATGCCCATGGAGGAGCCGGCGCGGGCGGGCTTGACGAAGATCGGCCAGCCGTGTTCCCCGGCGAAGTCCACGATCCGCTGCCGGGCCGCCGCGCCCCGGTCGGGCCGCTCCCACTCGCGGGGGCGGACGACCTCGTACGGGCCGACCGGCAGCCCGTAGGAGGCGAACACCCGCTTCATGTACTCCTTGTCCATGCCGACGGCCGAGGCGAGCACGCCCGAGCCGACGTAGGGGACGCCGGTGAGCTCCAGGAGGCCCTGGATCGTGCCGTCCTCGCCGTACGGGCCGTGCAGGACGGGGAAGACGACGTCGACCTCGCCCAGCGACTTCGGGACCGAGCCGGGTTCGCCGTAGACGACCTCCCGGCTGGTCGGGTCCGTGGGGAGCTGGACGGCGCCCTCGGTGGACTCGGCCAGTTCCGCCACGCTCGGCAGCCGCCGGTCGGAGAAGACCATCCGCTCGGGGTCGTCGGCGGTCAGGGCCCAACGGCCGTCCGCGGTGATGCCGATGGGCAGCACGTCGTACTTCTCGCGGTCGATGGCGGCCAGCACGGCGCCCGCGGTCACCACGGAGACGGCGTGCTCGGAGCTGCGCCCACCGAACACGACGGCGACGCGAGGCTTCTGGGGAGGGGTCTCGATGCTCATATCGCGATGAGCGTACCTGCTGCCCCAGGTGGGGTCGGTCGGCGGCGTGCGCGGTCCGCGCGGCGCCCCGGGCACGGCCCGCCGCCGTCAGCGGCGCTCGGCCTTGGCGCTGCGCGACATCAGTTCCTTGAGGGCCACCAGCGGCGGCTTGCCCTCGTGGACGATGTCCACGACCGTCTCGGTGATCGGCATGTCGACGCCGTGCCGGCGGGCCAGATCGAGCACCGACTCGCAGGACTTGACGCCCTCCGCGGTCTGCTTGGTGACCGCGATGGTCTCCTCCAGCGACATACCGCGGCCGAGGTTGGCGCCGAAGGTGTTGTTGCGGGACAGCGGCGAGGAGCAGGTGGCGACCAGGTCGCCCATTCCGGCGAGGCCGGCGAAAGTGTGCGCGTCGGCGCCCATGGCCAGGCCCAGGCGGGTGGTCTCGGCGAGACCGCGGGTGATCAGGGAGGCCTTGGCGTTGTCGCCCAGGCCCATGCCGCCGGCGATGCCGACGGCCAGCGCGATGACGTTCTTGACCGCGCCGCCCAGCTCGGCACCGACCACGTCGGTGTTGGTGTACGGGCGGAAGTACGGGGTGTGGCAGGCGGCCTGGAAACGCCGGGCCACCGCCTCGTCCGCGCAGGCGACGACCGCGGCGGCGGGCTGCCGGGCGGCGATCTCCTTGGCGAGGTTGGGGCCGGTCAGCACCGCGACGCGCTCGGCCGGGGCCTTGGCAACCTCCTCGACGACCTCGCTCATCCGCTTGGCGGTGCCCAGTTCGACGCCCTTCATCAGGGAGACCAGGACGGTGTCGGCGGGCAGCAGCGGCGCCCACTCGGCGAGGTTGCCGCGCAGCGTCTGCGAGGGGACGGCCAGGACGGTGAAATCGGCGCCGTGCGCGGCCTCGGCCGGGTCGGTGGTGGCCCGTACGGACTCGGGCAGTTCCACGTCCGGCAGATAGTCGGGGTTGGTCCGGCCGCTGTTGATGGCGTCGACCAGACCCGCTCTACGGCCCCACAGGGTCACCTCGCAGCCCGCGTCGCCGAGCACCATCGCGAATGCGGTGCCCCAGGACCCCGTGCCGTAGACGGCGCAGCGCGTCACTTGCCTTCATCCTCCTGTGTCTTCGGTGCCTGGTCGTCCAGTTTCACGCCCTGCTCGTCCAGTTTGCGCGCCCGCTCGGCGGCCTGCTGCTCCCGGCGGGCCCGGCTGCGCCGGACGGCGTCCTTGCGGTGGTCGTACGGTTCGGCGGGCGCCGGCTCGCCGCGTACCTCGGCGAGCAGCTCGGTGACGGCGGCCATGACCTTGTCGGTGACCGCGCGCAGCACCTCGGCGGTCGGCTCCTTGCCGTAGAACTCGCTCAGGTCGACGGCCGGGCCCGCCTTGACCCGCAGCGTCTTCCGCGGGAGGAGCCGCAGCTTCTTCTCCTTGGCGTACGGCGGCATGACGGCGTTGGCGCCCCACTGGGCCACCGGGATGACGGGCGCCTTCGTGAGCAACGCCACCCGGGCGGCCCCGGTCTTGCCCTGCATGGGCCACATGTCCGGGTCGCGGGTGAGGGTGCCCTCGGGGTAGAAGGCGACACATTCGCCCTTGTTGATGGCGGCCACGGCGGCGCGGAAGGCCACCGCGGCGTCGGCGGATTCCCGGTAGACCGGGATCTGGCCGGTTCCGCGCATCATCAGGCCGACAAAGCCGCCCTTGAAGAGCCCGGACTTGGCGAGGAATCGCGGGACCCGTCCGGTGTTGTACTGGTAGTGCGCATACGAGAGCGGGTCCAGATACGAGTTGTGGTTGACCGCGGTGATAAAGCCGCCGTCGGCGGGAATGTGCTCCATTCCCTGCCAGTCCCGCTTGAACAGAACCAGGAGCGGCGGTTTGCAGATGACCGCGGCCAAGCGGTACCAGAAGCCGATTCTGCGGCGGGACACTGGGACACCCTCCTTGTGGGATCTGTGGGATCTGCTGAGCTGCTGCGACCCGGCAGCCGCACAAGTGTCGCCCCAGGTACCCGCTATGTCGAGAACACCGTAACCCCGCCGCTCACGGATGGCGGTGGCGGCAGGTGAGAATGAGGGCGATGCGAAGAGACGGAGCGGACGCGGGCTGGAGCCTGGTCGTCCCGTTGAAACCCCTGGTACGGGCGAAGAGCAGGCTGTCCCCGGCGGCGGGGGAGGCGCTCCGGCCCCAGTTGGCACTGGCGTTCGCGCTGGACACCGTGACGGCCGCGCTGGCCTGCGAAGACGTGCTGGATGTGGCGGTTGTCACGGACGATCCGGTGGCCGGGGAAGGGCTGGCGGCCCTGGGAGCGCGCGTCGTGGCGGACGTACCGGCCCGGGGACTCAACGCGGCGCTCGCGTACGGGGCGAGCCGGGTGCGCCGGCGGCGCGCCGCGGCGGCCGTGGCGGCGCTCAACGCGGATCTCCCGGCGTTGCGCCCGGCGGAACTGGGGCGGGTGCTGTCGGCCGCCGCCGCATTTCCCCGGGCATTTCTCGCGGATGCGGCGGAAATCGGGACGACGCTGCTGACCGCGGCCCCGGGGGTGGAATTGGCGCCTGCTTTCGGGGGGCCGTCCCGGGCGCGTCACCGGGAATCGGGCGCGCGGGAGATCATGCTGTCGGGCGCCGATTCCGTCCGCCGGGACGTGGATACCGGCGAGGATCTGCTGGCCGCGCTGGCCCTGGGCGTGGGGCGGCACACCGCCCGCTGCGTGCCGGGGGCGCGGGCGCGCGCCATCGCGGAAGGCGTCAGAACGTCTGGAGGGTGACGAGCACGATGCGGCGCCCGTCCGCTTCCTTGCCGTCGCCGGCCTCCCCCTCGACGTCGATACGGACCCGCTGGCCGGGCCGCAGCAGCCGCAGGCCGCCCGCGTCGAAGGCCGCCGTGCCGAAGGGCAGCGGCGTGCCGTCGTCGAGCAGCACGCTGCCGGAACGGGTCTGGGCATCGTAGGTGTACGCGGTGGCCTGCATGGCGACCAGCCTAGACGGCGGGCCCCCTGAACCGCGCCGCGCACCGGGCGCCGGGGCCGTGCCGCGCACGGGCGCCGGGCCGGGACACACCGCGGGCCGGGCTCCCCGAGGGGAGTCCGGCCCGACGCGTGGCGTCGCCGCTGCTGAATTACCGCTTGCGGGCGGTGGTCTTCTTGGCGGTGGTCTTGCGGGCCGTGGTCTTCTTGGCCGGGGCCTTCTTGGCCGTCGCCTTCTTCGCGGGCGCGGTCTTCTTGGCGGTGGCCTTCTTGGCGGTGGCCGTGGCCTTCTTGGCCGGGGTGGCCTTCTTGGCGGCGGTGGCGGTGGTCTTCTTCGCCGCCGCCTTCTTGGCCGTGGCGGTGGTCTTCTTCGCCGGGGTCGCCTTCTTCGCCGTGGCCGTCGTCTTCTTCGCCGGCGTGGCCTTCTTGGCGGCGGTGGCCGTGGTCTTCTTCGCCGTCGTCTTCTTGGCGGTGGCCTTCTTGGTGGCGGCCTTGGCCGTCGTACGGGTGGAAGAACCGCCCGAGAGGCTGCCCTTGGGAGCCTTCTTCACGGCCACGTCGTTCTTCGGGAGCTTCTTCGAGCCGCTGACCAGGTCCTTGAAGCCCTGACCCGCGCGGAAACGCGGCACCGAGGTCTTCTTGACCCGGACCCGCTCACCCGTCTGCGGGTTGCGGGCGTAGCGGGCCGGACGGTCCACCTTCTCGAACGAACCGAATCCGGTGACCGATACGCGGTCGCCGGAGACAACTGCACGGACGACTGCGTCCAGTACCGCGTCCACCGCGTCCGCGGCGTTCTGACGGCCGCCGAGCTTGTCGGCAATGGCTTCTACGAGCTGCGCCTTGTTCACGTCTTCCCCTTCGGAGACATTGCTGGAACGAAAGTGTTCAAGCCTTTTCGCACGTTAGGCAGATATATACCGCAAATCAAACACGAAACGGGCTAATCACCCTTGTGCCGCAACGAACTCGACCTTCACGGAGTTCCGTCGGCGTGCACGTCTTCGGGAAAGCGACCCTCGTCGAGGTCGTTCATGAACCACTCCAGACGCCTTGCCGCGTCCGCCAGATCGTGTTTCGCCGCCGCCGTGATGACGAGCAGCTTCCGGGTCAGCGCCATGCGTACGCCCTCCGGGACTTGCAGTGTCCGCACTCGTGTGTGTGCGTCCTTGAGTCGGTCGGCGACGAGACCGTAGAGCTTGAGTTGGTCGTCGCGTTCCATGCGCTAATTGTGCCATCTGCGGCGAGTTGTCGCTTCACGGGGCCTCAACAGCTGCCTTCACACGCCGATGCGCCCCCTGCCAACTAGCAAGGGGCGCATCGTACGCAATAAGGCTTTGAGCCAAAAAACCCGAGGTCAGACTACTACCGTACGCGGCTTGAACGACGGCCTGTTCGCCTCGTACCGGGCGATGGCCTCCTCCTCCCTGAGGGTGAGGCTGATGTCGTCCAGGCCTTCCAGCAGGCGCCAGCGCGCGTTTTCGTCGAGCTCGAATCCTGCGGTGATGCCGGGGGCACGGACCTGCCGGGCGACGAGGTCGACGGTGACCTGGGCCGCGGG